>NZ_JBRKIT010000040.1:0-381764 GCF_052983395.1 Sinomicrobium halophytocola
ATTTGCTTTTGACCCAAAGCCCGTTCCAGCTCCTTAATGCGCTCTGCCTGCTCTTTGTGCTTCTTTGATAAACTTTTACTTTCCACTATCATTCGGGTATTACTCACGTAAAGATCGGAATATTTACGTAACCATTTATATACCGCCGTGGTACTTACATCATAAAGCTCGCTAACATCACGAACCCGGAGTTCTCCCTTTTCAATCTGCTTGACTAATTGCAATTTGAGGCCTAAATCAAACACCCTGTGTTCTTGTCCTTTTTTCATTATACATTAAGTTTAAGAAAAAAGGCAACCTATGTTAGGCGTAGTCAGTATTAATTAATTTTAAATCTTGGTCTTTGTTGAGCAGTTAACTGCTCAACAAAGGTTCCGAATTCTACAGGTTTCATATTTTTATTCTTTTTCAGGGATGTCCTTTAATATCTCTTTCAGGAACTTCCAGAATTTCTTTACCGATGTTATGTTTGCCTTTTCATCGGGTGAATGCGCACCACGGATAGTAGGTCCGAAACTAACCATATCCATTTCCGGATAGTTCTGTCCCAATATCCCGCATTCTAGTCCGGCGTGGCATGCCGCTACATCCGGTTTTTCATGGAACAGAATTTCATATTTTTTGCGAAGTACCTTTAATACGGGAGAATCCAGGTCGGGTTGCCAGCCGGGATAACTTCCCGAAAGTTCCACTTCACAACCGGCCAGTTCAAAAACCGCACGAAGGGCATTGGCCAGGTCCGTTTTAGAACTGTCTACCGAAGAACGGGTTAGACAGGAGATCTTTATATTTCCTTCTTTGATCTCCACTCTGGCCATATTATTGGATGTTTCCGTCAACCCTATCATATCGGCACTCATCCGGTATACGCCGTTGTGTGCGCCGTATAAAGCTTTCGTAATGCCTTCCTGCACCCCGAGTTCCATAACTTTCAGCGGGCTGTCTACGGGCTTCGCGGTGATCTCCAGGGACGGTTCCATCGTTTGCAGTTCGTTTTTGATATCCCGTTCCTGTTCACCGAATTCAAAAACGAAAGCATCCTTATGTATCTTTTCTATCACAACCACAGCCGTACTTTCGCGTGGAATGGCATTTCGGAGCCCTCCCCCCTCTACAGAGGCAATACGTAAACCGTAATTTTCAAAACCGTCAAAAAGCAGGCGGTTCATTATTTTATTGGCATTACCCAATCCTTTGTGGATATCCATCCCGCTGTGGCCGCCCTGCAATCCTTTCACCGTGATCTTAAACGCGACGGCATCGTCGGGCACGGGCTCTTCTTTATATGTACGCCGGGCGGTTATATCCACGCCCCCGGCACAACCTATACCTATTTCATTATCTTCTTCCGTATCGAGGTTCAACAGTATTTCTCCCTTCAACAAACCGGGTTCGAGCCCCTGTGCCCCGGTCATACCGGTTTCTTCATCGACGGTAAACAAGGCCTCTATGGCCGGATGTGGTATATCGGTACTTTCCAGGATGGCCATAATAGCCGCTACTCCCAGTCCGTTATCGGCCCCCAGCGTAGTTCCCCTGGCTTTTACCCAGTCTCCTTCCACATACATGTCTATACCCCGGGTATTAAAATCAAAATCGGTATCCGCGTTTTTCTGGTGTACCATATCGAGATGTGATTGCAGCACAACCATTTTCCTGTTTTCCATACCCGGTGTTGCCGGTTTACGGATAATGACATTTCCGGTTTTGTCCCTGAGGGTTTCCAGTCCCAATTTCTTTCCGAAATCCAACATAAAAGCTATTACCTGTTCTTCCTTCTTGGATGCCCGGGGCACGGCATTCAGGTCTGCAAACCTGTTCCATACCACGGCAGGTTCCAGGGATCTTATTTCTGAACTCATATTTTTTCCTTTTGTTTGTTACAAAACTACAGAAACTTTTAAATCCGGACAGGATTATTAACAGCCGTATTTTGCTCTGATCTCAGAAAGCTGCGGAAAAAGCGAGAAATAATTCCAGATGAATTTTACACAAGGTAAATGCGTATTAAAATTCAAACGGTTTGTTGTGAGGTGCTTTTTTAGTTTTGGAGTTGATGAGTTCGGAGTTGGTAGCTTGAGGTTGAAAATACATTATGAATTAGAAATCCATAGGTTTCCGGCGAACTGAAAATCCGTTTTGCTGCGGATACACGAATAATTTTGAGATGACTATTCATATATCCGTGTATTCGTGCCAAAATTTACAGAAACCGAAGTCACCCCGATATAAAAGAGTATTTCCAGCACAACGGACGGGCTTTTGCCCGGAATTTTATATTCCGTATTCCTGTCATAGGATATATTTTCCTATTTTTAGCCCATGTCCGAAAAAATGAGAACCATCCTGGCGCTGTCCATAATCCCCCAGGTAATTGCCATCAAATTACTGGCCCTGGCCCCGGAATTTATCGAAAAATATTACAGTAACGGCATATACCCTTTCATATCGGCGGGATTCCGTTATGCTTTCGGATGGATTCCCTTTTCCGCCGGGGATATTTTTTATACGCTTGCCGGTATTTTCATACTTCGTTTCCTGGTCCGTAATACAAAATATCTTTTGCGTAAGCCGTGGTACTTCTTCCGGGAGATCCTCATCGTGATCTCTTTCGTCTATTTTTCGTTCCATCTCTTCTGGGGGATGAACTATTACCGTCCTCCCATACATCAGACCCTTGAAATCGGAAATACATATACGACAGAGGAACTGGTTAACTTTACTGAAAAACTGATTGACAGGACTAATATCCTGCAAAAAGAAATTACGGGAAACGACTCCACATTGGTCAAACCGCCTTATTCCCGCAGGGACATATATCGTATGTCTTCCTCCGGTTATACCGTCATATCCGCAAATAATCCGCATTTCAACTACGCTCCTGCAAGTATAAAAAGTTCGCTTTTTTCCCTGCCCCTTACCTATATGGGGTACAGTGGTTATCTTAACCCGTTTACCAACGAAGCCCAGGTAAACAGCCTCCATCTGGATTATCGTTATCCGCTTATAACCTGCCACGAGGAAGCCCACCAGATCGGTTTTTCGGCGGAAAACGAAGCCAATTTTATCGGTTACCTGGCTGCAACAGCCAATAAGGACCCTTACTTTAAATTTTCCGGTTACGCTTATATGCTTCGCTATTGCCTGAACGAGATTTACCGGAGAGACCGGGAAGAATTCACCAGGTTGAAGGAACAGGTGCACCGGGGTATTCTCAAGAATTACGAAGAGGTCGCCATATTCTGGAGCAAATACGAAAACCTGGCGGAACCGGTGTTTAAAAACACCTTCAATGCATACCTGAAAGCTAACAACCAGACGGATGGAATAAAAACATACAGTTATGTCGTGGCGCTCCTGGTTAATTACCACAAAAGGTATCCTTTATAAATAACGCTTCCCTACCAGCCTATCCCCGAATACCTCAGTTTACCTGTGGCAAAAAACAACAATACACAAATCGTATAAATCCTCTGTTTTTTTGTCTTAAAAGAAATATCGGGGAACGTCTGTTTGATCATTAATAATCAAAAGTTAAAGTTTCCTTAACTAACTCATGCTTTTTAACAGTTATCTTAACTTTAAGCCTACTAAACTCTAATTCAAATACGTTATGAGAAAAAGGCTACCCGTATTATTACTGGTATTCCTGTGTTCGTTTACTCTACACGCCCAGGAATATTTTCCGAAGAATGACGGTGTCAAAACCACAGACAACAACTACACGGCATTTACCAATGCGAAAATTTACATCACGCCCACCCAGGTTATCGACAAAGGGACTCTTCTAATTCAGAAGGGCAAAGTTATCGCTGTGGGAAGCAAAATTTCCATTCCCGGTAACAGTGTGGTGACAGACCTGGAAGGAAAATACATTTATCCTTCTTTTATTGATATTCACAGCGAATTCGGTATACAAAAACCTGCCAGGCAAGGTCGTGGCAGACGTTCGCCGCAATACGACGCTTCCCGGAAAGGCTTTTACTGGAACGATCATATTATGCCGGAGAAAAATGCCCTGGATAAGTTTTCGTTCGACGCCAAGAAGGCCAAAGAATTACTGCAGGCCGGTTTCGGTACGGTGAACACCCACGTGGCCGATGGTATTGTACGGGGTACCAGTGTGCTCGTTGCCCTGGATTCCCTGGACACTTATGATATGCGCATCCTGGACGAAAAAGCCGCCCAGCATCTCTCTTTTACCAAAAGCGTTGCTTCTGCACAGAATTACCCTACCTCGCTTATGGGAGCTATGGCGCTTATCCGCCAGATGTATAAAGACGCGGAGTGGTATGCAGGAGGAAATACGGAGAACAAGGATATGTCTCTCGAAGCGCTGAACACGAATAAAACCCTTCCCCAGATATTTGATGCGGGCAGTTACCAGAACGACCTTCGTGCCTATAAGATCGCTAAGGAATTCGGTCTGAAGTACATATTAAAAGGCGGTGGTGATGAATATCAGCGTATCCCGGAAATAAAAGCTACGGGGACCAGTTTTATCCTCCCCCTGAACTTTCCGGAAGCCTACGACGTAACCGATCCTTACCAGGCCGGAAAGGTATCCCTCGCGGATATGCGTTTGTGGAACCAGGCTCCCGGAAATCCCGCTGCCCTTGCCAAAAACGGGGTCCCCTTTGCATTCACACTCTCCGGACTCGAAAAAACGACAGACTTTAAAACAAACCTGCTCCGCACTATTGATTACGGACTGGATAAAACCAAGGCCCTGGAAGCCCTTACCACTGTTCCTGCGGAGCTTCTGGGGAAAAGTGATATAGGTAATCTCAAAAACGGAAGTTATGCCAATTTTCTCATAACCTCGGGAGATATCTTCGACAAAAAAACTACCCTTTATGAAAACTGGGTTTTAGGAGAAAAGCACACTATAGCGGACAGGAACATCAAAGATATCCGCGGTGAATACACTTTAAATGCAGGTGGAAAAACATACACCCTGAACATTACAGGGGAAGTTTCTTCCCCGAAACCGGAACTGAAATCGGACACGACCAAAATCAGTTCCAAATTAACTTATGAAAACGGCTGGTTCAACCTTTTCTTTTCTCCCGAAAAAGAAGGTTCCCGTTTCCTGAGATTATCAGGTTTGGTTACCACCCCGGAAACTCTTGGCGGCAAAGCCTTGTCGGGGGACGGCACAGAAGGAAGCTGGACCGCGACCAGGAAATCAGCTTACGAAGAAAAAGAGAAAAAAGAAAAAGAGGAAAAATTTGTCCCGGAAACAGTTCCGGTTACCTTCCCGAACAAAGCATACGGATTCTCACAACTTCCGAAACAGGAAAGCATTCTCTTTAAAAATGCCACCGTATGGACCAGCGAGGAAGACGGTGTACTGGAAAATACGGATGTGCTGGTCAAAAACGGAAAAATATCCCGTATAGGCAAAGACCTTTCCGCAGGTGGCGCCACGGTTATAGATGCCACCGGAAAACACCTTACTGCCGGGATCATAGATGAGCATTCGCATATCGCAGCCGCTTCCATTAACGAAGCCGGGCATAATTCTTCCGCGGAAGTGATTATGGAAGATGTTATAGATGCGGATGACATCAATATATACCGCAATCTGTCCGGAGGGGTTACTTCCATACAGATACTGCACGGTTCCGCCAATCCCATAGGAGGCAGATCGGCCATTATTAAACTAAAGTGGGGACTGCCCGCAGAAAAACTCATTTACGAGAACTCACCTAAATTCATCAAGTTTGCCCTGGGAGAAAACGTAAAACAATCGAACTGGGGAGATATGCAGACCATCCGTTTCCCACAGTCCAGAATGGGCGTCGAACAGGTATATACGGACTATTTTCAGCGTGCTAAAGAATACGATGCCAAAAAGAAAAGCGGGAAACCATACCGTTTTGACTACGAGATGGAAACTCTTGCCGAGATCATTAACAAAGAACGCTTTATTACCTGCCATTCCTACGTACAGAGCGAGATCAACATGCTGATGAAAGTTACGGAAAGATTTGACTTTCCTGTCAATACTTTTACCCACATACTCGAAGGCTATAAGGTAGCGGATAAGATGAAGGAACACGGCGTGCTCGGTGCTTCTACATTCTCCGATTGGTGGGCGTATAAGTATGAAGTGAATGATGCCATTCCCTATAATGCAGCCATTATGCAAAGCCAGGGACTGACCGTCGCCATCAACTCCGACGATGCCGAAATGTCGCGCAGACTTAACCAGGAAGCGGGTAAAACCGTAAAATACGGTGGCGTTTCCGAAGAGGAAGCCTGGAAAATGGTTACCATCAACCCGGCCAAGATGCTGCATCTTGACGACAGGGTAGGAAGTATCAAAGAAGGGAAAGACGCCGACGTAGTGCTCTGGAGCGATCACCCGCTGTCCATTTACGCTATTGCCGAAAAAACCTTTATAGAAGGGGTCCCTTACTACGATTATGAAACGATGAAACAAATGCAGGCAAGCATCGCACAGGAAAGGAATGACCTCATCAACCAGATGATCAAAGCCAAGAACAAGGGAATGAAAACCCAGGCTCCGAAGCAGAAAGAAGAGAAGCATTTTCACTGCGATACGGAAGTGTACGGAATTTAAAAGGCCTCGACTCCGCTCGGCCGGACAGCTTGTAAAGTAACTCTGTCACCTCGAGCGGAGTCGAGAGGCTTAATATGCTTGTAACACATTGTTCAGATAAATATAAATTCAGGGAAATGAAATTCTATTTCGTTTATATTGTAAAATGCTCCGATGATTCTCTTTACACAGGTTTAACCAATAACCTGGAAAGAAGAATTAAAGAGCATAATAATGGCCTAAATAAGGATTCCTATACGTATAGAAGAAGGCCTGTGAAACTTATTTTCCATCAGGAATTTATGCAATTTGAGCAAGCAGAGATATTTGAAAAGAAATTAAAAAAATGGAGTAGAAAAAAGAAACTTGCCCTCATAGCAGGTAATTCTGAATTACTTCAAACATTATCTGAATGCAGAAATAAAACACATTATAAAAATTTTACTCATGAAAATTCATAAAAATATATTTTATTTCGTGCTGCTACTTTCCTGTACGGTTATCTCCGCACAGCAAACCCCGGCAGCAAAGCAAACCGAATCTGTTCTTATAACCGGCGCTACGGCGCATATAGGTAACGGTAGTGTCATAGAAAACAGCGCGATCGGATTTAAAGGCGGGAAGATCACCTATGCCGGGCCGCAATCGGGAGTTTCGGCTTCGGAATACGACAAGGTTATCCAGGCATCCGGTAAACACGTATACCCGGGATTTATTGCCGCCAACTCCACCCTCGGACTGGTGGAAGTAGACGCGGTAAGGGCGAGTAACGACCAGGCGGATACCGGCGAACTGATCCCGCATGTCAGGAGCCTTATTGCCTACAACGCGGAATCCAAAGTGGTGGAAAGCTGTAGACCCAACGGGATTCTGATGGCCCAGGTAGCCCCGAGAGGGGGACTTATTTCCGGGACATCTTCGGTGGTACAACTGGATGCCTGGAACTGGGAAGACGCGGCTATCAAAACGGACGACGGTATCCACATGCACTGGCCCAATGCCTTCCGTTCCAAAGGATGGGGATTCAGCGGCCCCAGCGAGTTTATGCCAAACAAAGAATACGAGAAGGAAGTACGGGAGATCACGACTTTCATAACCGGGGCAAAAGCTTATCTGAAAGGAGACAAATCCCCTGAAAACCTTCCTTTTAAAGCTCTTACAGGGCTTTTTGACGGTTCTCAGAAACTGTACATAAACACCGATGGCGAAAAAGAAATTACCGATGCCGTCAACTTTGCCAAAGAAAACGGGATACAGAAAATTGTTATCGTAGGGGGCGGAGAAGCTTATAAAGTAACCGGGCTGTTGGTTAAAAATAATATTCCCGTAGTACTGAGCCGGCCGCACAGACTCCCTTCCGGAGAAGATGACAATGTGAAACAACCGTATATGCTGGCCAAAATGTTATCGGACAAAGGCATCCTGGTCGGCCTGGAAATGAGCGGGGCCATGGAACGTATGAACACGCGTAACCTTCCTTTCTACGCAGGCACATTTGCCGCTTACGGTCTGGACAAAGAGAAAGCCGTACAGATCATCACGGAAAACAATGCCAGAATACTGGGCATCGATGACTTTGCCGGAACCCTGGAAACCGGAAAAGATGCCACTTTATTTATCTCCGAAGGAGATGCGCTGGATATGCGCACCAACATCCTTCCCCACGCTTTTATCCAGGGCAGGGAAATAAGCCTGGAATCACACCAAACCAAATTGTGGAAACGCTATATGGGCAAATACGAGGCCGAACGTTAACCTCTACCCGTATAGATCACCTGCAAGGCCGTCTTATCCCCCAGAGACGGCCTTGTGTTATTTTGGGGGCCCGGTGGCTTCGGTACATTCCGAACACAGTTCGGAACACTCAGTCACCTCTGTAGAGGTTTTGACAACCAATGCCTTACAAAACAAAACCTGAAACCTGAAACCTGGAACCTGGAACCTGGAACCTGCAACTTGTAATTTATACCCTGAAACCCGGAATCTACCTTTCGACCGCTCAGAACAGGTACCGGGGTATTTAATCCCGATATTATCGGGACACTTAGTGAGTAAGCAGAAGATTCGTATTTTTGCGGCAAAACGTCCAGATTGAAAACAATAAGCAGTGTTCAGAACCCGATCGTAAAACAGGTACTCCAACTCAAGGAAAAATCCAGGACACGGAAAACATCCGGTTTATTTGTTCTGGAAGGAAAGCGGGAACTGTCGTTGGCTTTAAAAGGAAATTACGAGATCGATTCGGTTTTGATATATGAAGACCTCTTCCGGGCGGCTGAAATAGAAGCACTTTTTGACAATATCCCCCGGAAACCGGAAATCATAAGTATCTCCAGGGAAGTATACCAGAAACTGGCCTACCGGGAGACAACGGAGGGTATACTGGCCATATCCGAAAGTAAAGAACACACGCTGAACACGGTTTCATTTACAAAAACAAACCCGCTTATCCTCGTTGCCGAAGCCCCGGAGAAACCCGGGAACATAGGGGCGCTTCTCCGCACCGCAGATGCGGCCGGCATAGATGCCGTGATCATTGCCAATCCGAAATCGGATCTCTATAACCCTAACATTATTCGCTCCAGTGTCGGATGTGTGTTTACCAGAACAATTGCCACGGGAAGTACGGCAGAAGTCCTGGGCTTCCTGAAGAAAAACAACATACGGACCTATTGTGCCGCGCTGACGGCATCCGTCCATTATCATACAGTAGATTTTACCGGGGCTACCGCCCTGGTGGTTGGTGCCGAAGCTACCGGTCTGAGCGACGAATGGCTCCGGAATTCAGACCGGAATATTATCATTCCCATGCAGGGAGAAATAGATTCCATGAATGTTTCCGTCAGTGCGGCAATTCTGATTTTCGAAGCAAAGAGGCAGAGAGGGTTCCTGTAAATGTCCCTATATTTCAAATCCACAGGATTCGGGTAACAGTGGTGAATCTATAATTCAAAAAATCGTATCTTAGCGTTATGGAAACTACATCGGACAGAAAAATTAATATTACCAAAAAAATACTGGAGGTTCAGGATGATTCTGTATTGGACCAGATCGAACAACTTCTTTCAGAAACCGAAATTGTAGCTTATACTTCCAATGGGGAACCTTTGACCAAAGTAAAGTATATTGCCCATATTGAAAAAATCAGTACGGGTATTCAAAAAGGGGACAAAACCTATACATCCGAAGAAGTTAAAAACTATATTCTGAATCGCAAATAATGGAAGTGATCTGGTCGGAAAAAGCTAAGGAATCTCTTGCCGGCATCTACGATTATATCTATCCATTTAGTCCCCAAAACGCAGAAAGAGTAATCGACACTTTATTGGAAATTGGAGATTCTCTGGGGGATAAACGGTTCGAATATGCCAAAGAGCCAATTATTCAAAAGGAAAAATACAGATTTATACCCAAATGGAGTTATAAGATCGTTTATGAACGAAAAGAAACTTCAGTCATTATCTTAGACATTTTTCATACTAAACAAAATCCTGATAAGATCGTATTTTAACAAAAGAGAAATTCATGACTCCAACCGTACTTTTTTACATTATCATCGGCATATTATTATTGGATTTTATTGTA
Organism: Sinomicrobium halophytocola; assembly: GCF_052983395.1. Lineage (NCBI taxonomy): Bacteria > Pseudomonadati > Bacteroidota > Flavobacteriia > Flavobacteriales > Flavobacteriaceae > Sinomicrobium > Sinomicrobium halophytocola. Next base: position 10,154 of record NZ_JBRKIT010000040.1, read on the forward strand.
GACCAGGTATTGGACTACCTGAACGCAAAGCATTTCGGCGATGCCGTTCCCGAAGAATTAAGTGACGTTTATGACGATGAGGAATACGTCAAATCCCAGGCTTATAAAAAGACCAATTATAGCTTTTCAAAGGTGTCTTCGGCTTTTTCCCTCGTACTTACACTGGCTTTCTTTTTTCTCGGCGGTTTTGAATATGTAGACCAGATAGCACGTGGCATTTCGAATAACGAAATTGTAATAGCCTTGATTTTTTTTGGCATTATACTTTTTGCCAGCGACATGCTCACCACGCCGTTCTCTTACTATCACACTTTTGTCATCGAAGAAAAATTCGGGTTCAACAAAACCACGAAAAAGACTTTTTTCCTGGATAAGTTAAAAGGCTGGATCATGGGAGCTGTTATAGGTGGCGGAATCCTGGCCTTAATCATATGGTTTTACCAGGTGGCGGGAAAAAACTTCTGGTTATACGCCTGGGGAGCAGTTGCCGTTTTCACCGTATTCATGAACATGTTCTACAGCAAACTCATTGTTCCGCTGTTTAACAAACAAACCCCGCTGGAAGATGGCGAACTGAAAACGGCCATAGAGAAATACGCTTCTACCGTAGGTTTTACCCTCAATAAAATATTTGTTATCGACGGTTCCAAGAGGTCCACCAAGGCCAATGCCTATTTTTCCGGTTTCGGCCGGCAGAAGAGGATCACCTTATACGACACCCTGGTCCGGGACCTGGACACCGAAGAGATCGTTGCTGTCCTGGCCCATGAAGTCGGTCATTACAAAAGAAAACACATTTTGTTTAATATACTGGCATCCGTATTGCTCACGGGGTTTACGCTCTATATTCTTTCCCTCTGCATCCGCATCCCGGAATTGTCTTATGCCCTGGGCGTAACGCAGCAAAGCTTCCACACCGGGCTTATAGCCTTCGGCATACTCTACAGTCCCGTTTCGGAAATAACAGGATTTATCATGAATTATATTTCCAGAAAGTTCGAATACCAGGCAGATGATTACGCTAAAAAAACCTATGGTCCCTCCCCCTTGATAACCTCCCTGAAAAAACTGAGCAAAAACAACCTCAGCAATCTCACCCCGCATCCGGCCTATGTAAACATACATTACTCCCACCCCACACTATTGCAGCGTATACGAAACCTCAGAAAGCATTAAATCCTGTCCTTTTAAATTGATAAAAATCTGTTTTGTACAATTTGATCGGAAAATCTGTTTAACCCCGAGCTTTCGGGAGAGGAATTAGCGAAACTCAGCTTTTGTCATATACTAAGTTCATAGGTAATAAAGAAATATAATCGCCACACAAAAGACCTGGTAACAACCTGTACGGTAAAAAATGAACCGGATTTTTTAAGGCACGGAATTTGCTGTTTATTTGTAAAAGTTTTATTAACTTTATGTAAAGCCATGGCTTCGGGAAAATCCCGGAACACTGGCCGGACACAAACCTTGTAACCGACAAAAGAAAGTGCTTTTATGGCAGTAGTGATTGATACGGAAAAAGAGAACAAAGAGATTGCCAAGCAATATAAAGAGCTGCTTCGCATCAGTTATCAAACGTTAAGCGATGAAGATAAAAAACTTATCCGGAAAGCGTTTGACACAGCTGTTGATGCCCATAAAGATCAGCGGCGTAAGAGCGGGGAAGCCTATATCTTCCACCCCATTGCCGTAGCCAAGATAGTTGCTTCCGAAATAGGACTGGACGCCACATCCATAGCGGCAGCCCTGCTTCACGATGTCGTAGAGGATACGGAATATTCGCTGAATGATATCGAAAAAATGTTCGGGAAGACCGTTGCCCTTATTGTGGACGGACTCACCAAGATATCGCACCTCAGCAAAGAGAAGGATATATCCCTGCAAGCGGAAAATTTCCGTAAAATGTTGCTTACGCTCAACGATGACGCAAGGGTGATCATCATCAAAATTGCAGACCGGCTGCACAACATGCAGACCATGGAGTCTATGCCGGAACACAAACAGCTGAAAATAGCTTCGGAAACGCTGTATATCTATGCCCCCCTGGCCCACCGGATCGGCCTGTACAACATCAAGACCGACCTGGAAGACTTCGGGTTGAAATATACGGAACCGGAAGTGTATAACGATATCCTCAGTAAAGTAGAAGAAAGCAAAGAGGAACAGAAAGCCTATATCGCCGCCTTTTCCGATGTTATACGGGAAAGCCTGGATAAAGAAGGCCTGAACTACCAGATCAAGGGACGGCCTAAATCCATCTTCTCCATCCGGAGAAAAATGAAGGTCCAGAATGTGAGTTACGATGAGGTCTACGATAAATTTGCCATACGTATTATTTACAAATCCGATTCGGCAAACGAAAAATTCCTCGCCTGGAAAATATACTCTATAGTGACGGATCATTTTCGTCCCAATCCCGTCCGGTTACGCGACTGGATATCCTCTCCTAAATCTACCGGGTATGAAGCGCTGCACATTACGGTGATGGGACCGAAAGGGCGTTGGGTGGAAGTACAGATACGGAGTGATCGGATGCATGAGATCGCCGAGAAAGGTTATGCCGCACACTTTAAATACAAACACGGGGACCAAAAGGAACAGGGCATAGAAGTATGGCTGAATCGTCTCCAGGAAGCATTGGAAAATCCCAATTCCAACGCTGTGGATTTTGTTGAGGAATTCAAACTCAACCTGTATTCCAAGGAGATCTTTGTCTTTACCCCTAAAGGCGAACTTAAATCTCTGCCCAAAGGCGCAACCACACTCGACTTTGCCTTTAATATCCATACCGAGGTAGGCATGCATACCCGTGGGGCCCGGGTAAACGGCAAACTGGTTCCGCTCAGCTACGAACTGAAAAGCGGTGACCAGGTGGAGATCATAACCTCCGAGCAGTCCAAACCCAATGCCAACTGGCTCGATTATTCCACAACGGCAAGGGCACGTTCCAAAATAAAAACTTCCCTGAAGGAAGACAAAAAGCAGATAGGCGAAGAAGGAAAAGAACTTTTACGCCGCAAGCTAAAACATCTTAAGATCATTCTAAACGAAAAAGTGGTCAACGAACTGGTGGTTTACTTCAAACTGAAAACCAGCCTGGACCTGTTTTTCCGTGTAGGAATCGGTACCATAGACAACCAGATGTTGAAAAACTTTGCGGCTTCCCGTACCAATACCTTTATCAACTTTTTCAAGAACCGCATCCGGAAAACCCCTTCCGCTCCGCAGCAGGAAGACCTGGACAGGGAAGAAGTGACGGCCAAATACGACATGCTGGTCTTCGGTAAGGAAGAAGAAAAACTGAGTTACAAACTGGCCAGTTGCTGTAATCCCATTCCTGGAGATGATGTTTTTGGTTTTATTACGGTGAACGAAGGGATCAAAGTACATAAAAAGGACTGTCCGAATGCCATAGCCATGCAATCGAACTACGCCTACCGGATCATTCCCGCCAAATGGGTCGATTCCACCCAGCAAGAATTTGTGGTCATGCTCAGCCTTTCCGGAATAGATAATATGGGCCTGGTGAATAATGTGACTAAAGTGATCTCCAATAATATGCACGTAAACATGAGAAATATTAATTTCGATACCAACGACGGTATCTTTTCGGGCAAGATCACCGTAGTGGTTAAAAACAACACCATCCTGAAAAAACTTATCGACAACCTGAAAAAGGTAAACGGTATCGACAAAGTATCCCGGTTATAAACTAACGGCGCCACAACACCACATATCCGTCTTTCGTGATAAGAAAGGGATAGTATCAAACCAAAATCTTTACGTATCTTTGTGCAGGCAACAGCCGGGGGATTTTTTCCGGATGAATGCCTGAAGCGGAGATGTGGTTATAATTTGCGTTATACTACATTTTCACATAAAAACGTTAAAAACAGGCTACTTTAGCCCGTTATACATTTTATATTAGAACTTTACATATTTTCCGGAATTGCGAAAATGTTGCAGGAACGAAAAAAAAATATGTAAGTTTGTGTGTTAATTTTTTTGATGTCCTTCGTTATGATAAATGAGACGACCAATAAGAAGAATCAGGAGATAGTTAAAAATGTCTTCACCCGTTTTCTGGAAGACAACGGTCACAGGAAAACCCCGGAGCGTTATGCTATTCTCCAGGAAATATATGACAATGAGGAGCACTTTGACATAGAGTCGCTGTACATTAAAATGAAAAACAAAAACTACCGGGTCAGCAGGGCTACCCTGTACAATACCATAGAACTGCTTCTGGAATGCGGACTGGCAAGAAAGCACCAGTTTGGCCAGAACCAGGCACACTACGAAAAATCGTATTTTGACAGGCAGCACGACCACGTTATACTTACGGATACCGGTGAGGTTATGGAGTTTTGCGATCCGCGTATCCAATCCATAAAACAAACGATAGAAGAAGTTTTCAATATCAAAATACACAATCATTCCCTGTATTTTTACGCTACCAAGGAAGAAGAAAAATCATAAATCCGTAACGACATAAACCAGGAAACAGATTCGCTGTCAGGACAAGCGGTTTTTCCGTGGCCCTATTATTATTTCACCTGACAGAAGTCGGTATATTGTATTAACGAAAAGACAAGATAAACACGAACAAGACAATGGCAGTAGATTTACTACTCGGACTCCAGTGGGGAGACGAAGGAAAAGGCAAGATCGTAGATGTCCTCACCAAAGATTATGACATCATAGCCCGTTTTCAGGGCGGCCCGAATGCAGGGCATACACTGGAATTTGACGGGATCAAACACGTATTGCGCACTATCCCTTCCGGAATTTTTCACCCCGAGGCCATCAATGTTATAGGAAACGGTGTCGTTATAGACCCGGTAGTATTGGTAAGTGAGTTGGAAGGACTGAAAAAATTCGATATCGATTACAAAAGCAAACTCATACTTTCACGTAAGGCACATCTTATATTGCCTACACACCGTCTCCTGGACGCTGCTTCGGAAGCTGCGAAAGGAAAAGCCAAAATAGGTTCTACGCTAAAAGGTATTGGCCCTACGTATATGGACAAGACCGGGCGAAACGGTCTGCGTGTCGGAGACCTGGAACTGGACACCTTCGAAGCCAGGTACCGCGCATTGGCCGAAAAGCACGAAACCATGATCCGCCATTACGAAGTGGACCTTCAGTACAACCTTCCGGAAATGGAAGCGGAGTTTTTCGAAGCCGTAAAAACACTCAAAGAACTCCGTTTTATCGACAGCGAAGAATACCTGAACAGATCGCTGAAAGAAAACAAAAAGATACTGGCCGAAGGCGCACAGGGCTCCCTGCTGGATATTGATTTCGGCACCTACCCTTTTGTCACTTCATCAAACACTACGGCTGCCGGCGCATGTACCGGGCTGGGAATAGGACCAAACCGCATCGGGGAGGTCTACGGGATCTTTAAAGCCTACACCACCCGTGTAGGAAGCGGCCCCTTCCCTACCGAACTTTTTGATGAGGACGGAGAGCGTATGGCAAAAATAGGAAACGAATTCGGAGCAGTGACCGGGCGTCCCCGCCGTTGCGGATGGCTGGACCTGGTAGCTTTGAAATATGCCGTCCAGGTCAATGGCGTCACCCAGCTTATGATGATGAAAGCCGACGTACTTTCCAAATTCGAAACTTTGAAAGTATGTACCGCATATGAATATAAAGGAGAAGTCATAGCACATATGCCTTTCTCCATTGAAAAGGAAAACGTAACCCCTGTCTATACCGAATTAAAAGGATGGGACCAGGACCTTACCGGGTTGACTTCGGCAGACCAGCTTCCTGAAGAACTCCAGGATTATATTGCTTTCCTGGAAAAAAACCTGGAAGTACCTGTGAAAATCGTATCTGTAGGTCCAGACAGGACCCAGACTATATATAGGTAGATTTTTGGTTACAGGTTGCAGGTTACAAGTTGGCCTTATAACTTGGAGCCTGTAACCTGCAACTTGGAATTTATTACCCGCCACCACTATTAAATTCCTCTTAAATCCGCTATTTCCTTGTTCAAAAAAGCTATTTTTGAAACAAATTTCACAACGTGCCGGTATTTTTTAAGAAAATAATTTTCTGTCTTCTCGCTTTTCTTTCCCTGGCCGTTCATGCCCAGGAAAAGAAGAAGATCAATATTATATACAGCGGGGAATACAACCAGAACGAACAGAAATACCCCGGGGCATCCATTTTCAGCAAGGATGACCGGCAGGTACAGTTTGAACACGAAGGTATTGACCTCTGGTGCGACCTAGCCATTTTTTACCAGAAAGAAAATCTTCTGAAAGCTTTCGGCAATGTATTTCTGCAACAGGGAGATACGGTACAGTTAAACAGCGGGTATATAGAATATGACGGTAATACCAAACTCGCCCTGGCCCAAAAAGACGTATTGCTTCAAAATCCTGACATGACCCTTACTACGGACACACTGTATTTTGACCGGAACACCCAGGAGGCCTATTACAATTCTTTCGGTACGGTAAAAGATTCCACCAACGTACTGACCAGCCGGGAAGGACGCTATTATCTTACTCCCAAAAAATACAAATTTGTCACCGATGTAAAAATCGATAACCCGGAATACGAAGTGCACTCGTTGCGGCTGGATTATTACACCACCACCAAGCATGCCTATATGTTTGGCCCGTCCACTATTATCGGCGAAGACTATACCATATACTGTGAAAGAGGGTTCTATAAAACCGAGGAAGAAGAAGGCTATTTCGTAAAGAATTCCCGTGTCGATTACAATAACCGGATTATCAACGGGGACAGTCTCTATTTCAATCAGAAAAAAAACTTCGCTTCCGCCACCAACAATATAAAGATTACCGATACCATTAATAAAGGAATCGTTAAAGGGCACTATGCGGAAGTCTTCAAGGAGAAAGATTCCGTATTCATAACCAAAAGGGCCGTGGCCGTAAACCTGGTAGAACAGGATTCCATATACATACATGGGGATACCCTGATGGTAACCGGCAAACCGGAACACCGTATCATCCGTGCTTTCCGGGAAGCGAGGTTTTACAAATCAGACCTGAGCGGCAAATGCGACTCCATACATTCCGACCAGAAGACAGGGATCACCCAGCTTATCACCCGCCCCATATTGTGGTCCGGCGAAACACAGATGACGGGAGACAGCATCAACCTCCTTTCCAATCCGGAAACCGAAAAACTCGATTCGCTCCATGTCTGGGACAATGCCTTTGTCGTACAAAAAGATTCCCTGGAGAAAAACGGCTATAACCAGATCAAAGGAAAAGAGCTGCTCGGTTACTTCGAGGAGAATGAACTGCGGGTAGTGGATATGATCAAAAATGCAGAATCCATCTACTACACCCGGAACGATAAAAACGAACTGATAGGCATTGACAAACACGTCAGCGGAAATATACAGTTCACCATAGAGAACAACGAAATGCAGGACATTTCCTATTTTATTAATCCCGATGCCATTCTGTACCCTGAAAACCAGCTTCCCGAAAATGCCAGGAAACTTCGGGGTTTTGTCTGGTATGGCGACCAAATGATTCGGAGTAAGGATGATATTTTCGACGAAGACGACAACAATGTCGAACTCGTAAAAATACGGGGAATTGACAATCCCATAGATATCGAAGCCGAGGAAGAAGAATACCGCAGGGCGATGGATAAGGAGCCGGGAATACTTCCTCCCAGGAAAGAGCCTTCATCTCCCGCGGAGGTTACAGACAGTATTCCGCCGGAAGCCGAAGATACGACTGCCGTGACACCACCCGGGGAAAAAGACAGTACAGGCATTGAAAGCAAGGAACCCGATTCCCTGCAAGTCCGAAAACCGGTAACACAAGCAATAGACAGCCTTTCCGAAAAGATAGACAGTATTGTTCCGGAAAAAAAAGAAACCGATTCCCTCAAACTTCAAACGCCGGGTGTTCCCGTAACGGACAGTATCCCGGTAAAAAAGGAACAGGACAGTATTATTCCGCCAAAGAGGAATGATTCCATTCCCGAAAACGAAAAGAAGAACGCAACATCCCCGCCATCCGAACAACAAGGCACAGGGGAGGAAAATGAAGAAGGTTTATAGGAATATGTCAATGATGAAACAGGATTTTTTTAACTTCCAGGCACAGACATCGCCCCACCCGCTTGCCCTGGAAGTCTCTCATGCTAAGGGCAGCTATATTTATGACACTACTGGCAAAGCCTACCTCGACTTTATTGCGGGTGTTTCCGCCAACACCCTGGGGCACAGTCATCCTAAAGTGGTGCAGGCGGTGCAAGATCAGGCCGAAAAGTACATGCACGTTATGGTCTACGGGGAATTCATCCAGCAACCCGCAGTAGAACTGGCCAGGTTACTGGCATCACATCTCCCCGCGCCACTGGAGACCACATATCTTGTCAACTCCGGTACCGAGGCTATAGAAGGCGCCCTGAAACTGGCCAAAAAAGTTACCGGACGAAGTGAAATCATTGCTGCACGGAATGCCTATCACGGCAATACCCAGGGCTCTATGAGTGTTATGGGCCACGAAGAACGCAGGCAGGCCTTTCGTCCCCTTATCCCGGGGAACAGGTTCATTACCTTTAATAAAGAAGATGACCTGGAAAACATCACAGAAAGAACGGCAGCCGTCCTGCTGGAAACCATACAGGGAGGAGCGGGATTCATTGTCCCCTCCGATAATTACCTGCAAAAAGTCAGGAAACGATGTGATGAAACCGGGACTCTGCTCATCCTGGACGAAATACAACCCGGATATGGCAGAACGGGAAAACTTTTCGGGTTTGAGCACTTTGGTATTGTTCCCGATATCCTGGTTATGGGTAAAGGCATGGGCGGAGGTATGCCCGTGGGTGCATTCACGGCATCAAAAGCCATGATGGCCCGGCTAAAGGACAATCCCAAACTGGGACATGTTACTACTTTCGGGGGAAACCCGGTAATAGCATCGGCCTGCCTGGCTACATTACGCGAAGTCACCGGCACTTCCCTAATGAAAGATACCCTCGAAAAAGAAAAACTGTTTCGCAGGCTACTCGTTCATCCGCGGATAAAAGAAGTACGCGGAAAGGGGCTGATGCTTGCCATAATGACAGACAGCGCGGAAATAACCAATTATGTCATCCTGGAGTCCCTTAAACGCGGCTTACTGATGTTCTGGCTGCTTTTTGAGCCCGACGCAGTACGCATAACCCCTCCCCTCACCATTTCCGAAAAGGAAATACGTGAAGGGTGCTCCGTTATCCTGGACGTCCTGGATCAATGGCACGATTAATGTTAACTACTTTGTTGATAACAAATACGTGGAATTGCTGGAAATAAAGGCCGCAAACCCTAAATTTATTAACGTAGAATCCTAAAAAAGCATGCTTATGCCATTTAGTTCTAACGAAGACCGAAAGTTTCCCATTTCGAAATTCGAGTCCATGCTCAAAACCAATGACGTGTATTTTTTTGACGCGGATGATTTTGAGGATATTATCCACCACTATCTCGATTTAGGGAAAGTGGCTTTGGCTAAAAAAGCCATAAAGATCGGACTGGAACAACACACCACTTCGACTACCTTGAAATTGCTGTTGATCGAAGTACTGATCTTCGAGAACCGGTTTGATGTAGCGGAAAAAATGCTGGATGAACTTGCGGCCCTGGAAACCTCTAATGAAGAGATATACATTCAACGGGCCAATATCTATTCCAAAAAAGACAATCACGCCATGGCCATCGAGCTCCTTAAAGAAGCCCTGGCCTATACGGAAGACAGCGCGGATGTCTATTCGCTCATAGGTATGGAATACCTTTTCCTGGACAAGTACGGCGAAGCCAAGGATTGTTTTATAAAATGCCTGGAAGAAGACCCGGAAGACTATTCCGCTCTTTATAATATTATCTACTGTTTCGATTTCCTAGAAGATCATGAGGGCGCCATAACATACCTGAACACTTACCTTGAGGACAATCCGTACAGCGAAGTAGGCTGGCACCAGATGGGCAAACAGTTCTTTCATAAGAAGATGCTTAAAGAAGCACTTGCCGCTTTTGATTTTGCTATCATTTCCGATGATACCTTTATAGGCGCCTATCTCGAAAAAGGTAAAGTCCTGGAAAAGCTGGGACGATATAACGAGGCCATAGAAAACTATGAACTGACCCTCACCCTCGACGATCCTACCTCCTTTGCTTATCTCAGGATAGGAAAATGTCATGAAAAACTGGGGAATGACAATGTGGCCAAACAGTATTATTACAAAACCGTTCACGAAGATCCGCTGCTGGACAAGGGGTGGATAGCCATTACCGATTTTTACCTGAAACAATACAATTACCAGAAGGCCAAATATTACATCAATAAAGCGCTTAACATCGACAGCGAAAACATAGCTTACTGGAAACGTTGTGCAGAAATAAACAAGGAACTGCATCTTTATGAAGAAGCGGACATTTCGTACCAGAAAACCATTGAACTGGGCAACTACGAACTGGAAACCTGGACTTCCTGGTGTGATATCCTCGTTAAGATAGGTGAATTTGAAAATGCCGTACATGTTATGCTCCAGGCTCTTGAATTCTATCCTAAGGAAGCCTGCCTGGAATATCGTATCGCCGGACTTTATTTTACGCTGGCGGACAGTAGTAAAGGACGTTTTCACCTCAGGAACGCTCTGACCGATAATTATGATGACCGGGGTATTATGAAAGAGTTGTTTCCTTCCGTATTCAGCAGCAAAACCGTTAAGAATTTTATAACAGATTTTAAAAAGGCTTCTATTTAAAATTGTCTATTTTTGTTCGTCAAAGAACAGAATATGCAAAGAAGGCTATTGGATTACCTGATAATCACTTTAAAAGGGATGGCAATGGGAGCCGCCGATGTTGTTCCCGGCGTGTCCGGAGGCACCATAGCATTTATTTCCGGGATTTATGAAGAACTTATCGGTTCTATTGACAAGATCAACCTATCCTCACTGAAAATCTGGAAACAATATGGTTTCAGGGCCATGTGGAACAGTATTAACGGTAATTTTTTACTGGCCCTGGTCATAGGCATTGCTTTTAGCATATTCTCCCTGGCAAGGTTTATCAGTTGGTTGCTTAGCACCCACCCTATAGCCGTGTGGTCGTTTTTTTTCGGCCTTGTCATAGCCAGTATTTTTTTTATCGGCAAACAGATATCCCGGTGGTCCGCCAGGGTCATAATAGCCACCTTGCTGGGTGGGATCATATCCTATTACGTAACCGTTGCAAACCCCGTAAGCTCGCCGGACGGATTCCCCTACCTGTTCTTATCCGGTTTTATAGCCATTATAGCCATGATACTTCCCGGTATATCCGGTGCTTTTATCCTGCTGCTTATGGGATCGTACGAAATTGTGATCAATACTATAAACCAGCTCCGAGAAGGGATATTCCGTGCCGATATGCAACTTCTGGGACAGGCCTTTACCAAGCTGGCTGTTTTCGGCGTGGGGGCCATACTCGGACTCAAATTATTTTCAGGGGCCCTCAACTGGATGTTTAAGCACCATAAAAATACAACCCTGGCTTTACTTACCGGTTTTATGATCGGGTCCCTGAACAAGATATGGCCCTGGAAAGAAACCCTTTCCTGGAGAGTGAATTCACATAATGAGCAGGTTCCCGTACTGCAAAGGAGCATATCCCCTTTCCAGTTCGAAGGAAACAACCAGGTGGTCCTGGCTTGCTTTGTTGCCATTGCCGGGTTCCTCACCATATACCTTTTGGAAAAAATAGCCGTAAAAGCACAAAAAACAAATGAATAGTTCCAGAACACTCCGGGACAGGATCTTTTTAGTAATAAAAGGACTTGCCATGGGCGCTGCCAACAAGGTGCCCGGGGTATCCGGAGGTATCGTGGCCTTTGTTGCAGGCTTTTATGAAGAATTTATTTATTCCCTTCAAAAAATTAACCTCAAGGCATTAAAACTGCTTATCAACGGCAGGTTTAAGTCTTTTTACCGCTATATTAACGGCAGGTTCCTCGGGCTCCTGATCTTCGGAATGCTCGTAAGTTACTTCAGTGTATCCAAGATACTCGATTATTTTATAGCCCAGAAAGAACTTTACGTCTGGGCCAGCTTTTTCGGGATGATCTTAGGCTCCATTTACTATATCTCCAAAGGATTTAACTGGAGCCGGAAAACCATTCTTTCCGCACTCATAGGTCTTTTGGTGGGAATTTCGATCAGTTTCCTGAGCCCGGCACGGGAAAATACCAACCTTTTCTTTGTTTTCCTGTGCGGGATTATAAGTGTTTCGGGAATGACTCTTCCGGGCCTGTCCGGTTCTTTCATCCTCATCCTTCTCGGAAATTATGTACTCCTGCTGGTAGATTCGGTCAACTCACTTTACGATACTTTCGCCGAGATCTTTCAGGGCGATTTTTCCTTCGTGCAAAACCAGGAACGCATTGAGACGCTTACCATTCTCGGGGTCTTTACTCTCGGATCGGCAACCGGGCTGGTAACCCTGTCCCACCTGCTCAATTACGTATTAAAGCACTATCGCAATATGACCACTGCCATCATTATCGGTTTTATTACCGGCTCCCTGGGAGTGGTATGGCCGTGGAAAAGAACGCTATTCCGTGTAGACGAAACCGGAAAATACATCCTGGACAGCGAAGGGCACCAGATCATACAAAACTACCAGCGCTATATTCCCGATTTTTCACTTTCGGAGACCTGGGGAGCCATAGGTTTTGCTATATTTGGGGTATTGATCGTCCTTGCCCTGGACTGGTACGGAAGACGCACAAGAAGGATCAAATAACGATTCCCCGTTTATACCAAAGCACTTGGTTACCGTGCTTAAAACACCTACAGGGCTCCTGAACAAAAACAGAAAAATATGCCATTATTCGGACTTATCGGAAAAAACATATCGTATTCTTTCTCCCAGGTATACTTCCGGGAAAAATTTGAAAAACTACAACTTACAGACCATTCTTACGTCAACTTTGACCTACAGGATATCAAGGAATTCCCATCTCTCCTTACCAAACATCCCGACCTTATGGGATGCAATGTGACCATTCCTTACAAAGAAGCCGTCATGCCCTATCTCACGGGACTCAGCAACAAAGCGCAACAGATAGGTGCCGTAAACGTCATTAAAGTCGAGAAAGATCGTCTCACCGGGTACAATACGGATTACTATGGTTTCCAGGCTTCCCTGCAACCCTTATTGCGACAAGAACACCGCAAGGCTCTGATACTCGGTACAGGAGGCGCTTCCAAGGCCATAGCCTTCAGCCTTAAAGAACTGGGAATCGCCCATACTTTTGTTTCCAGAAACCCGGGAGAAGGACAATTATCCTATAATGACCTGGACGAAAAGACAATAAAAACCAGCCCGGTTATCATAAACTGTACTCCTATGGGCACTTATCCGGATGTAGAGAACAAACCGGCAATTCCTTATCATTATATTACCCCGGAACACTTGTTATATGACCTTATTTACAATCCGGCCGAAACTTCCTTTTTAAAAGAAGGAAAACAAAGGGGTGCTACCACAAGCAACGGACTTCGTATGTTGCAGCTTCAGGCAGAAAAAGCCTGGGAAATATGGAATTCTCCCGCCAGGTAAAACCCGGGGTGATATACGGTTTTACCGTGAAGCATATCAGAGTTTCTGTTCAGGGAAAAAAAAACAGTCTTTTCGGAAGGCTGCCTGAGTTCTATCCTTTGGTTCTTTTATGTGTCTTTTTCCTCCATTCCTGCCTGCCGGTGTGCAGGAATACACTGTAACCTCAATAATTATCGGGATCAAAAACAGAATTCAGACACTCTCTAAAAGCTTCAAAAGTTTTGCTATTTTAAGAGTAGTTAGTATCTTTCACGTTCTAAAGCGATGATGAACCATAAACATTTTTAAGATGTTAGACCAAAAAGACAATAACCTGCACCATGCAGAGGAGAATGCGGCTACCGGCCGGACCAAAGGGGAAGAAAAAGAGATTGGCATAGACCATGCGGCTGCTTCCGATGAGGAACCCGTGACGGAAGCGCATAAAACCGAGGAGACGGAAGACAAAGACGCAGGTCAGGCAACCCCAGCCGGTATAGAAGTAAATGAAGAAGAGGTTCCGAAAGAAACAGAGGAATCCGGAACGGAAGTGCATATAACCGAAGAGGTAGAAGACAAAGACGCAGACCAGGCAACACAAGCCATCATAAAAGCAGATGAAGAAGAGGTCCTGAACGAAACAGAGGAACCGGGAACGGAAGTGCATAAAACCGAAGAGGTAGAAGACAAAGACGCAGACCAGGCAACCCCAGCCACCATAAAAGCAGATGAAGAAGAGGTCCTGGACGAAACAGAGGAACCCGGAACGGAAGCGCATAAAACCGAAGAGACGGAGGACAAAGACGCAGACCAGGTAACCCCGGCAGCCATCATAGAAGTAAATGAAGAAGAGGTCCTGAACGAAATAGACGAGTCCAATGCCGAAGATGCCGAAGACGAAGACAATGTCAAAAGACATTCCATCCCGGTACTGGATTATCATGCCATGACCCTGGATAAACTGGCCGAGGAACTGGAAAAGCTTATCAAAAGGGAAAAAATACAGGCCATAAAGGAGCACGTGGATGGAATCAAGTATGAGTTTGATCTGAAATTCCAGGAACTCGTAGAGGAAAAGAAAGAAGAGTTCCTCAACGATGGCGGCAACGAAATAGACTTCCGCTATAGTCCTCCCGTAAGGCAAAGATTCCTCAATGCCTACGGAGATTATAAAGACAGAAGAAACCAGTACTATCAAAACCTGGAACAAAACCTTAAAAGCAATCTCACCAAGCGACTGGAGATCATCGAGGAACTGAAGGGCCTGATCAACGTAGAGGAAAATATAAACACCACCTACAAACACTTTAAAGAACTCCAGGAGCTCTGGAAAGTGGCCGGGCCTATCCCCAGGGTCAACTACAATGATGTATGGCGGACTTACCAGCACCATGTAGAGCGTTTTTACGATTTCCTGGACATCAACCGCGATCTTCGGGATCTCGATTTCAGACACAACCTGGAAGAAAAGGAAAAACTGATCACAAGAGCAGAAGAACTCGCCGAGATTTCCGATGTAAATATGGCATTCAGGGAGTTACAGTCCCTTCATAAAATATGGAAGGAAGACATTGGCCCCGTAGACAGAGAACACCGTGAGGACGTGTGGGAACGCTTCAGTGCGGCGACCAGGATAATTCACGAAAAAAGACAGGAGTACTTCAAGAACATGGATGAGATCCATGAGCAGAACCTGGAGAAAAAAGAGGAAATTATAGCGCAAATAAACGCGATTGCACAAAACAAGGTTTCTTCTCATAACCAATGGCAAAGGCAGATCAGGGAGATCGAAGCGCTCCGGGAAGCCTTTTTCAATGCCGGGAGGGTGCCGAGAAAGGTCAACGAGGAAGTATGGGCAGCCTTTAAAACCGCGGTAAGGACATTTAACCGGAATAAAAACGAATTTTATAAACACCTCAAAAAAGATCAGCACGAGAACCTGACCAGGAAACAGGAACTCATAAAAATAGCACAGGAGAACCAAGACAGTGACGACTGGGAAGTGGTTACCCCGTTGATGAAGAAAATACAGTCCGACTGGAAAAAAATAGGCCATGTGCCACGCAAGTATTCCGATAAAATATGGAATGAATTCAAGGCGGCCTGTAACCATTATTTTAACAGGCTTCACCAGCACAGGGACGAAGGTAATAAGGATGAAACGGAAGCCTACAAAGGCAAGGAAGCCCTGCTCGATGAGCTCAAGGATTTTCAACTGACCGGCGACCACCAGGCCGACCTGGAAACCGTCAAGGAATTTATTTCCGCATGGAGGTCTTACGGACGTGTGCCTTATTACAAAAGGAACATAGAGAGTAAATTTAACAAGATCATCGATGCCCTCTTTAAAAAACTGGATGTTGCCAAACGGGATATAGAACTCATCAAATATGGCAATAAGCTGGAACAACTGGCTAATTCCGACCAGGAAAACCTGATCGACCACGAAATGGTCTTTATACGCCGCAAGATCGATGAAGTAAAAGGTGAGATCCGCCAACTGGAAAACAACCTGCAGTTTATCAATGCCGATGAAACCAACCCGATTGTGAGAGAGGTAAACAAGAACATTGATAAACACAAGGAGACACTTGCATTGTGGAAAGCTAAGCTCAAGCAACTGAGGGAAATGGATTAATGGCCGTTTCCCCGGTTTCACATCCCTGAAAAAATTTGTTTTTTCATTCCGGAATACACCCGTCGTATCTCCGGGACAATTGTGCCATTTTACCCGCTATTCAAATATTTACGGGACCAGAAAGCATTGTACTATTCCCGTTCCGCGCCACCGCACCTGATCTGATTTTTACTATAAACTCACAAACGTTTCAAAAACAATGAAAAAAA
Organism: Sinomicrobium halophytocola; assembly: GCF_052983395.1. NCBI lineage: Bacteria > Pseudomonadati > Bacteroidota > Flavobacteriia > Flavobacteriales > Flavobacteriaceae > Sinomicrobium > Sinomicrobium halophytocola. The sequence goes on from NZ_JBRKIT010000040.1 coordinate 26,583, forward strand.
CAGCATTTTGCCTTGTCCTAACGGCATATTTTCTTTTCCCCGACTCTACGCTCGCGCAGGTCAATGAAAACGAAACAGGGGCCTGGTATATGTACTTCTGGAACACAACATTAAAAAACAGCCGTTTTGGTTTTCAAGGGGATGTACAATACAGGAACTGGGACATTATGGGAGACCTGGAGCAACTTCTCCTCCGGGGTGGTGTTACTTACCAACCGGAGAAGGCTAACGTTAAATTCACACTCGGATATGGCTATGTCCTTTCCGGCGAATACGGTGACGGCAACAGCACCAGCGAAGAAAGCAGGATATACCAGGAAGCTCTGCTCCCCCATCAACTGGGAGACCGGTTTTATCTAACTCACCGTTTCCGGTTTGAACAGCGCTGGGTGGAAAGCCAGGACTTTCGTACACGTTTTCGCTACAACCTTTTCCTTAACATCCCGGTAAACCAGGTTTCTTTAAATAAAGGAGCAATTTACATAGCCCTATATAACGAATTGTTTATCAACGGACAAAAAGAGACCGGCAACGGCAATACGGTAGAAATATTTGACAGGAATCGTCTCTATACCGCACTGGGGTACAGCATTACGGATAACCTTAAAATACAAGCGGGCTATATGCGCCAGTCTACGAATACTATTGATAAAGGACAATTACAACTGAGCCTGCATCATACGCTTTAAAATTATATACTCGTAACTGCAAAATCCAAAGGTTTTAGCATCTGGGAAATCGCTTTTCAAGTGATGAGTTAATAAGTTGATTCAGTTATCAGGTTATTCAGACAATACCACAGTATGCCTGATAGCTAAAGCCCGGAGGCTTTTGATCTCAGAGAGGTTTCTACTCCGCTCGGCCTGACAGTATTACACAAATACCTGTGATTATCAACTTAAAATCAGGACCAATAAAAACGGGGCCGGCGAATATTCGCCGGCCCCGTTTTTATATTATATGTCCGTCTCTTTAACTTACAAAGCTCTCCGAAACCCTCTAAGCAACTTATTTGGCAATATTTACAGACCTGGTCTCGCGGATCACCGTTACTTTTACCTGTCCCGGATATGTCATATCCGTTTGTATTTTCTGAGAGATCTCAAAAGACAGTTCAGCAGCCTTATCGTCACTCACTTTTTCACTTTCAACAATAACTCTCAGCTCCCTTCCGGCCTGGATAGCATAAGCTTTTTTAACCCCATGGAAAGCGAAAGCTATGTCTTCCAGGTCTTTCAGGCGCTGTATATAGGAATCGAGCACCTGGCGTCTTGCTCCCGGTCTTGCCCCGCTTATGGCATCACATACCTGCACTATCGGCGCGATGAGCGACTTCATTTCCACTTCGTCATGGTGAGCCCCGATGGCATTACAAACGTCGGGCTTTTCCCCGTATTTTTCAGCCCATTCCATACCTATTATAGCATGAGGCATTTCGGTTTCGGATTCAGGGACTTTTCCTATATCGTGAAGCAGCCCGGCGCGTTTGGCCAGTTTTGGGTTTAGTCCCAGTTCTGCCGCCATTACTCCGCACAGTTTAGCGACTTCACGGGAGTGTTGCAGCAGGTTTTGTCCGTATGAAGAACGATACTTCATACGTCCCACCATTTTTATCAGTTCGGGGTGAAGTCCGTGAATCCCCAGGTCGATCACCGTTCTCTTTCCGACCTCAATAATCTCCTCCTCTATCTGCTTGGTCGTTTTCTGTACCACCTCTTCAATACGTGCCGGGTGTATCCTTCCGTCCGTCACCAGTTTATGCAGGGACAAGCGGGCTATTTCCCTTCTAACGGAGTCAAAGCAGGATAAGATAATGGCTTCGGGAGTATCGTCCACAATGATCTCCACACCGGTAGCAGATTCCAACGCGCGGATATTCCTTCCTTCCCGGCCTATAATGCGGCCTTTAATATCATCGGATTCGAGGTTAAATACAGAGACACAGTTTTCTATGGCTTCTTCGGTGCCTATTCGCTGAATGGTATTTATGATCACTTTCTTGGCCTCCTGCTGTGCCGTGAGCTTTGCCTCTTCGAGCGTGTTCTGGACGTAACTCATGGCATCGCTCTTTGCATCGGCCCTCAGGGATTCTATCAACTGACTTTTGGCTTCTTCTGCCGGTAACCCGGAAATAATTTCAAGTTGTTTTACCTGGCTTTTATGTAGTTTTTCTACTTCTGTTTGCTTCTTGTCCAGGATCTCCATCCTGTATTCGTAATCTTTCAGTTTTGTTTCCAGTTCATCGTTAAGCTTTTTGTTCCTGGTTAATTCGCCGGTAATCTGTGCTTCCTTATCCCTCGTCCTCTTCTCTGCTTCTGCAATTTTTTTATCTTTTGCTACAATTACTTTCTCGTGTTCTGCTTTCAGTTCAAGAAATTTCTCTTTGGCCTGAAATATTTTATCTTTTTTTATGCTTTCGCCTTCGGTAGTGGCTTCTTTTACAATGGATGTCGCTTCTCTTTTGGCATTGGCCAATATTTTAGACGCATTTTTCTTTTCCATTATTCTGGCGATGAAAAACCCCAGGGCCACGCCAATTATACCCGCAACAATAATCATAGTTATATCCATCTTGTTTTCTCTTTTAAAAAAAAAGCCTACATCGGTAAGGGGTTATGTATAAACTCCAAAAGACAAGTTTAGGATTAACCGGCTGATCAAGGATCCGTTCATCCGGCCTAAACCGGAAACGGCATGCTTTTACAACCGAGACTCACCCTTCTTAATTTGAATAGTGTTGAGTTTATCAAACAATAATACCAATGTAGGCAGTACCTCTATTTATTTAAAGAACTTTTTTATGAACTAAGTTTAGCCTGAAGAAGTTCATTCAAAGCCTCCAGGCGTTCTTTGACCTCTTCATTTCCATTTTCTTTATCTATACTTTTCTGTTCTACCCGCGAGGCAAACTGTAAGGCACACATAGCCAATACATCCTGTTTATCCCTTACGGCATAATTCTGTTCAAACTGCTTTACAAGCCCTTCTATGCTTTTAGCCGCTTTCCGCAATCCCTCTTCCTGATCAGGATCAATGGTTAGCGGATATACACGATCTGCTATAGATATCTTAATTCTGAGCTTATCCATACGTCTTTTACAGAACCTTATTCCGAGAGTTGTGCTATACAGCTGTCAATCTCCCGTATTAAAGTATTTATTTTAAGCTTAGTTTCCGTTTTGCTTTCATTACTGCCCAACATTGCATTCGCCAGTTTAAGTGCATTATATTTTTCTTCCCAGCCGGCTATAACAGTTTCTTTTTCCTGTATCACCTTTCCGGAATCTGCTAATTCCTCCGTTAATTTAAGATTAGCCTGCTTTAAAATCTCCATTTTGTGAAGCAGCCTGCTAATCCTATTTTCAAGAGAATCAACAATTTCTGTAATATCACTCATACCTGCTAATAACAATACATCTGCCTACAAAGTTAACATACCTGATCATACTTCGCAATAGTTTCCCTCATTTTTATCGCATTTCATCCATATGGGCACTCCACAAATGAAATAATTACAGGAGGAACACACAGCCGGTTTCCTTATTTTCAGAACAGTTTCTGTTGTACATCCGCCAGGGTATGCGGAACAGAAAGACTACTTCCCAGCTCTTTATTGAGTTTTTCGATAAGATAGGCAGATAACAGAGGGGATGCGTTTTCGAGATTCTGGTGTACAAAAAAATGGATGCGCTCCAATCCCTGTTCTACCCAGGATTTTAATTTCACCACCCAATCGTCCAACCGGTCATAATCACTCTCGTGATTAGCCCCCACATACCTTACGAAGGCTTCGTTATTTGTCAGCCTCATATGCATAAGGTCTCTTCTCCCGGCGGTATCTACTATAATATTTGCTATATTGTTTTCTTCCAACAAGTGGTACAATTCTCCGGCCACTGTGGGATCGTTGAACCAATCGGTATGACGGAATTCCACGGCCAGGGGGATCTCTTCAGGCCAGAATTCGACAAAACTCACTACGCGGTCAAAATTTTTCGGGGCAAAATTATTGTGCATCTGCAAAAATACGGTCCCCAGTTTCTCTTTGAGGTGAACTACACCATCCAGGTACTCCTCTACCGGCCCCTGGAAATCCAGCAATCTTTTAAGGTGACTTACCATCTGGTTCACTTTCGGGAAGAAGCGAAAATCTTCCGGCACCTTATCATACCAGGAGGAAAACTGGGACGGCGGAAAATTCCTGTAGAAGGTAGCATTGAGCTCTATGGCGTTAAACTGCGTCGCATAATACGCCAGTTCATCTTTGGTACCTCTCGGATAAAAATTCTTCAGGTCCTGCCGGTTCCACTTGGCACATCCAATACAAATCTGAGGCGATTTCCTATCTTTATTTGCGGAAAGTACCGCAGCCGTATCCGGATGGTCTTCGGGAAAAGAAAAATCTACGGTTTCGGGGTTATCTACTTTTCCAAATTTCATTTTTACCGTTTTTTATTGTTTTACAAAGTACGTATAATTCCGTAAATTTGCGAAACAGTTTAGAATTACGTTATTTTTTTCCGGAGGTAACAGACAGTGTATTTTGAAGTTAGGTTACCATAAAACAATTTTCCTTAATTTTTCTTTGCCTGCCTTTTAAAAAAGAATATATTTGCACCCGCAAAATGGCCTCGTAGCTTAACTGAATAGAGCACTTGATTACGGCTCAAGAGGTTGCAGGTTTGAATCCTGCCGAGGTCACTTTTAAAATTCACAATGAGCATCAAAACCTTGCAAAATCTATGATTTGCAGGGTTTTGTTGTTTTACGGCCATCATTTAAATTGAATTGATTTGATTCTAAATGTCGCTTCATCGGTCAACAAAAATTTAAGCGGTCAACACTGTTGACCGAATGGCCCAAAACACAAAACCATAGTTGATTTGACTTTCATCTTCATGTTTAACCTTTAAAGATGACAACTATGAAAACATCGCACACCTTTTCCATCCTCTTTTGGATCAATGCTTCACGATCATCAGAAAAAAAAGCAGATTTATTTGTTAGAATAACCGTAGACGGTAAAAGGGCCAATATCAGTTTAAAATACAAGGGGAATATTCGGCTTTGGGATTCTCAAAGGCAGCGGGCTACTGGGACAGGGCAAGTCTTTAAGCGAATCAATAATTCTGATTATATAGCTTTTTACCTTTAACTCTATTTCCAGACAAGTTGAGCTGTTGGTCCATCCCAAGGATAAAGGGATCGGTATCTTCCAGAGACGAAACATCAATCACATGAACGGCAATATAGCCCTCACCTAAAAAACCCGGGTGTGCTTTTGGGTTTGTTATTTTTGCTGTTTTTCGATTGATCAAATATATAAAGTATTGAATAACCGCAACACCTTTCAGATATTGCGGTTATTGCATTGCTAATCTTGGATCATATAAAAAAATCTTCACCTCCGGTTCCACGCTTTTGGTAGCCTTTATGGCTACGCTCAAGACGAATAGATTCCACCACCGTATAAGCGTGGTATTTTGTATTCGTAGTCACACCTGCAAGACGTTCTTCCCACAGCTGACCATTTGAGGTAATTTTAGCTAACATTTTTTCTGTCACATAATTCACCATGGAATTGATCCAGTTTTCATTGGCAGGCGAATATTGTTCTGCGGGGGGTATAGAGAAGAACTCGCCCACCCCGTTCGGAGTGCTCATTTGCATTAGTGCTTCATCAGCGAAATCAACCATATCGTGAAAATATTCCCTGGCTGTAATTACGTCCTCCCTAGTTCCCCAACGGAAGATGTGCCCGCCTACAAGAAAGTCAAAATCATATTCCAATATCTGGTCATGGGCTTCGATCCACGCGATGATGTTTTCTGAAGCATCACAGTGAAAGAATGTGCATGATCCCGGGCTCACGATATCGATCTTGACCAGCGCTTTTTGTTTGGGCGCGTAAATAAAAATATTTCCGGGGCAATGGTTAGCTCCTTTATAGGATAGCTCCAGTTTCTCACCTCCCAGTTCAAGCACATACTCGTCTTTGAAAGTAAGGGTAGGTAACGGTCGGAGCGGGTCAGGAAACCGTTCAAGCAATTCAAACGTTATTTCGTGCGCTATGATCTCCACTCCGGAAGGAAACATAGCAGCCGCGCCAATATGGTCGGAATGCCAGTGGCTATATATAACAGTTACGATCGGCTTATCTGTTACTGATTCAATGGCAGCAAGCATGTTTTCTCCCAACATTGGTGGTGCGTCTATTGCAATAACTCCTGCTTCAGTGACCATGAAGGCAGCGTCATATCCGCCTGCAGTAACCCAATAAAAGCCATCTCTCAGCTCCTCACAATGATACCCGTTCTTTTGGAATTCAGGACTGCTCAGGTACGCAGGGTGAAAGCCCTCTGGAGATGGGGGGTGCTCATGCCAGTCGGCTTTTTCAAAACCATGCTTGGTAAAGTAAAAATCTTCATGTCGTCCTTGTTTTTGTTCATTTTCTTTCATGATAGTAAATTGTTTTAATTTATGAATTAGAATTTGTTATAATTATCTTTTGTTTTTGAATAGCCAGCGATGCAGCACTCTATTTATTGCCGGCATGAGCAAATAGGTCATCAGTGCTACCATAGCCATAATACTCAGTAGGGTATTGAGGAATTCGGGCAATCCTAAATATTCCAATAATCCACCAAGAAACGGCATGAGTACTTTTAGTAAGGCAAAGATGATGATAACCGTAATCAACATCATTTTCCATTTTGCTGGAGGTTCAGCAGCAGTATGTTTATCGACAAACCAAAAATCAAGACCGGTTAAGGCCAACTCTGGTTTCACCTCGGCGTACAAGTGCTTAGTGGATGTGATTAGATTCTCTCTCTCCCGCGAGTTATTCCATAAGCTTAAGTTACTGTAACTGTCAAAGCGAAGTATAACTGCATATTCTGTAGCTGTACCATCTGTCACTTTTTTATAGACATCTGCTACTTGATAACCCTTATATTGTGATGCTGCTTGGATCATACCATGAATTGAATCAAGGGCCTCTCCCTCTAAAGCTACCTTAGGTCTCAATTCGACAATAGTAATCACTGGCAAGTCATTAGAGTCAATCATATCATTAGTTGAGTCAGTTACAAGTGTCTTAGTCTCCATATTCGTTAGTGATTGTCTTTTTAATTTGATATTTTAAAGTTTTGGACTAACTCCCGCATCATGATGTATATGCTTAAATTCAATAAAATCATGCATCGCCGCAAGGCCATTTAGTCGGCCCAATCCACTCATCTTGAAACCGCCTTCCTCAAATTCATCATTGATTCTAGCCCAGTTGTTGATCCATACCGTACCGGCATCCAGTCTTCTGCTTACCTGCAACGGAAGATCCACGTTGGTGCTCCAGACCGAGGCTGCGAGTCCATATTTATTGTCGTTGGCCAATGCTATCGCTTCCTCTGCTTTATCGAAGACCTGTATCGTAGCTACCGGTCCAAAGGTTTCCTCTTGTACGATATCCATTTTATGGTCCGTTACCTGTAGTAAGACCGGACGGTAAAAGGCTCCTTTATCTAACACACCATCCTTGGTTTTCCCACCACGCAGTAAAACCTTTGCCCCGCCTTGAATGGCTTCTTCCACCAAGACGTCCACACGATCCACATTACCGTGGTCGATCAGTGGCCCCATATCGCTTTGGGGATCACTGGCAGGTCCTACTTTGACTTTTTCTAATTCACGTACCAGTTCGTTTATAAATTGCTCAGCAATATTTTTCTGCACCAGGATGCGGCTGCCTGTCATACAAAACTGGCCAGTGAAAAGTGTTATAGCTTTAGCGAGTACGGGCACTGCCTTTTTAAGATCTGCGTCATCAAAAACAATCATAGGAGTCTTGCCTCCCAATTCAAAGCCAAAACGCTTAAGGTGCTCGGCACCGTTTCTCATCATGATCTTTCCTGTAGCAGTGCTGCCGGTGAAACTGATCGATGGTACATCCGGGGAACTGATCAGATGGGCAGCGCCTTCATGGCCACTTTCAGTAAACTGGTTGATTACGCCGATCGGCAGACTTTTGATCGATTGGAATACCTCGCAAATTACAGAATTGACCTGTGCGGTCTGTGCTGGCATCTTGATCACGACTGTACAGCCTGCAGCCAGGGCTGGTGCCAAAGACCGTACCATGAGAATCACTGGTGAGTTCCATGGGGCGATAATACCGGCTACACCTATCGGTTCTTCCAGTACCATACTGAAACTACCTGCACTTGTTTCCAAAGCCCTGCCACTCTGAGTTAATACCAGTGCGGCATAATAACGTAGTTTTGATGGAACTCCGCCAACTTCCATGCTAGCTTCCGCTTTAACCTTTCCATTGTCCAATGAAAGAATATGGATCAATTTTTCACCGTATTCCTCAAAGGCATCTGCGAGTTCATTTAAGACTTTGGCTCGGAGGATTCTGTTTGATTTCCAATCGCTGTGTTGAAATGCAGCTTTTGCAGCAGCGATTCCTGAAGCCGCAGTTTCATAGCCTCCGTCAGCAAAACGGCCAATTACTTCGCCTGTGGCGGGATCAATACTATCTTTATAGATTTGACTGTCCACCCACTCATTATTGATCCAGTTAAGTTTAGGCACATGTCCTGCGACGTTGTCCATTTTGTTTATCATAGTTTGTCTATATGCTGTATTGTTCTTTATTTTCTTTTGTTTTTTTGATCTCATCAGCAATCTTTTCCGCTGCCATGATAACCGTGACATTTGGTCCGGACGAAATAAAACTCGGGAATATTGAGGCATCCACCACCCGGAGACGTTCCACACCATAGACCTTTCCCCATGCATCAACAACTGCGTTTGGATTTTCTTTAGGCCCCATTGGTGTTGAAGCGACAGGATGGTTATAGGTCTGCAGATTTTGATTGATCGAAGCCAAAATCAAGCTATCATCAGTAATATCCCAACCAGGGGTCAATTCCATTACCGTCATGTCTTTCAGCGGTGGTGTCCGGGCTAGCTCCCTTGAGAGCTTAACACCTTCAAGCAATCTTTGACCATCTTCCTGGCTGCTTAGGAAATTAAGGTCAATCATTGGCGGGGTTTCCGGATCACGGCTGGTAATTTTTACGTAGCCCCGTGAGTTTGGATTGGTCAATGCAACTCCTATCACATACCCGGAATTGGTTGGGCTTAACCCCGAATCGAAGAGGTGACCTGCAGTAATGTGAAGATCCAGTTCATCTGGTTCTGCAAAAGAAGAACGTGTCCATAAGTTTACACCAGTCACAGGCGAAAGCCTGCCGATTTTCTCTGGATCTGATGCATATGTGTTGAAATAGAATGGGTGGTCCTGTATATTTTTTCCAACAGGAAGGTCGGCGATGACCCGTATCCCCATAGGTTGCAGAACCTCTCTAGGACCTAGACCGGATCGCTGTAAGATAGTGGCAGTACCATAAGTACCGCTGGATAAAATGATTTCCCTGCCCTTAAACAATCTTCCATCGGACAGAACAACACCTATTGCTTTTTTGTCCTCAAACAAGACTCGATCGGCAAGTGCATTACCCATAATAGTCAAATTATGCCTTTGTCTTACTGATTGATTGAGGTAGGTCATGCCTGTATTCATCCGGATACCGTCGACAATGTTGACGGGATACGCACCGACTCCATATTGCTTTTCCCCATTAAAGTCAGTAATCTCTTCATATTTTTTGGCCTTAGCCGCTTCCATAAAAGCGGTCTGCATAGGCGAGATATCTGTCTGTTGAAGCTGGTTCACCGGAAGGTAACCGGTATGTCCGTGCCACTGCTCTTCATCTCTGTTCGATTTTTCCAGTTTTTTGAAGTAGGGCAGTACGTGCTCCCAAGACCATTCCTCTAGTCCCATATCAACAAATCGTTTGAAATCGTTGGGAATGGCTCTGAGGGCTACAGCTGCATTGACTGCCGAGCTTCCACCCAATACTTTACCACGGGGAATCGGGATAACATGACCTGCATCATTGGGTACTGACTGGTATCCCCAATCATACCTACTGTCTCCGTTGGCTGCTATTATCTGACTGTTGCTCAGGAGCTCGGGGTACTTATCCTTTGAAAATGCTTCCCCAGCTTCAAGGAGCAGAATGTGAAACGCTGGATTTTCACTCAGGCGGCTAGCCAGGACAGCTCCGGCAGATCCACCTCCAATAATGATGTGGCTGTATTCAGAATGCAAATCTTTGCCATCAGTGGTATTGTTTACTTTTTCCATTGACATTTAAGTTTATTTTAAGTTAAAGTATGATAAGACGAATCGGCTTGGTCCTTGCGGTTGCCGTAGATAGGATTACGGCTGGAGCCGAATCAAGAAACTCTTTTTTATGATGCTCTCCGATACCAAAAACATCAAGGGCTGCTTCATCGGCCAATATGATCCGATCCAGTAACTGTTCCATAGCATCTGCACTCGCTGCTAAGGGTTTTACTACCATACATGGCAGATGCAAAACTTATCTTTTCCTATTTCCATTTTTTTATTTTAATTGTTCTTAAATACTTCTTGATGCAAGGACACCGCTTTCCAATAGAAGAACCTGTTAATGGCTGCAAATTGTTATCTCTTGAAATTGAAGATTGTTTAAGAAAGGGCATTGGGAGGAGGACCTCCGGCCGGTTTTGTTTTGTCATCAGGCAAAGGCACAAATTCTTTATTATCCATTGGAGGTAAATTTATTCGACCTTGTTTCCAGTCTTCTTTAGCTTGTTCAATCCTATCTTTTCGGCTGGAAACGAAATTCCACCAAATATACCGGTGCCCCAGATGTTCTCCCCCAAGCATCATCACAGTGCTTTGTTCCTTTGCGATAATTAACGGATCAACCCCTTTTGTGAAAACCATTAACTGACCGGGCTGATAAATAATCCCATTTACTTCAACGCTACCTTTTACGATGTATACACCTCTCTCGCTGTATCCAATTGGCAAACCAAAGCGAACCCCTTGTTCCAGTACCACGTGTAAATAAAATAAAGGGGAATGCGTCTTCACATTACTTTTCAGGCCGTAGGCTTCTCCTGCAATTAGACGCATCCAAATACCCGTATCTGTAAAAACAGGTAATTGTTCCGGCTGATAGTTCTCAAAAGTAGGATCACTTTCCTCATCTTTTTCAGGCAGTGCTACCCAGGTTTGTATCATTTCAAGTTCACCTCCGGCCAGCATTGCAGGATCTTCAAAACGTTCACTATGTACAATGCCCTTTCCGGCAGTCATCCAGTTTACCTCTCCCGGTTTTACCACCTGCTCCACGCCAAGGCTATCTCTATGGGTTACATTCCCACTGAATAAGTAACTGACTGTAGATAATCCGATATGCGGATGCGGCAATACATCAAGACTACTTACTGGTCCTGATGGCATAGTTAATGGCCCGCCATGATCCATAAAACTAAAGGGGCCTATCATTCTATGAAGCCGATAGGGAAGGATGCGTTTAACCGCAAAACCTGGAGAAATTTCGGCCTTTCTAGCTTCTATAACAATATCAAGCATAATGAATATTCTAATAATTAAACTCTTTTTAAAATCTATGATAACCGCATATACACTTTATTTTTTGGGCCACTCCCCAAACCTGCCTTCCCTGAAATCCTTAAAGGCTTGCTTTATCTGCTCCTCGGTATTCATTACAAAAGGACCTTTTGCCGCAACTGGCTCTCTTAAAGGTTTTCCCGCTATCACTACACACAAAAGTGGTTCGGTAGCATATAATTCAACTTCACTGGCTTCGTCAGCGGATGGTTTAAGCCAAAGAACATCGTTCTTTTTACCGGCTACTTTATTTGCACCAAAAATACCGGCACCGGCTATAACATAAATAAAGCCATTGAAATCAGCCGGAAAATCCTGCAGAACGGTATGCGCTGCCTGTAGGGTAATTTCAACCATTGTTACAGGTGCATAGTTTTTTGTGTGTGAAGCAACACCTCCGGAAGATCCGGAAATTACTTTTATTTCAGCTCCGTTTTCTTTGCGTACGGGTGCCTCGGTGTGAATAATTTCCTGATACCTAGGCTCAACCATTTTGTGTTCCGCAGGTAAGTTAACCCACAACTGAAGTAAATGTGCAAAGCCTTCTTCCTGAGCCTCTTCTATATGCAGGATACCTTTACCTGCCGTCATCCACTGTACGTCTCCTTTTCTTAGTTCTCCTGTATTGCCTTGGTTATCGCGGTGCCGAAGTACACCATCGATCATATACGTAACCGTTTCGATTCCCCGGTGTGGATGATGATCGAATGCACCCTTTTTCATATTGTCTTCGGCCATAATCAAAAACGGGTCAAATACCTCCCATTTTTCGGCTGGCAAGACGAGGTTCTGTTTGTGGATAGGGCTGTTTCGCTGTGGGATCACCGACCACTTGTTTTGAATTTCTCGTTGGATCATATTCTTATTTTCAAGATTTTATATTAAACCGCTGTATTACCACCATCTATTACCATTTCTGAACCGGTAGTATAGCTTGATTCATCAGATGCCAGGTAAAGTACGCCTAAGGCAATTTCATCCGGAACTGCTTCGCGCCCCAGAGGAGTTATACCAATTGCCATTTTCTTAAATTCTTCCGGATTTTGCAGACCTTTGGTCATCGGTGTATCAACGTATCCCGGATGGACAGAATTAACTCGTATGTTATCACCGGCAAATTCGGCGGCAGCACCTTTTGTAAAACTTCTTACGGCACCTTTAGAAGCTGTGTATGCTGTGGCCTTAGCCGATCCGACTATCCCTGCAATGGAAGATATATTGATGATTGATCCGCCTTTATTTTTTTTCATATGAGGCACCACAGCCTTGATTCCTATAAATTGACTTAACAGGTTTATATCTACGACCTTTTTAAACTCGTCAACGGATGTTTCTTCCAAGCTCTGCATAATATTTCCGGTAATCCCTGCATTATTCACCAGAATATGAATCGCACCATAGAGCTCAATCGCTTTTTTTACAACCTCATTCCAATCCTGCTCAGAGGTGACATCGTGTATCATATAATGGACGGTTCCGCCACTAGCTGTTATTTGATTGGAGACGTCCTTTAGACCCTCTTCCTTAATATCGGTTATCAACACTTTTGCACCTTCGTCAGCAAACAGGACGGCTTCTGCTGCCCCCAAACCTCCTGCACCACCTGTAATGATCGCTACTTTATTTTCCAATCGTTTCATAACTCTTCTTAAAATTTAAATGTTTATTTATTAAAAATTACTTTGACTATTTTTTTTGATAATGCCTTTTATTGTATTCGGATTGCGGTTGTATTTATAACCAAGCGGTATGATCATTAGGTTATTTTCCCTGGCATAACGCACCAATTGATCAAGTAATAGTTTTGCGAAACCTCTTCCTTCGTATCCAGGATTTATTACTGTATGGAATACCCTAAAATTCCTATCTCTTACGGAAACATCCATCTTTTCTGCTTTTTACCATCTGAAAAAAGCTGGACTTCACCATAAATGCTGTCGTGATTAAAAATTATTGAGTTCCTTTTTTATACTTTATGCTCCCGATGGCCATTTTGCAACCTGATCAATAAGTTCCTCTGTGGTTGCTTGCTCCGCTTTAGTTCACGGACGTGCTTTTGGGTTAAAAACATTTGATAAAGTTTTTACACTAACTCGTGCGTGAATACATAATTCTGGTTTCTAAAGAAGCGTAATTTCTTTATTTAGATATTCATGTGCTTCCATTATTTTTTTGAGATTGATTCTTTTGATTTTTCGGCATTTTTGCTATTGGTTTCTCGCATTATAGCGTAAGCCTTATGACCAGATAAAGCAACAGCTTTAGCTGTAAGCCATCCAAAACCACTATTTGTTCCTGTAATTAATACAGACCTACAACATTGTTGACGATCATAGTTGGTTCGTTACTGTTCAAATTAGCCATTTGATGGTTGGTGGTCGATCAGCAAAACGATGCTGTCTGCGGGCCGAAGAAGTCCTTCAAGTCCAATTTTTGGTGTTTTGTTCATGATTGTTACGATTTAGTTACTGTTATTAGTTTGCTGACTATCCTATAACCTGTGTGCACTATTGATCTGGGTAATCAATCTGTCTCAAATAGGACTATTTTTATGCCATAAATAAAGCGCCTGATAATCAATAATATATAGTCAAAATAAAAAATATACATACTCCTCAATATCATATTATTCTCTTATTTGAGAAATTAAATTACCTTTATGCTATATTAAATGTTGTGAAAAATGAAGGATATCATCGATGAGTTTCAGCTAAAGGCAAAATTGATGGATCAACTTCCCTATGAAGTGATCTGGGTAGATATGGATGCCACACTTGTGTATGCCAATGAGAAGTTTTGTAACACTATTGGCTACAGCAGAAAGGAATGCGGCAAATTATCGGTACTGGATATCAACACGACCCTGACCCCACAAGGCTGGAAAGATCATTGGCAAGAAGTCATGGAAAAAGGAAGTGTGAACTTTATCACGGTCCACAAAACCAAAAGGGGTAGATTCTACGACGTAGAGGTATACGTTCACAAATTCTCATATAACGGAAAAAATTATATATGCGCCGTTGCCAAAGAATTTACAGAACCCAGCTTTCATAAAAGGATCATAGACAACACCTTTGAAATTGCAAATATCGGCGGCTGGGAGTTGACCTTGCTCGATGGGTCCATCATGGCCACTCCCTGCGCTCTGGATATTCTGAAGGTCAAGGATTTGGAGGAGCTAACGCCCCCAAAAGTCATCCATAGGTTCAAGGATAGTGATCGTTACCGGTCCTTGTTGGGAGAAGTGATCAGAAATGGGACAGCCTTTGATGAAATACTGGAAACCAACGATTCCCCGCCCCGGTATGTCAGGGCCGCTGCAAAGCCCATTTTAAAAGGTAACAAAATATACAGGGTATTTGGCATCTATCAAGATATTTCCGAATTAAAGTACAAAGAAGATGATTTACGTTTCTATAAGGCCATAATGGAAAATGCCCAGGATTTCATTGCTGTCTACAATAAAGAGGGGGATGTAATACATTATAACAAATCCCTAATGAAACATTTAGGGTACAGCAAGGAAAAACTCGACGGATCCAAAATATTTGATATAGATCCCGCGGTCAGCCGGGAATGGTGGGACGCCCAATTTCAGAAAATCATCGATAAGGGCTCACTGCGTTTCGAAAGATTGTTACCAAGGGCGGATAACACACAATTTCCCATTGACGTGACGGCAAACCATATAAGGTTCAATGGTCAGGATTACAACTGTTCCGTAGGAAAGGACATCACAGCAAAAAAAATGCGCGACCTGGAATTGCACGAGGCCCTGCAAGAAATAAAAACCTTGAAGGAGCGTCTCGAAATTGAAAATGAATATTTGCAGGAAGAAATTGGTAATAGAATCAACTTTAAAAACATCATAAGCAGTAGCGAGGCCTATAAAAGCGTACTTGTACAAGTTGAACAAGTGGCCCCTACGGATACAACAGTATTGATCACAGGCGAGTCGGGCACTGGAAAGGAATTGCTAGCCCGTGCCATCCATAGCAACAGCAAAAGGGGAAATCGTCCGTTGATCAAGGTCAATTGTGCCACACTGCCCAAAGAACTCATGGAGAGCGAACTGTTCGGACATAAAAAAGGGGCCTTTACCGGGGCCACTGCGCATAAGGAAGGTAAGTTTACCCTCGCTGATGGCGGGACCATCTTCCTTGATGAAATCGGGGAATTGCCCTTGGAACTCCAACCTAAGCTTCTCAGGGTGATACAGGAAGGTGAATACGATGAATTGGGCGGTACCAAGACCATCAAGGTCGATGTGAGAATCATTACCGCAACGAATCGGGATTTAAAGGAAATGATACGGGAAGGCACGTTTAGGGAAGACCTTTATTATCGTTTGAACGTATTCCCCATACACAATATCCCCTTGCGGGCCAGAAAACCCGATATCCCGATACTGGCCCAATACTTTTTGGAAAAATATGCCCCAAAGGCCGGAAAGACCTTCAAGCGCTTAGCGCCACAAACAGTTGAAAGACTTATGGCTTACAACTTTCCGGGCAATATCCGTGAATTGGAAAATCTGATCGAACGTGCCGTCATCATAGAAAACGGCACGACCCTAAACCCTGGCAACTGGGTTCCGGAACAGGAAAATTCACCTCTTTCCAATGAATTCAAATCATTTGAAGCCAATCAAAGGGATTATATTATCAAGGTGCTGGAACATACCCATTGGCGTGTTGGAGGCCCAAGTGGCGCTGCAAAAATTTTGAATTTGAACGACAAGACCCTATTTGCTAAAATGAAACGTTTGGGTATAGAAAAGAAATTCAGTCTAAAATGACAAGGATTTAGAGGGGTTTTGAACTCGGTTTTGAATACTCTCAATCTTTTAGCAAATTATTTAAAAACAGGACTAATCAAACACCCTTGGGGTTTCGGACTTCATTCAATTAGATATACAACTGTGAATAAAAGTCTATGACTTTAAACGAAAAAAGCAAACGGATTCTGTCTTTATTCCCGGGGACTTTTTGTACATAAGATTTTGAACCTTCGACCCCGTATAGATTCATTTAAACCTGCACCGAAAACCTATTAATACTTCTTTCCCACTTGAAGAAAAGGTAAGTTCCAGATGTTTTCCCGGGTACTCCGAGGTAAATACATAACTGCTTCCTATTCCTATTACTGCTCCCACTAAGACATCTAAGAGATCGTGCTGATCAGCCTGGATTCTGCTATAGCCTGTCCATACTGCCAAAGCGTAAGCCGGAAGTCCGTACCTCCAGCCATACCGTTTTTGGATAAATGCTGCGCTTTGAAAAGTAGTTGAAGTATGTCCAGATGGGAAAGACCGGTTATTCGCCCCGTTGGGTCTGGGCTTGTGAATGGCCGATTTTAGTCCATAAGTAACTATTTCATTGACTACAAATCCCTTGAGAAACTGCCAGGAACCTTTTTTATCTCCAATAATGAATGTAGATCCCAAAGCTACTACAGGTAAAGAAAAAAGCAGGGCGTTCCCCGAGTCTTCTATTGTTTTATCCTGGGTATATCCCTTATCAGGATTTAAAAACAAACAGGTAAGAATCACCGTATAAATTATAATACGAATACACTTTAACCGAATCTTATCACCAGGTATATTATACATAGAACCTTTGTTTAGCAGATATTGACATTTATTTCGTTCCTTTTTCTCCTTAGTTTGACTTTATAACCGACAAAGAGGCCTGGAGCAGCTCAATAGTTATGATACGATGACCTAATGTTTTGTACTCTCCGTCCATCTGCAGGTTAAAAAAACCGGCATCACATCTGGTAAGTTTTATTTTCCCGGTTTGATAATTAACCACCTCCTTTAGTTTCAAATGCCTTTTCAATACCATCAATATCCCAAACCATATAAACCGTATGCCGGGCATACGAGGAACGATCAATACGTCAAGAAGTCCGTCATCAAGTGATGCTTCCGGCGTTAAGCTGATATGGTATCCTAACTCATTGGAATTGGATACAAAAATCAAGTATGGATTTTTGTAGACCGCTCCTCCTTCTATAGCTATCTCTAATGTTCTTTTTGAATCTGTCAGAAAAAAAACTTTGGCACAGGCTTTTATATAAGTTATAAGTTTACGGCTTTCATAACTTTCGTAACTCTTTATCACTTCTGCATCAAATCCTAATCCTGTATTACTAAAGAAATACTTACCATTACAAGATCCTACATCAATCCGGGCAGAGACCTGTTTTTTAATGACCTTCAATGCAAGTTCTACATTTCTTGGAAGGTGTAAATGAGAGGCCAACCCATTACCAGAACCCAACGGAATAATTCCCAAAAGGATGTTGGTATTTACCAATACGGAGGCTATCTCATTTACAGTCCCATCCCCCCCGCAAGCTACAATAATAATAGCTCCCTGATCTACTGATGTTTGAGTCAATTTAATGGCATGACCTTTATTATAAGAATATTTTACTACAGTGTCATATTCATCTTCTGGAAAATACCTCAATAATAACTGCCGGTTCAACCTATTGTTTCCTCGACCTGCAACAGGATTAACGATGAAATGGATTTTCTTCATATCCCTTAGTTTTTGAGGTGGAGTTTGCCTTTGGTATACAGATCATCCGCCACCTGATAAAATGAAATGGTCTGAAGGAGAAAATCCCGGTCTGTTTCTTGCTTCAGAAGTTCATCGGTGTCCCGGTTCCACAGATAAAAGTTAGCTGTTTTCCGATCTCCGAGGATCATAATCCGGTCTCCTTTAAGCAATCCCAGTTTTCTGTAATTGCCTACAAAGGTCCGTTCTCCTTCCCGGAGTAAATGTCTTATGTCCTGTCCGAAAAAAGATGACGTATATGCCCAGTTAAAATAGCCGAATAGGGTGGGGAACAAATCGATCTGCGAGCATAGATCCGGAATTGTTTCCCCTTGCTGCCCGGGCAGATTATATATAATAGCCGGGATATGATAATTATTTACATCCAGTTCCCAGCGCCCCGCACTACTGGCACAATGATCACTCATAATTACAAACACCGTGTTTGAAAACCAGGGCTTTTTACGGGCCTTTTCTATAAACAGGCCAATGGCATAGTCAGTATATTTCACAGCTCCTTTTCTTCCTGTTCCCGAAGGAATGTCTATTTTTCCTTCCGGGTAGGTATAGGGTCTATGATTGGAGGTCGTCATAATAAAATTAAAGAAAGGGACTCCGTTTTCAAATTGAATATCGGCCTGTTCTATTACTTTTCCGAAAAGGTCCTCATCACAAACACCCCAGGCATTTTCAAAGGTCACATCTTTGTCATCAATGTTTCTCCTGGAGGTTTGTATATTGTCCCCGATCAAGAATCCCCTTCCCCTGTCTACTATGTCAAAACCGTTTCCGCTAAAAAAGGCGTTCATATTATCAAAATAGCCATCTCCACCGTAGAAAAAGCTCCGGCTATATCCTTTTTGTTTAAAAACCTCCCCAATGGTAAACATTCCTCGGTTTCGCTTTCTTTTTACGATACTCCTCCCTGGAGTCGGAGGAATAGAAAGGACAATAGCTTCCATGCCCCGAACCGTCCTGGTCCCCGTTGCATACAGCTTGGTAAACAGAACTCCTTCTGTTGATAGTTTATCCAAGTTGGGGGTCAGGTGATCCTGGTTTCCGAAAGCTCCAAGGAATTTTGCGCTTAGGCTTTCCACGCAGATAAAAATGACATTAGGTGTCATTTCTTCCTGTAAAGGATCAGGTCGGGCTATTTCACGGAAAACAGGATTATTCTCGGCATCTGAAATTTTATCACGAACCTTGTATGTGGCTGCTACAGTGCTGTATGCCTCTGTTTTGGGAAGAACCCGGTAGAATTCCGGGTAAGATAGTTCATTATTGCGAAATGCAGCAAAAAACGAAAAAATCCCGGCTTTGGACAATTCATTATCATACCGATTCGAAGACCATTCAGCATCTTCATTAGAAATAAAAAAGGTAAAAAGCACGGCTATAATCAGCCATGGTAGCCCGTACAAAAGCCTGGTTTTTAAAATGTCTGTTGCAGAAAAAATCTTTTTAAAAACAGAAACTCTATCCACCAGGTAGATCGTTACCCCGGTAAGCACGAGCATAAAGGTGATCAATACGGGCAATGGGTAGGATTCATTAATGTTCTTGACCACCTCATACGTATAGATCAGGTAGTCTACCGCAATAAAGTTAAACCTTCGATGGAACTCATCCCAAAACGTAACTTCGGCAAAAAAAGAAAAATAGACAAGCAGTATACTTAAAGAAAAACCTGTATAGGTAATTATACGATCCGGTAGGCTCCCCACCCATCTGACCGAAAGAAGCATCAGATAAACGGCATAAGGGAAGGCAAAAAAAGAAAGGGTTCCGATATCAAAGAATGCTCCCCGGAAAAATATTTGTAATACGTCTGCAATACCGGTATCTGCTTCCGAAAAATTCCAAAACAAAAAACTACAGCGAATTGTAAAAGAGAGTCCTAAAAAGAACAATGCAAACACTTTAAGTAAGGAAAAGCGTCGGGGAAAGAAATCGTACCTCATATTAAATTACATCTGAATTCAGAGGTAAAGTTAGCAGGAGAATCTAAAGAAAAATTAAAGTTCACTTCCCCGTATGCCAACATATTATTTGATCCAGAAAATCATCCCAACTACCAAAAGAAAACCGGGATTTCCCTTAGATATCCTAATTACCAGAAAAATCTACCGTAAACACATGCATACCATCACTAAAAGCATAGGATATTTTAAACCCGTACAGGTCGCATATTTTCTTCACAATAGCCAGGCCCAGACCTGTGGACTTCGCACTGCTGTTCTCCCTGTAAAACCGGTTAAAAACCTGTTCGGAATGTACTATAGGGGCATTTCCGGTGTTTTTTACGGTAAAAGCATAGGATGAAATTCCGATCGTAATTTCCCCCTTCTTCGAACAATATTTAATAGCATTCGAAATCAGGTTATTACAAAGAATTTCGGCCAGGTAATCATTCATTTCAACGATAAGATCTCTGGTAGAGTCTATGTATATTTTATCTCCAAAAAGCTCCTCAAAATCTGTAATTTTTCCCTGTATCATAGTATTAAAATCAATCTCACGGATAGCGGCAAATTGGCTGTTTTCAATTTTGGTGAGCAGGGTGAGTCCTTTGTTCATTTGGGTAAGCCTTTTTATGTCCTTTTGTATCGAAGTAAGCTGCTGGTATTGTTCTTCACTTACTGGTGCTGCGTTAATAACATGATCCACTTTCATCTGAATGATGCTCAGCGGAGTTTGCAATTCGTGAGATACATCTTCGGTGAACTGTTTTAAGTTGTGATAATCATCCCGAACTTTCCTTGTCAAATCCCTGATCTTGTCATTCAATTGAGTGAATTCAAGAATATCAGGGTTTTCCAACGCAATAGACTCCTTTCCCGTAAGGGAAAACTTTTCTATCTGTGCCAACGTATGGAAAAAAGGGTTCCACAAGTAAGCATTTCCGGCGCGATTCAGGTAGAATAACAATATGAGAACCAAGGCAATAATCAACACGTAAGAAAGCACAATCGCTAATAATATATTCTGAGATTCCAGAACATAATCCCTCACCGTAACTTTATATACCTTATTTCCTATCTGCTTAAAACTGGAAAGCTCCCGGAATAACTCCATATCTTGCTGTGTATCGTCATAAATCAGGGTATCCTTGAGAATTTCGGGGACCACCTTACTGGCCTCACTCACTTCTACCACAGGAGGCATGATATATGGAAGATTTCCTTTGAGCAGACTATTTTCAATCCGGGCAGTAATGGCATATAGCTCTTCTTCAATCTCCTTTTGCAATATCTTCCGGACATAAAAATATAAGACTACCGAACTGGAACACATAAGCAGGAGACTCAAAAGAATAAAGATCCTTGAGGTTTTCTGGAGAAGTCCTATTTTTTTGTTTGTTTTGTGCATTTAGTCTTCCGTAAATTTATATCCACTTCCATAGGCCGTCTTGATATATCGGGCACCTACAAGGGTAAGTTTTTTTCGCAAATTATTGATATGGACATAGATAAAATCAAAATTATCCACCAGGTCACTGTGATCTCCCCACAGGTGTTCGGCTATAATTTCCTTGGAAAGTACCCTGTTTTTATTGGTCATAAAAAAGAGTAACAGGTGATATTCCTTTTTAGTCAAAATAACTTCCTTGCCCTCTAGCCAGACCTGCTGAGCTGCTGTATCCACGGTAATTTCATTAAATGTAAATAAATGTCCGCCTCCGAATTTCTGCCTTCTCAGAATAGCCCTTATCCTGGAGTTTAACTCGGCCAGGTGAAAAGGTTTGGTAAGGTAATCATCAGCCCCGAGGTCTAATCCTTCCAGTTTGTCATCCAGGGAATTATTCGCCGACACAATAATGACTGCGGTATTGGAATCCCCATCTTTTTTAAGGGTTTTCAGTAAATCAATACCGCTACCGGTAATAAGGTTAATGTCTAGTACAATAACATCATAAGTATACAAAGAAAGTTTATAGGAAGCCTCATTATAATCTACTGCCGTCTCACATACATAGCTTTCTTTTTTCAGGTAAACCGCAATAGACTCACGCAAAGAAAGTTCATCTTCTGCTATTAATACTTTCATGAAACTAAAGTTAGTGTTTCCTGTTCAAATTTTATACAGATTTCTTAACTGCACTCTTTTTTTCCGGAAATCCAGTTATTGTTATTTTCACTAAAACCTAATTACAGTTCCGACTCCTGCCTGTTTTCCATTATAAAAGGGAAAAACCAATGTATCGCAAATGTGTTTTTTATGTTTTTCTTAAGAATCCTTTCATTCATCAGGGAATGAATCCAATACGCAATTTTAGTGCTCAATATACCGATTCCCGCCCCTGCCACGACATCACTAAACCAATATTGGTCATTATAAATCCGGTTCCGGCAGCCACAATGTTTCCTGCTATACCTCTCTTGTACCAGGTTAATTACAAGGTTTCTTTGTGCACCGACCGTAAAAATCCCCGAAGAAGATAAACCTGAAAAGAATATCGTAACAGGCATTGTATATTTTTATTTACCCCCTTTTCGGCATTAGGCCAGCTTTCTTTTTTATAAATACCCGGTAAATATAAACGGGAATTCTAAAGAGAATATAAAGAAGGTAAAGCACCACATGGATTTAATGTTTCTGTAAAAATAAATCAATATTAATCTAAAAATCATCTATTTGCGTTAGACTTAAAGTCTGGTTTGCCACAGATACACGACTATATTATGGGGTGTTTGGTCATTATTCGTGTATCCGTGGCCAAAGTTTATAGAAACTAAAGTAACCGGGAGCAGGGCTTTTACTTTTAATTTAATAATAAACAATGACCATAGAGACGCCTGAATTCGTTGGAATTTTGGATGACGGACTGTTTACTCAATTCACTGTGCCGGATTCTCCCTCCATAGTTTTCCACCATAATCATAATCACAAAAGTTCCGACAGCGAGTAGTACAGTGATCATTTTTAATATGATATTCCGGTTATTTCGCATCGTCGAAACAAAGAAGGTAAATAAGGCCATTCCACCTGTGCCTATCATTAACCAAAAAGCAACTCCCGCCAAGTCTTCATGAGCCTCTATATAGGGTTCGGATACATCCTGTAAATGTTCAACGGTTTCTTCGGCCACCTCCCCCGTCAGGAAAGCGGGAATAGTCAACAAAGTAATAACCACCTGATGAGCACCTTCGCGATAAAAATCGGGAATTGCACCGCTGTCGGAAACTATATCTCTCTGGAAATTCGATTTTTTCCTTAAGATAGTATCCAGTAATGCATTATTGCCATAACAGGGCACCCCGCGAAAAGCATTATAGGCAGGCATTACGGATTCGACATGAGCTTCCGTTACAGCGGCATTAAAGACAGGTAGGTAGGTTTAAATCCTTATCGGAAACATCAAAATCATCGCTATGTCTTGATATCTCGGGGCCATTATGAACTGCAAAATGTTTGCCCATGGCCACCAGTTTTAAATACTTGGGATCTTCTCCCTGTAATCCTTTGATGAAATTCACACCCATTCTCGAGGTAAGGAACGGATCTCCTCCATAGGTTTCCTGTTCCCTTACTTATCTTGGGTCCCTGAAAATATTTATGTTCGGTGACCAAAAGGTAAGGCCAATTTATATTTCCCTTACTCCCTGGCTTCATCAGATATAACCGTCGCCACTTCTTTTATAAGCCCCTCATCAAAACTGGCCGACAGACCTATACTATAGCCTGGGGAAAACAGTTGCTTCCCCAGCCCTTGCGACCCCGTGCAGACATTCGTTCCATCGGTTATATTTTGAAATTCCTAACCTCGGGACTCCTGAGCTGTCGTTATACATCATACTGATCTTTTCCACTAAGGTCTTTCGCCCCAGCAGGTCATCTACCCGGGAGGAAAAATCTTTATCGGTATCCAAGTAAGGAAGTACGGTCGACTTGTTTTGGCATCCGTGTAAAAAAACAGGGGTACGTCTATAAGAGGAACGAGCTTTATTTTTTACCGAGTGTATGGGGAGCCTTCGTTTTCATAGGTTCTGATTGTCTTAGTTAGGTTATTGAATTAACGGTTCGGAAGAAGGAGGGGCCTGACCGGGGTCACTCCCCCATTGCCTGTTTGCTTTATTTCCCATTTGCAGCTTAAGTACACCTCCCCGTTCAAGATCGTGATGGGTAAACCAGGGCTTATTCCACGGTTCCCCATTTAAGGTCGCAGCCTGTATGTATTTATTCTCCTTGGAATAATTTTCCGCTATAATAGTAAATTCATTTCCGTTCTCTAATCGAACAGTACTTTTTTCAAAAAAAGGGCTCCCGATATTATAAACCGGTAGGCCCGGGGTTACCGGGTATAAGCCCAGCTGGGAAAATACCACAAAGGCCGACATCCCGCCCCCGTCTTCATCCCCGGGAACCCCCATAAGGTCATTTCTGAACCAGGTATCTATAAGCTTATGTATTCTTTTCTGGGTTTTCCACGGGGCCCCCGCATAATTATATAAATAAGGTATGTGCAAAGACGGTTCGTTTGCCATGCTGAATTGCCCGACATTCCCTGTTTGATCGGGGAGCTGGGCATAGAACTGAGATTTTCCTTTTCCCATAGGTTCGGAAAACATGGCATCGAGGTTAAGCATAAAGGATTCCCTTCCGCCCATTAGTGCTATCAGGTCGGCAACATTATGCTGTACATCCCAACGATAGGTCCACGCATTGTTCTCACCGTAATAATTCCTTGCCCCCAACCCGCCTGAAAATACATAATCAAAGGGTTCAATAAACTTCCCTTCCTTGTCTTTAGGGTGAAAGAACAGTGTTTGCGCATTAAATAATTTTCGATAATTATACGATGCTTTCAAAAAATACCTGTAATCTTCTTCCTTGCGAAGTTCTTTGGCTATTTGAGATAGACACCATTGATCGTAAGCCGTTCCCAAAGAGACGGCCACAGGCTGCCGCTTTTCAAAATCGTTGACTTCCGGGACCGTCTCTTCATCGCCGGGATATAGGGCCGGTATATATCCCTTTTCTTTATAAAAAACATCCAGCCATCCAGCAGGTTTACCCGACCATGGCGCCAGTGTTTTTTCTGTAATTGCCCCTTTGGCCGCTTTATAGGCTTTTTCCAGGTCAAAACCCTGCAGCCCTTTTCTATGTGCATCTATGATAGCTGCAACGCCGTGATTGGAGTTCATACGACGGCTGTCCCCGGTAATTTCAGGAAACGTGGGCAACCAAAAATCATCCATTTGTTCTGACATCAAAACAAATGAGTTTAATATATCCTGCTCCTTTTCCGGGTCAATGAGAATCCGCAGGGGGTGATGGGCTCTGTAAGAATCCCATATCCAGTCGTCGGTATAAAAATCCCTTCCGTGGTCCTGGTGCACCTTCCCGTCAAATGCGCTGTAATACCGGCCGTCCTCGGAAATACATACCGGCCTTTCATAACAACGGTACAGGGAGGTATAAAAAACGTTTCGATCACTCGCCTGGCCGCCTCGTACCCTGATCTTCCCCAAAGCCTCATTCCAAATATCCTTTCCTAGATTTTGCAACTCTTTGAGTGATATGTTCTTTAATTCCCGTTCCAGATTGGCCTTCGCCTGTTGTTCATCAATAAAGGAAACACCATATCTTATCCGCATTTGTTTTAGTCCTCCCGGGTATTCCATAATTAAACAGGCATTTTTCCCATCGGCATGATGTCCGGCCGCACTGGCCCCGTTTTTCAGTACGGAAACCTGTTTCGGGAGTTCTTCGGGTTGCAGGTACAGATATACTTTTGTATTGTTTGCAAGATTTTGATAACCGGAAAAAGCGGAACCATCCCATTCTAAAAGCCCGTTTTTGGAATTCAGGACCAGGTACGTATTCGCCTTATCATTTCCGAATGAGATCTCATACATCCCCGATTGATGGGAGAGCCCGAAATCTATGGAGATATCCTGATCATCCAGATAAACCCGGTAGGAATAAGGAGTGATCTTTTCCTGGTCATAAGAATAATCCATCACCGGTTTTAAGTCAAATTCCGAACCCTTATACGGACTCAGGTTGAAGGCGGAACTTCCTCTGTGACTTGTGACTATCAAGGGTAATCCGTGTAATCGGTCGCCATTGTAATCACGCCTTTCGGGGTAAACCCGCAATATACTGTTCGGCAAATGGATCGTCGGAAATGTGGGCACCAGCATATGACTGATATTTCCCATATACGGATTTACATAGTCTACCGGCTCCAGGACCTCCGAAACGCCTTCGTTTTTCTCACTGCTACCCGTACAACTCATCATTATGAACAGCAGTAACAAAGCAGCCGGTGTTTTAAAATATTCCTTCATTGTTTTATTTAATTATATTCGAATTAGGTTCTTGTTTAATTTGATGGAAGTACCTTTTTTTATTCTTTGCTGAAAACGCTTATCGCTATATTGTATCACCAATACCCCGGTTTGCTTAGCTAAGACACGAACCTCCTGTAATTGTTTTTTCTCCCATTTTAATCCTATTTCAAAGCCTCCCCTGGCCAACAACCCGGATATTTCGCCTATGGAAATTCACCGGTAAACAACGCAAATAGTATAATAGCCAGGGTTAATGGTGATCTAAAATAGTTGCTGCCTTTCATCTATTAATTTTTATCAATTTTCAACTTTCCATAATTTTTTGATAGCTTCTTCCTGTGAATATCCAACAGGACAGTTTTCAGATTTTGTGTTGGCCCTGTAACTACCGGCACTCGCATTGGGGCACGATATCATACGGTTCACAGGCATCTGTAAATGTCCTTGCGGATCTATCTTTTTAATCCAGTGGTAAGCGTAATCCAGCCATTTGTTCCTATCAGCTTCTTCTTGTAGTGAAAACCAGGATATTTCGTCCCACCCCCATACAAAATGGGATGTCATATCTGCTACATTCGGATGTTCACCCCTCCCGTAATTGTCGAACTCTACCAGGTAGGGAAGGCTTTTACATTTCCAGCCGCTTGGGCTGTAGCATCCCATACTTTTTGTGTAAAGTGCATCCAAGTAGCCCACTTTCAGCTCTCCCCCGAGAAAAGATTCGGGAGTTTCCTTGATGCGTAAGGGAAATGAGTTAAAATCAATCAGGCTTTTGCCGTTTTTCAGCATTCCGTGATAGGGAACATGGGCATCCAGAAGCACCCGGTTTCTACGGGCATTTTCGGAGGCATATTTCCTTATCTTGGAAATTATAAAAGCCCAGGACTCCCTTTGGGGATCGTTCATTCCAATAAGCTCAATCTGCCCCAGGTGGAAGGCTTCGCACCCGATCCGGATATAGGAGGCTGCCAGGTAATAGAACCACATTTGTGTTTCAATTCTTGAAATATCGGGAACACTGCTTCCTTTACGCCAATGATCTACATAAATGCCGTCTTTATTGAGCATTCTTTTATAATTGAAAGTCCTGTTCTCCGAGGAGGTTCCGAAATCTTCAAAAACCCATTCCGGCACCTGAACCTTATTAACTTCTTCTGTAACAATTTCAAACAGGCATCCCTGGAAGATGATCTCCGGGTCAAAATTGTGAATAGTATCTACCCATTTCCGTGCATTCTCCCAAAAGGAAGGTTTATTTAGCAGGGCTTCTCCTCCCCACCTATAAATGGATCTACCTATGAATTTGGGATGAATGTTTTTGATCAAACGGACATCATCATCGTGGAAAGGATACTGCCTCTTCCCCTCGGGTTTTTCGGGCATCAGAAAATAAACCATGGTCACCGCCCGATCCAGGTAATTTTCCAGGACCTTTTGCGAGATCCCGTTTTTATCAAAATAAAATTTTCCTGTTTCCTGTCCCGAAATATACTGGAGACAGAACAACAACACCGTGAATAACAATATACCAGGTTTAGTTTTTAGTATTATTTCCTTGTTCATCATTTCTATTTCCCGTTTTTTTAACTACATAATTTTCCATGCCCTGCACTTTTGAAAAATAAAAAGCTGCTTTACCAAAATTCCTTTTTTGGTAACAAACAGACCCGAGGTAATAATTGCACAATGCGTGACCGGAATACATGGCATCAGCTTTTACCAAGTACTCCTCTACTTCAACGATATTATTGTCTTGCAATGCCTTGAACCCCTTGTTGTCAAGTAGTTGAAATTTCCGCTACATCACTATAGCGCCGGATACAGGCTGGCCACTCTCATCATAAACCACTCCGGAAACCGTTTTTGCGCCTGTGCAAAAAGTGGCGATGCCGTTGCAAAGAAACAAAGTAATGTTAAAGAACATAACTTTCGCATAATATCAGGATTTCTCCTGATAGAAAGAACCTCGGTTTTCATATATCAAATTATTCCGTGTTAAGTTGGTTTCATATTAATTTTCCTTTTAGGGGATCAGAGCAAAATAGCCGCTCGATCCCTCGTGCTTCCGCTTTAATACTTCATAAAAGGTTTTAAAACAAATTACCGGCAGGAAATTCACTGACATTACAATCCGTCTGGTTTTGGAAACAAATAAAGGAGGATATGCTTAATTTTAATATAATTAATGCTAAAAAAAAGATTAATTCCCGCTTAATTTATGCGTATTTTTTATTTTAAATTCTGGTTTCATACTACATCATTAAAAATTCACCAAAAAAAGACCATATTATCATTTTGAGTTACACGGGGAATATGTACTAGTGATCTGTAAAAAATTATAGAATATCTCTAAACATTATTTATCTTTTCCAGGAATCAAAAAAAGGGAAGGGAGCCTTTCCCCATCCCTTTTGACAAACCTGTTTATTGAATAGCCAGCTCTTGACAACGGGTTATCACTTATTTTGTAATCATTTAAATTCTGATGTATACCTAATCCCGGAATTTGATTATAAACCTACGGACAATTGTCACTGCGAACGTAGTGCAACAGTCTCCTTGCGGATTTGCGTTTACCTTTATACCCCAGGAGATTGCCACACCAGGCTTATGGCAGGGTGCACAATGACGCTTTTACCTATGCCAAACCTACGTTAATTAGCACCTTCCTTCCAGGGTAATTCTGCCATGTCAGGGTCCAGGGTTTGCTTAACCATCTTAATGGTCCCGTCCGGATTGTAGAAAAGTTCATCTACACAAACGGATCTGAGCCAGTCATGTCCGCCGGAGAGCTTACTATTGTGATAAAAGGAATACCATTTCCCCTTAAATTCAACAATAGAGCCGTGATTGGTATAACTATCCGTAGGTTCCATATAGATACCCCGATGCTCCCAGGGACCTAAAGGGCTTTTACTTGTGGCGTATCTCATGCGGTTATGTTTCTCCTCTTCATCGTGATTATCAGAATATGAAAGGTAGTACGTGTCTCCTTTCTTATGTACCCAGCTGGCTTCATGAAAGTCTACCAGTCCCTCCATCGGCTGCATCTCTCCATCAATTTCCATCATGTTGTCCTTTAGCTTTCCTCCCTGGCATCTTGCACCGCCTCCATAATAGAGATAAGCCTGCCCGTCATCGTCTATAAATACGCAGGGATCTATCATGGGGTCCAAACCTTTAATATAACCCTTGACTTTAAAATCCCTATCCGGGTATTTACTGGTTGCAACGCCGATCTTCCAGGTAGTATCCCATTCACTTCCGCTGGGATGCGGAAAATAGAAATAATAGGTTCCGCCCTTATAGGCACAATCCGGGGCCCACATAAAACCTCCTTCTTCCCTTCCCCATGGCACATCCTCGGAAGAAAGTATTTCCCCATGGTCTTTCCACTGTATCATATCGTCCGTAGAGTACACATGATATTGATCCATAAGATCGCAACCTCTAGGCGGTGCTATATCATGCGATGGATATACATACAACCGGCCATCTTCCCACACATGGGCCGAGGGATCTGCCGTGAATATATTTCTAAAAATAGGATTTTGTGCTTTCTCCTTAACTTCAGCTTGAGCAGTTTCCTGAGCATCAGCTTCCTTATCTTTTCTTGCCGATTCCTTGCATCCCATAGCAGTGAGGAAGGCCACAACCGTTAGCATCGCAAATTTTTCTTTTTTTATTCGTGTGATTTTCATAAATAATTAAAATTAGAGTATTCCGTAATTTTTAGTTTCCAATTAATAACTCCACATTTACTTTACACCTGCTGAACACTATTGCTGTTTCTCCGGCTTTCTTTCAGGCAGGATTTTATCTTGTTTTAAATATGTTGCAGCCAGTCCGGTTAACCACAGATAGTAATCTGAAGGAACCTTATCGGAACGGTAAACAAATGTACTTTTCCCTACCGGGACACGATGCGCTACCTTAAAAATTGCGGTGCCTTCATCTATTTCATCAAACATGGCAATATAAATGGCATGCGCTCCTTCTGTGACAACACCTCTTAATTGTTTCCAGAAAAAGGACCCCTCATTCCTGGGGATCGTACTATCCGGACGCCCGGGAGGTAACATATTATTCCAGCTAAACCCGGGGAATGCCACGGGCATATATTTCAGATCATGGGCATCGCACCACTGCTGGTCTTTTCCGATCAGATTCTTAAAGCTGGGATAGGTATCTTCATTAAACCGTCCTACAAACCAGGGATGAACAATATCTGCCATCCTGATCACTTTATGTAATTTCGGATCTTTTATACAATCCCTGCCCAGTTCTCTCCAGTAAGCCGGGACACCGAGTAAAACATCGCATCTCCCGCCTTCTTCCGATTTAAAAAAACGTATCAGGGCTTTTATATCCTCCAGGTCATATTTCCGGTTATCATTAAATCCAACGCCCCAAATGCCAATGACAGGCCGTTGATCATTAAACAAATAATTGCCGTATTTCGAACGGTCGTCGTACCCGTATTTTTCCAGGATTTCTTTCCAATCCTTTTTAACTATGGCAGTATCCCCTGATCGCATACCCGAAAGGTCATACATTATGCTTAGGGCCCTGTCATTTTTTAAAGCCGCCTTATTGGCAGATTCCAGAACTTTATTAAAATGCATTTTCCCCGATGGGTTCCGGACCTCGGCTACAAAACGCTGCATGAAAACACCATCGATATTATAATCTTTCATCCACTTAAAATGCAACTCCA
The DNA here is from genome assembly GCF_052983395.1 of Sinomicrobium halophytocola. NCBI lineage: Bacteria > Pseudomonadati > Bacteroidota > Flavobacteriia > Flavobacteriales > Flavobacteriaceae > Sinomicrobium > Sinomicrobium halophytocola. The sequence goes on from NZ_JBRKIT010000040.1 coordinate 57,696, forward strand.
CGGTACTTTCGTCATAGGAGCTGAATACCTGCGCCGTGGTGCCGGATGCATATTCAAAAGCGGTGTTGTACTTTTTTTCATATTCTGACATATCGGGCCAAAAATCAATAGTACAATAACCGGGTTCAAACCTTCCCTTTCGCTGATAATGGTGCCATCCGCGATCCGCCCCGTCTTCCGGGGTATTGAACCATCCCTGGTATCCTGCCATGACCAAACCTTTGGAAAAGGTATGCTTTTTAAATGTACGGTCTGGCATGGTATTTTGGGCACTGCCTGCAATCGGAATCAGGCATGCCAGCAATATTTTAAAATATTTCATCTGTTTACTTCCCATTTCGCTGTGGCATTTGCTGTGTTACGGGGATCTCCCCTTTCAACATTTTTGCGGCTTCTCCCGTGAGCCATAGATAATGATCGGAAGGCACCCCATCCATATCAATAAATTCTGCATGTTCACTGACCGGAGGATTATCGGAACCTTTAAAAATAGCTGTCCCTTCATTGACTTCATCAAACATAGCTACATAGAGCATCCGGACACCTGCATTCAACGCGGTCTCAATCTGTTGCCAGTAAAAACGGCCTCCCTGCCGCGGAATAGAGCCGGAAGGTTTGATATCATCCGGAAATTCGAATCTGCTCAGGTTATGCCAGCTAAAGCCCGGGTAAACAGAAGGCACATAGTCAACCCCATTGGGTTCGCACCATTTTAAATCCCCGATAATCAGGTCTTTGTAACGGTCCATGTCGCTATGGAGAAGCGGGGTAAACCGCTGTACCATCCACGGCAGTACGATATCGGCCTGTTTTATGATCTCGTGTAAATAGGGATCGCTAACACAATCTGCTTCGAGAGTCCTCCAGAATGTGGGTACGCCCAACATGACACTGCAACCACCATATTCCGGATCATTCTTTAAAAAATCAATAAACCTGCCGATTCCTATATTCCGGATATTATACGGACGATCCGGAAAACCAAGCCCCCAAATAGCAACCAGAGGTTTCCTGTTGTGATGCAGATAGGTATGGGTTCCCTTCTGATTGGTAACCCTTAAAGAATCTACCAGGAACTTCCAGTCTTCAATCAAAACCGAACAATCTTCTCCCCTGGCGTTCAATCCCGACAGGTCATACATTATGGCAATGGCCCTGTTCTCCTTCGAAGCGGCGGAAAACGCATCTTTCAAAATTTTGGTCGCCGTTTTGCTCCTACGCTTTGCAGGATGAAAAAAACGTTGCATAAAAACACCGTCCAATCCGTACTCCGTCATCCATTTAAAATGCAGGTCCACGGTACTTTTATCATCCGAACTGAAAAACCGTGCAGTACTTCCATTGGCCAGTTTCAGGCCGGTAGGATAGGTTTTTTTATACTCACTTACATCGGGCCACATATCAATTCTTATATTTTTTTCATCTGGGTACATTTTTCCTTCTTCCTCGCGAAACCACCCCTGGTAGCCCGCCATAACCAGCCCTTTATAGGTCGGATAATTTGTGGAGCCGGTATGTTTGGTTTGAGCACATACAATAGCCGGTACAAAATGATATAATAAAAAGGCCAGGGCCACATTTTTGATTGTTGTCTGCATTCGTTTTTATAATTTTAAATTTTTAGATATCCAGTTGTAGACCGCGCCTACCAGGGCAGCTTTTTCGCCAAGGCAGGCTGTTATTACAGGTATTTCCAATCGATGCTTTTTCAGTATTTCGATAACATCTGTTAAAAAATACTGCTCTGCTTTTATCATGTTACCCCCGATAATTATCATCTCGGGGTTTCTCATTTTTACAAATTGCAAGATAAAAGCCGCCAGGTTTTCACTAAAATGCCTGAAAATATTTACAACCTGCGGATGTTTGCCAAACCGGTCCAACAAATCCTTTAAATCCTTTACTTTTTCCCCGGTAGCCTGGTAAAAGCTGTTAACAAACCACCTCGTACAGAGATAATCTTCTGAAATCCCTTTTCCAAAGGGAAATCTCCATAAACCTGCGTCAAAAGCCACTCCGTCTATGGTGTAAGCCGAACCCAGGCCGGTTCCGAGGGTGAGCCCTATTACAGATCTTACTTTTTCATGTCCTAAAAACAGGAGTTCCCCCTGTAAAAAGCCAGCTGCATCATTGACAAAGTCAATCCGGTCTTCCGAAATATTCAATTCTTTAGCTAATAATTCTTTAATATTCAAATTATACAGCCTGTCATATTTTTCCTGACCTTTCATATAGCTAATCCCATTTTTATAATCAAACGGGCCGGGTATGGCAATTCCCATATAAGTGTTACCGGGTTTTCTGAGTGTATTATGAATGGCACCTGCCCAGTTTTTAATTATTTCTTCGGTACTCCCATGTGGATTGACCCGTTGCCTCTGATATGAATCGGGTTTATATTTTCGCGTTTTACTATCCACTCTTGCCACGGTAATATGGGACCCCCCAATATCGACACCTATATAGTCGAATTCATTGTGATTCATAGATCTTTTAATGGTTAACTTCATATTGTATCTATCATAAGCTATATACACTATCGATTGGGTTTAACAGAGCCATAGCCTGAGTCTCCGTGAAACCAATTGGAGGCCTGCCCGGTAAGCCAGAGGTAATGATCTGAGGGCAAATTCTGCTCGATCCCCATAAATTGCAAATCGCCATTGAGAGGTACTTCGTTTTCGCGTAAACATTTAAAGATGGCGGTGCCTTCGTCTACTTCGTCAAACATCGCCACATATAAGGACTCCACGCCGGCTTGCCTGGCACCGGCTACCTGTTTCCACAGGAAATCACCTTCTAACCGCGGGATTGAATTGTATAGCGAAGGGTCGTTATTCATATTGCCCCAGCTAAATCCGGGAAACACCAGTGGTACATAATCAATGTTGTTTTGCCGGCACCATATCACATCTGCTACCATCGTGCCGGCCACCTCGTTGTAGTTGTCATTATTATAGCGCCCTACTGCCCAGGGCATAATGATATCCACTTTTCGGATGAGTTCATGTAATTCAGGATTATTTTCGGTATCGTTTCGCAGTTCCCGCCAATAATAGGGCACCCCCAGCATAATAGACACTTTGTTTTCAGGGCCTTTTAGCCGATCAACCAAATCGTTTACTTCGCTGATGGAATATTCCCTGCCATCGTTAAAGCCTACTCCCCATATGGCCACAAGGGGTTTGCCATTATGCCTGAGATAGGTGGGGTGTTTCACATTGTTAAACAAGTCAAAGGTTTCTTGAAGTTCATTCCAATCTTCTTCCAAATAGGCCACGTCTTCACTGTTAGACCCGCTAAGGTCATACATCACGCTGATGGCGCGTTCGTATTTCTTTGCCGCTTTTAGCGCATTGGACAACACTTGGTTGAAATGCCTTTTCCCCGCCTCATTAGAGGGTTTCACTTCCGCTATAAAACGCTGCATATGTACCCCATCCAGCCCATATTCCTGCATCCATTGGAAATGAAGGTCTACGCTCTCTTCGTCATACGGGCTGTATAAATAAGCATCAGAACCGTCAGTAAATTGAAAAGGTGATTTGTAAGTTTTGGTGTATTCACTTACATCGGGCCAAAAATCTATAGTACTAGTCCCCGGCTCAAAAGTGTTCCCCTGTTGGTAATGGTACCAACCCCGGTTGGAGCCATCTCCTTCAGCCGCAAACCACCCCTGATATCCAGCCATAACCAGCCCTGTATAGGAGGTATACAGGCATCCCGTTTCGTCGTAAACGGTTTCTGATACCTCTTGATTTTCTTCTTCCGCAGCGGGATTGTTGTCATCTGAACAGGCAAACGACAAAAAACAAGCACTCGCCAAGAAAATTCGATTAATCCATTTGTCATATGATGTTTTCATAACTATTCTGCATTATTAGGTACTTCCACTTTAACAATCTCGGTATAATTATATTTGCGGTTGGCATCGTTTACATTAGCCCCAAGGCGCACATGATAGGTATATCCTGCTTTTACCGGGAGGGGACCGATGGTGTACACCCCACTGGTTTCGGCATCACCTACCTCTTCTGCCCACGATTTGTTGATCTGAATCCGTTGATTAGAATATTCACCGATATCGATGTTATTGGTTGCACCGCAAAAAGTAGTAAGACTCAAAAATGGCTTGATATCCACAAGATTGGGCAAACCTGTACGGATCGGGGCATTCAACCGGCATTTCATCGTCAATTCCAGTCCGTCCAGTTCCACCTCAAAGTCTGTCAATCTCAGATACGGAATAACCGTAAAGTCTTGTTCCGTATCTCCGTCCAGGACAACACCTCTTATGGTATCCATAGGCCAGAAAGCCCCTCCATAGGGTAACATATCATAGGTACCTTCAAATAGTTTACTGTTGTTATAGGACCCGTCTTGTTTTACCGACAAATTCTGAGGGTTAGGTTCGGATGCTGTCCAGGTCCTTTCCCATATCCGGATATCCCACTCATCTTGCGAAGTAAGTAAGTTCTCGCTGGTGTACGAATCAATTACGCGCCCGTGAACCCGTGCATCCGGCGCCTCCCAGTTGTCGGTCTTTAAACATGAGGAAGCCGACATCAACGTTACTCCTAATAGTATGTATATTATCTTCTTCATAATATTCGTATCAATAGATTAATTAATAAAGTGGATTCTGTGGTAGCAAATTATTGTTCTTGGCAATCTCTCCCCATGGAATCGGCTCGTAATAACATTGTTTGGAAGCTGTCCACTCCCTGTTCCACCTATTATCTTCATCCAGGTAAATATATTTTTCTTCATCTGCTACATAATAACAGCTAAGCACGCGGTGCCGGAACTGATTCAACACCTGGTCGGCCGTACGCCAGCGACGAAGATCCCACCACCAATGGTTTTCACCATACAGTTCACGCTCGCGTTCGTCGCGGATGAACTGCAACGATTTTTCAATCTGATATGGATAATTGGCTTTATTGATGGTACCGATATTCGTGGTGGTCATATCTATTACCGGACGAACCTCCTCGGCACCTGCACGATCGCGGATCATTTGAACGTAATCAAAGGCCCGGTTCCGTTGACCCAATTCGTAAAGCGCTTCTGCAGTGTTCAGGTAAATTTCCCCCAAACGGAAAACCACCCAATGCTGGTCGCTGCGATATACCTGAACATCACTTGTAGACATATCCGGGTTCATGTATTTGCGAACAAAAGCTGCACCCCAGCCATTATTTTCACCGCCCTGGTCTTCAAAATGCCCATGCGCCCCGGTGATGTTAAGGATCTTGCCATCAATTTCAGTTGTCCAGCCCCGGCCGCCTAAAATACGGTTGCCGTTGCTGTTAATCGGAGCGCTATTACTTCCCCTCTGTATATCGGTAGCCAGTCCATCAAAAGTTCTGTAGATACCTCTTTGTATGCTAAAGGTCTTTCCGCGTAATACATCTCCATCAAAATACATGGTTCCCCGCATACGCGGTTCCATGCCTTCACGGATATCACTGCGGCTGTCAAAACGAACCGGGGTACCGTCAGCATCGGTGTATACCGGCATATCATACAATTTCATAAAATCCAGCGGCGGATAGCTCTCCGAGCCTACAAACGACGACATATCGGGGCTAGGTGCCATGAGTGCATCGTAATTATGACGCAGGCGATTGCCGTCGGGTGAGGTGAAGTCGTAGGCTTTGATGAAAATCGACTCGGGAGATGCCGGGTCCAGGAACAGGTAAGCAAAGTTGGTTGCCTTGTCCGGGTAATCCTTGGTGTACAACGAATAGGGGCCCGATTCGACAATTTCTCCCGCCTCTACACAATATTGAAAAAATTCGTTGCCCTGTGAGGAATCCATCCCTGCCAGACCTTTCTGTGTGGCAGCTTCATTCTGGAACCCGAGGTATTGCGTATACTTGGCAATGGAGCCTGCATACAGCATGGCTCGAGACATGAGCGCCGCGGCAACATATTTATTAGCACGCCCCGTTTCACTGGTTTCATTCATGTTCTCTACTGCAAATTTCAAATCTTCATAAATAAATTTCCACGTATCGTACTCGGTATTACGCGACACATTCAGTTCTTCTGCATCTCCAAAAGGGTCTTGTACTTCTTTTACAATGGGGACACCCCCATAGCGTTTGGCCAAACCAAAATAGAAGTAGGCCCGTAAAAAATGGGCTTCGCCCAAGAGGCTGTTATATTCGGCTTCTCCATAAAGTTCGGCATAATCGGGAAAATTCTGGATAAAAGTGTTTACATCGCGAATGCGATCATACGGCCAGTAACCGAACCCGTCGTTATCTACTGATACCCAGGTATTGAAGAACTCCCCACTCATATTTCCCAGACTGTTTTTCCCCGTCTCCCAGTAACCGCTTGGGCGATAGCTCCCCGGATTGGTACCGTAATACAGAAAATCTTCAATAGGAAGGTAATTGTATATACTTACGAAGTATCTCTTAACCCCTACTTCAGTACCAAAAAGTTCTTCTTCTCCCAAAACTCCTTTTGGTTCCAAGTCTAAGTCTTGGCAAGAAAAAGTAAGTCCTCCGAGAAGTACGATATATATTAAAATCCTTTTTTTCATCTGTTAATATTTTATTGTTTCAATGGTCAGATGGAATGCCCCGATTATCATATCAATTGGTTTGATAAATCCGTTTATGGACATTTCATAATTGTTCTTTCTTTAGAATTTAATGTTTGCACCAAGAGTAAATGTTTGGTTTACCGGGTAATTATACATTTGTATGGCATCGGTAGAAGCACCGCCCGCTATACCTGGCCGTTCAGGATCTGTATGTTCAAGACTGGTAAACGTCAGCAAATTATAACCGCTCACATACAGCCTAAAAGTTTTAATCCCTGCCTTAGACACCCAACTGTCCGGCAATGTGTATCCCAATTGCGCTGTTTTCAAACGCATGTAGGAGGCATTTTGCACTGCGTTGGTACCGGTACGGCGGCCATCGTGCCCCGTAACAGGGTAATATCCGGGAACCCATTCCGTATCTGGATGAAAATAATCTGCATTTGGGTCTGCCGGATGCCACCGATCCATGAAATACGACAAGGTGTTTCTTCCCCCAAACGGCACAGGCTCCACCAACAGCTCCCCGTATTGCACATAAACACCGTGTGCTCCCTGGAAATCCAGAGCCAAATCGAACCCTTTCCACGAACCGCCAAGTGAAATGCCATAGTTAAAGACCGGAAGCCCGTAAGTAGCTATCGGGTGGGTATCATCGCCATTTATCACCCCGTCTTCGTTCCAGTCGTTCAAATACCAGTCCCCGGGTAATGTGTTTTGCCCCGAGGGAAGATGGAAGTCGCGAATTTCATCGATACTCGTAAACATACCGGCAGATTCGTTACCCCACCAAATATCGGAGTACCGGCCACTGCTGCGGTTTCTCCAGTGATCGTAAGAGTTGCTCGCAGGGGTTTCTAACCAGTCGGTCCGCATATGTTTGGTAGCCGAGATTTGCCCATTCACATAATAAGAAAGGTCGTTCCACTGGTTTTGGTAATTCAATGCCACTTCATACCCAAAATTACGGTCGCTATTCAGGTTTTCCTGTGGCAGGGCTGCCCCCACTGTTGCAGGAATTACCGCCCCGCTACTCGCCAGCAATCCGGATCGGTCGCGCTTAAACACGTCAACCGACGCATTCAACTTGTTTTTCAGCACACCAACATCCAGGCCCAGATTATAAGATTTAATGCGATACCAGGTTAAATTCGGGTTCGGAATAGCCGAAGGTAAAACACCACCGGTAAGCGTACCATCGTAAATCCATCCAACTTCATTCGAGTTCAGGTTATAACCAAGGGCTGGCGGATAGTTACCGGCCGAACTGTCATCGCCCATCTCGCCATACGAAGCCCTTATTTTCACGTTACTAAGAAAATCGAGATTATCTTTGATGAACTTTTCTTCACTTATCCGCCATGCTGCAGAAAGCGATGGGAAGAAACCGAACTGGCTTCCTTTCGGGAAGCGGGATGAACCGTCGTACCGGAATTTAAAGGCAAACATATATTTACCTGCATAGTTATAATCTACCTGACCGATTAATGACCTACTCGCGCGGTCGCCTACACCACCGCCTTGCCCGCGCTGGTTTTCTGTTTCACCAGCAAACAGGTATTCCGAGTTGATCAATATTTCACGATATGCATTAAAACTATCCCAGGTATTGTAGGTTTCTTCATAGATCAAAAAGTTATTGAAGTTGTGCTGGCCAAATGAATTTTTATAGAACAACCCCAACTGCATATCGGTATCAAAATTGAAATTGACACCCCTTGTAACATTCGAAGGCGTATTTCTTTCAATCAGGTCATACGTATCGTTATCCGGAGCATATTGATACATGGTATACGCCCTACTATAATTTTTATAGTCGGGGACGCTTGCTGCATAATCGTATAATACTTTGCCCGACAACCCTTCTACGCCAGGGATATCGTATTCCAGTGTTAAGGTCCCGTTGAAACGGCGATCCCGGTTCAGATTATACCCCACGTAGTCTGCATCGGTCCGGGCAATCATGTTCCCTTCGGGGATTAGGTTTGTATCGCCGTTCAGGTACTCCGGGTTGTCGTTGGCATAAAACGGTGCATCGGGACGCATGAGCCACACTTCTTTATAGGTGTCCCAACCGGCCCTGCTCGGCTGGGTGGTATTCACCATAAATCCGCCCAATGACACCCTTGCTTTCAGGCGTTTGGTAATCCGGGCATCGATATTGGTACGCAGATTCCAGCGGCTTGAGTTGAAATCACCACTCCTAAATGCACCTTCCTGTTTTGAATACCCCAGGGTGAAATAATACTGTAATTTTTCATTCCCCCCTCTTACGCTCAGGTTATGTTCGGATTGCGGGGTAGATTCACGGAATACCTTGTCCAGCCAATTGTAAGAGTGTTTGGTACCATCGTAGTAGGGCTGAAATACTTCTTCGGCAAATATCGGGTTTTGACGGACCAAATAGTTTTTTCCAAAATCCTGCCAGTTCGATTCATTTCTCAACGTCATATAATCAACCGCATCGACGCCTTCCGGAACATAGAGGAACTGTTGCAAGGAAGCACTGACACTATAGCTGATATCCACTTTCCCATCCTGAGATATACCTTTTTTGGTAGTTACAAGGACTACCCCGTTAGCAGCACGTAACCCATATATAGCGGCCGTACCGTCTTTCAGCACCGAGACACTTTCGATCTCTTCAGAACTCATCCGCGCAAAATAGCCTTTGTCCCGTGGAATACCGTCTACGACAAACAACGGGGTCCCCATACCACGGATATCTATTTCCGTGTCGTATGCTCCGGGCGCACTACTTTTCTGGACGACACGTACCCCGGGCACTTTACCGGTAAGCATATTGAGCGTATTTTCATTCTTCGTACGCACCATGTCCTCTCCTTTAATCTCGGACACAGCACCCGTTAACGTAGCCTTTGTCGAGGTCGTATATCCAACAACAACTACTTCGTCCAGGCTTTCTAAATCCGGTTCCATGGCAATATCAATTTCCGACCGGGTTCCAACATTTACACTAACAGACCTATAACCTACGTAACTAAATTCCAGCACAGGATTATCTGAAACAGATACATCCAGGGAATACTTCCCGTCAAAATCGGATACTGCTCCCGTATTCGTATTTTTCAATACTACCGAAACTCCCGGCATGGGCACTCCGTTTTCGTCTATTATTGCTCCACTTACATTTTTTTGACCTGGGCCGTTTTGTGCCAGTAGGCATAAATTTGTCGTCAATAATAATATTGCCGCTAAAAACATTTCAGTAAACCTCACGGATTTACCGTAAATTTGAATTTTTGGTTGGTTTAATTTCATAGATCAATTAGTTTAGTCTTCATAAAGTTTTAATTGGTGGTTGTGTTAAAAGAAATGAACATATAGCACTACATCGTTTTAGTAGACTTTTTTAATCTTAAAGCTGATTTTAACTTTCTATATATTTTTAAAGTAAAAGCCAGATAAATGCCGGTAAAATTTTGATAACAAATAAAGGAGAGAGCTATTAATTAAATCATAATTAACAATAAAAAAAAGCTTAATAATTAATTAATTATCATTAAAGTGATTAAAATAGGCTTCAATTTTTATATTTTAATCAATTTAAATCCTAAAATTCAATTATATGATTAATTTTATTCCTTGAAATATCATTCAGCCTCTGATCAGACTAAGGACTTAGCCACTGTTTAATTTTTTTAGGGCGACTAACTCATCTATTAAAACTGTGAAGATTTTCAAATTAATATTTTGTCTTATATCCATACTATTTCTATCCGTAAATACCTATGCCCAAAACTATTTAAATGAGGGGCTTTACTTTTCATCTCATGAAGTCATTCAGGATCATCGTACTTCTCTGAATATTACCCCTAACTCTCCCCTTTTCCTAAAAAAGGGATTCTCGCTTGAATTTAGTGCCAACTTCAGAAAGGGTGACGGTTATTATGGAGATATTGTCAGGGTTATCGGGGACAATGAAGTTAATATAGATTTGGTATCGAACCTGAACACTGATGAAGCCAATTTCTGGCTGGTGGTCAAAGACAGTATTCTATTTACAGTGAAATGGGATGATATCCCGGACGGTGCTTTTGATCAATGGATAGATATCAAATTAAAAATTGACCCCAGGGATTCCTCGATCACTCTATCTTTTAACGGGCATAAATTATATAAAAAAACAAATATAATTTCGGAGATTAGCCTTTACAATATAATATTCGGTGCCAGTAACCTGAAGCCTTTTATCACAACAGATGTCTGCCCGATGACCTTGAAGAATATTAAAATATTTAACCGTAATTCCAACTTGATCCGGAACTGGATACTCGGCAAGCATTCAAAAAGCAATAAAGTTTACGACGAAATTTCGGGAGCAGAGGCCACCGTATATAATCCGATCTGGAAAATTGACCAGCACTTACATTGGAAGAAAAGAAACGAATACACCTTTAATAAACTGGTAGGCATTGCCAAGGATGACCTTCACAACCGGCTTTTTTTTGTAGATCCCCGGGCGGTATATGTCTACCATACAGAAACCAATAAGATAGATACATTAAGATATTCGGGGCAACCTTATTTTTGTCAGGGCAATACCATCATATATAATAAATATTCCGATGAATTATGGTCCTATAATTTTGACAATGACATTATAAATATCTTTAATTTTAAAAACAAACAATGGAGTATTAACCATACCGAGTGTCCGGAAACAGATTACTGGCATCACAACAGGTTGATCTCTCCAAAAGACAGTTCCCTGATAACCTTCGGCGGCTATGGCCACTACCGGTACAAAAATGACCTCCAAAATATTCATTACGGAAAACACTGGACCGATACTGTACTTCCAGATTCCATAACACCTCGTTATTTAAGCGGTACAGGGGTGTTGGACAATGAACATTTTTTGATTTTCGGAGGGTATGGAAGTAAAACAGGGAGACAGGAGGTAAACAGCGAGTATTACTACGATTTATATGCCATCGATCTCAAGGATTTCAGTACACAGCAAAAATGGAAATACCCGGCACCGAAGAATACGCCTTTCGTTCCACTGGAAACATTGATCATTGATAAAGACTCCAGGAGTTTTTATACTCTTGTATATAATAACACTAATTACAGTTCTAAGTTAAACCTTGTAAGATTTTCCATTGACCATCCCGAACAAACGATTTACCAGGATTCCATCCCCTATAATTTTCTGGATGTACGATCCTGGGGCACTTTATTACTTAACAGTCAGAAAAATAAATTAACGGCTGTAACATCAACGGACAATGCTGTCAAACTGTATTCCCTTGCTTATCCACCCCTGCTTGACAAAGATGTTTTCCAGGAAGATCCGGGCAGAGGTTCAATAGTAAAATGGACAGGGATTACTGCCATTCTTGCTATTATAATACTCATATTTTACTTTATTGCACAAAAGAGAAAGCGAATCAGATCCCAACAACAAAATAATACCAGGGAACCATACCTGCCTAAAAAGTTCATTTCGTCCAATAGCTCCAAAAAAAGAATATCCGCCATTTACCTCCTCGGAGGGCTACAGGTTTTTGACAAGGAAGGTCAAGACATCACTGCCTTATTCACCCCAACCTTAAAATCCCTGTTCCTATTAATTTTACTTTATACCACAAAAAACCAAAAAGGTATATCTTCAATTAAACTTACTGAGATCATCTGGTATGATAAAAATGAAAGCAGCGCGAGAAATAACCGCAACGTTAACATCAGGAAATTAAGGTTACTCCTGGAAAAAATAGGAAATATTGAGATCACCAATGACAATACCTACTGGAAAACTGTCATGGGTGAGAATGTCTATTGCGATTATACCAATGCCTTATGGACCCTCGATAATTTAACCGACCACTCTGAAGAAGAAACCATTATAAAATTAATTCAGACCGTATCGCCCGGTGAAATTTGTCCGGATATACAAACGGAATGGATGGACAGCTTTAAAGTGGATTTTTCCAATCGCCTGATCAATGGCCTGGAATATATTACCAAATCGGAATCGGACCCCAACAAACTCAATACCATTGCAGGCTGCATTTTGAAATATGACACTTTAAATGAAGAAGCCCTAATTCTAAAATGCAAATCACTATATCGCATGGGAAAAAAAGGTCTTGCCAAACAGAGTTACGACATTTTCAGAAAAGAATATGAGACTTTGCTCGGAACGGAGTTTACCAAACCTTTTATAAAGATCATTGAATGAATTTGATGTGCTTATTGCTTTTCTGTTTTCCCCCGTCCAATACTTCAAAGTACCACATGACCGAGCACTGGAATGGTACGGATCTACCTGGTGTGGAAAACCGTATAAGCTTCCCCTTTTTTCTAAAGTTACATAGAATCAGTTCTATAAATAATAGGTGTAAGCCAGGACAATTCGAAAAATGAAGTCGCCGGAAAATTCCCCGTCCTTCAGGTCCGGTATCTAGACATGGATTCGGTAAGACCCGATCCCGACCAGTAAAGTACATTTTTTTGTAACAAATTTGGCAACCATTTGTTACAGGTAGTAAGAGCTTCGGTTTCCCTGCCTGACAGCATACCATACCCAAACGCCTGCTCAACGTACATCACCCTGGCACGCCAGCTCACCCAGATGTAAGAAAAGCAGTTGGTGTTCATGGTCATGGTAAACAAATAATTATTGGTCCATCCAAGTAGAAGTTCCTGAGACAAAAGTATACTACCCCTATAAAGGCCAGAATGATGCTACGGTTAATAACATTTAAGCATTTGTTAATTGTCATAAGTATCTTCTCCTTTCGTCCGCAAAAAAGCATCCAGGTAAATTGAACATTCATAACTATCACTACTGACACACTCTTGTCATAGACCTGCGCTACTTTTGCATCAACAATTTTAAATAGTATTATTATGAATCTTCTTTCAATTAGAATTATCACAACAGAAGTAGAACAGTTAGTTGGTTTTTACGAAAAAATAACCGGATTAAAAGCAATACGACACACTAAAGAGTTTGCTGAATTGAAAACGGCAACGGCAACATTGGCAATTGGCAGTACTAAAACGTTACAACTATTCGGCGGCAATGATGTAGCAAAAGCAGCTCAAAATCGTACAGCTATTATTGAATTCTTATCAAAAAGCGTGGATGATGACTATGCCAGGTTAGGAAAATTAATCGGGCATCATCTTGTACAAGAACCAACCACAATGCCTTGGGGAAACAGGTCACTTTTATTTAGGGATCCTGATGGAAATTTAGTTAACTTTTTCACTCCTTTATCACCCGAAGCAATAGAAAGATTTAAAAATAACATTAAAAAAATTTAAAAGCACTACAGCTATCAGCTAAAGCTTCGTTGCGTCCGCAGGGAGGGTGTAAACTGAACTCTGTCTGAATAGATTTTAATGTCTAATTATTCATTTTATTCAGACAGTAAATTATGAGTAGTAAAGCAGAATCAGACTTAGAGAGAACGGCCCCTACTCCACTACTTCCTGCCGGACTTTTGAGCAAAGGCCTGGCAAATCTTCTCCTGGGCCATTTTTAAATGGGAATTGACCGTACTCGGATGAATATTCAGTTTTTTGGCAATCTCTGTCTGTTTGTAGTTGTCACACAGCCAAAGCCGGAAAACCTTCCGCATTTGCGGGGGGAAGGTATCTGTAATTTTCAGAATAGCAACGAACATCCCTTTTTTTTCTTCCTCGTCCTCTGCAATGACTACAGGATTATAATGCGGGGTGATTTCGGCGTAAAAATCTAAAAACCCGAGTTCGTCTGTAATACCATGGGACCTGAAAAAGTCGATACAACCATTTTTTACCGCGGTATATACATAAGGTTTTAGGGAAGGGCCTATTTCTATTTTGTCTTTATCCACATTTTTCCATACCCGGATAAAAACCTCCTGGACGATATCCTCGGCGACGGCCCGGTTAAAACAGATACTATAGGCATATTGTACCAGCTTATCGTAGAACTGGTTATAGAACTCCTCGAATTTCCGTTCCTGTATTTCCTTTGACAAGTCAGCACTCATAACTATGCAATTACAATATTAGACTTCGCGAATGTATGATCAACACATAAGATGAAAAGGTAAATACAGATAAGGATCAGGGCCTGGGGGGTTAACCATAAACAATATTCAAACATAATCCAGTTATACCTCAAAACCATAAGTACCATTATACCCTGAGATCCGTACCGGGAAAAAAGGTATAAAGGGGGTATTACCGTACGTGCGGTTTCCTTTACGATGGCACTGTTTTCCATGTGACCACCAGTTAAACAAAAAACTCTATGTACTCAGTGGGAAAGACGGGTAGTTGTCCCAACACCTGCTTTAGGGATGCGCAGGGGCCCACGTATAAAAACCTTACAATAGCTTAAGAAGATTGTCCTTTTTCAGAACACAACACCTCACTTCATGGCGGTTTTGACTGGGGATGCCTCTGATAAACCCTCTATAAATGAGGATTATAAGGTTTTCACACTATTTTTAGGTATCGGATTGAATATTTCAAAGTTAGTAATAATTAAGGATATTCAACATAAATACTTATATTTTAAATTATCAACAACACTACACGCAATTAAATGTATTAAAAACAAATAATAGTCGATTTTATTATTAAAACCGACATTCTTCATCAAACCATGATCAGTCAGCACCGGGCCTTATGGAAACACTACGTAAAAACGCCCGGGGCGGTTTTGTTGTTTACAAAATTTTTAAAACCCTAAAACCGGACTTCAACCGTTTTATACCGGGTTCCCTCCCTGTGGAGTGGTTTGCCCGGGGCTAATATAAACATTTTTTTTAAATAATGGATTATAGTCCATTGACAGATTGCAGAATAATCGAGCTCTTTGTAGCGATGAAAGATTCCCTGGCGGATATAGAAAATTATATTATACAGCGGGTTAGAGAAGAACGGGAAAAACGCAATATTTCCCAGCACGACCTATCGCTGAGCCTCGGCATGGGAAGTTCTTTCATCAGCCATATCGAAGCGCCTTCCAAAAAAGCAAAATACAACATTAAACATCTGAACGCCATTGCCAAGATACTGAACTGTTCTCCCAAAGATTTCTGGCCCGACGAACCGTTATAGGTTGATTTTCAACCAAAATAAAAACCCTATCCTCAATTAGGCTATTCAAGCCGCAAACCCTTTTCGTATATTTTTAATTCGGCCCTATCCGGGCCATGCATGACCTGCCCGGTTCATAAAGCAGCCGGTCGCCCCATGCCGCATTCATACCAGCGGCAATGATCCCAGTAGGGATCAGCTATTGCCCTTTCCCCGCCTTACGCTGTACACCTCGGCACCTTTTTTAATTGACCTCCCCGTAAATTGCCATACTACCCGTTTTTCACATCCGGATCTTTCCTTTTAACCCGTGATTTTGTCCGTTTCAATAGAATTTTCATTTCACTTGGTTTCAAAGAAGCCTAACCTTGTCTAAAAATAAAAATATGAATTCTGTAAAGTCAATGTTGAAAATAGTGCCTCTGTTAGTCATCTTCTATGCCTGTGAGGCACAAAGCCAGGTTGTCGTGCATCGTCGTGTGGCCGTAGTGAGGCCGAGACCTTATTATTATCCCCATTATTATCACCCGGTAGTTGTAAGGCCTAGGGTCATTGTTCCTTATCCCACCGTGGTAGTTGGTGCTTTACCGCCATCTTATGTCACTGTTTATGCCGGAAATACTCCCTATTATTATTGTGACGGCGTCTATTATATAAAAGATCCTTCCTCCGAAGCGTACACCAAAGCACAACCTGTAGTAGGTACCATAGTCCCCGAGTTGCCCGAAGGACAGAAGAAAATCGTCATTGACGGAAAAACGTATTACCAGTTTGAAGGTGTTATATATAAAAAGGTGACCGTAGAAAAAAAGACGCGCTACGAGGTGGTCAGTGTTGGTAAAATATAGGGTACATATTTAGTTTATTGACTATGATGAAAGAAAAGAACTGGCCTGTTGGTGTTCCGTTTATATTAACGCTATCCTGTGTCGTTTCATTCCCGTTTTTTCTGAGACGGGCTACAGATTCATCTTTTGTAGTCCTATACCCGATACTTCACATTGTGCTGTTCTCATTTTCCTGTTGGTTTTTGTTTCAAAGTCTTATCCGTTTCACCCATAAGAAACTGTGGTACATTTCCTGCTCTGCGATTATTGTGATCTTATTGGGGGCGGGGTTTGATGTGATCGAGGCTCTTTCGGGAATCGATTACAGTGTTGTTGTAGGAACCGAATTTACGGGATATAAACAACTGTTGATGAAAATTTTCAGGGAAATGCTGTTAGGCGGGCTTGTTGCTTTTGTCGTTTATTATCTCGAAATTTTAAAAGAAAAACAACGAAACGCCATAGAGCTCGAACAGTTGAAACAAAAGCAGCTCGAAGCCAATATTTCGTCACTGAAAGAGCAATTAAGTCCTCATTTCCTGTTTAATTCGCTGAATACTTTAAAGTCCCTGATCCGTCAGGACCCGGAAGCTTCCGAAGATTTTGTGGTAAAACTCTCCGAGGTCTATCGTTTTTTATTGATGCACTGGGAGGATCAAACCGTAAGCATTACTGAAGAACTCGGCTTTATAAAAGCCTACAGTTATCTCCTAAAAAGCCGGTTTGGGGAGAATTTTCAGGTACATATTCATATTCCGGAACCACAGCAGAAAAACCTGATCCCTCCCCTTACCCTGCAATTATTGATCGAAAATGCGGTGAAGCACAACATTGTTTCACGTTCGAATCCTTTGACGATTAGTATCACTTCCATTAAAACTCATCTCATAATTAGCAACAATTTTCAGCCTAAAAATTCAATAGAAAGTTCCGGGAATGTAGGTCTCTCCAACATCAATAAACGCTATTTGTTATTAGCAGGGGAAGGCATACAGATTCAAAAACAAAATAGTGTGTTTACCGTTAAGATCCCTATGTTACATTCATTATGAACGTACTCATTATCGAAGATGAAATAGCAGCTGCCAGAGATTTAAAGCACATGTTGATACAGATTCAACCTGACCTGCAGGTACTGGATATTATTGATAGTGTAAAAGATGCTATACTTTGGCTACGGCAGCACTCCGCCCCCGATCTTATTTTTAGTGATATCCAACTGGCGGACGGGCTCAGTTTTGAGATTTTTGAAACTGTTTCTTTGAAATGCCCGGTCATTTTCTGTACTGCTTTTGACGAATATGCCATTCGTGCTTTTGATGCCCATGGCATTGCCTATATCTTAAAGCCTTTTAATGAAGAGAAGTTACGAAAAAGCCTGGAACGTTACCGGCAATTCAACACCATGTTCTCAGATGACCATACTGTTACCTTAAAGGATATTTTAAAGAAGATCCATGTAAGGGAAGGCCCCTATAAAAATAACTTCTTAGTGTCTTTCGGAGAAAAAATGATTCCCTTGGATGTCCATGATATTGCTTGTTTTTACACTGAAAATGGCGTTTGTAGGCTTTTTACTCATCAAAACAAAAGTTACCCCGTCAATTATACGCTCGAACAGCTGGAAGAGAAATTAAATCCACAGCTGTTTTTCCGGGCCAACCGCCAATACATCATCTCGTTTAAAAGCATTGAGGCGGTAGAGCCATATTTCTCCAGGAAATTATTTGTACGAACCGCAGTAAAAGTTCCTCAGCACATCATTGTAAGTAAACAAAAAGCCTCTTCCTTTCTGCAATGGATGGAAGGAAATCATTGAACATGTCATTTGAGCATATACCCGAAGAGCGATTTGAAAAGTAATTCCAAATCGCTCTTTTCAGTTTTAACCTTTTTGTGTCCGTTTCAACTTTCAATTTGTCCGTTTCAGTCTTTTTGTAAGGATATAGCCTTATCATGAAATGCACCTTTGCTCCATAATAAAAATTGAATTATGAGCACAAATGTAAAAAAGCTATGCGGCGTGGTGGTGTTTTTCATCGGCATACTTGCCGCTAAGGCACAAACAGCAGACGCCATTTTAGGACAATGGGAAAACCCGGGTAAAGAGAAACAGATCGAATTCCGTAAAACCGATGATGGGCATTACGAAGCCGTGGCTTTAAAGGAAGGGCAGCCCACCATTATTAAAAACCTATCGTACCGGGATAATGCATACACCGGAGGGAAAGTCTACATCCCTGAAAAAGACACCTGGCTGGATTGTACAGTCAAACTCGAAGGCAAAAATACACTTTTGCTTACCGGAAAAAGAGGATGGTTCAGCAAAACCAAAAAATGGACACGACTTTAAAATTATCCGATATAGAAATGAAGTTCAGTATACTTTCAGGTATCATTTTATTTTTTTCATCGACTGCCTTTTCACAACAAATTCTGGAAGATTATATCCGGGAAGGCCTGGAAAGCAATCTCGGTAATGTAAAATTACAGGCAGATTATCAAAGATCACTTGCCGTTTTACAGGAAGCCCGACGAATGTATGGCCCCCAAATAGATGTTATAGGGAATTACAACAGGAATTTCCAGGAAGGCATTGCCGTTGAAGACCAGCAAGGTCTCGGTGACCTGTTGGAAGATTCGAATTCGGTCACCTTCGAGGATGGTAAATTATATTATCCCCCTAAAAATTTTTATAAGGGCGGGATACAGCTTATGCAACCCGTGTTTGTGCCCGAACTAAAACACAATAAGGCCATGTATACCGCACAAAGCGAAGCCGCCCGGGCCACTTTGGAGGATTTTAAAACAGAGCTGTCGGCTTCCATTGCTATTGCATATTATCAATATTTGGAGAGCATAGCCATGGAAAAAGTATTGGAAGAGGGATTGAAGCTGGCAGAAAAAAACCTAAGCAGCACGGAAAAACTGATCGCCCTCCATAAGGCCACTAAAGATGCCCTCTATAGGGCAAAATCGAATGTGGAAGATGTAAAAAAGCAAATAAGAAACGCTCAAAATACGGTACAAAATAGCAAGTATTATTTCAATTTTCTACTTAATCGCGATGCACATGCCTTGATCGCTATAGATGAAAAACTGCAGTTTGATGCTTCGGCCAGGTACCAGGTCCTCAAAACCGAGGATACGCTTTCTGCTTATAAACTGGAAAATATCAAAAAAAATCAGGAAGCATTGGAAGCCCAGGCCAGGTTGATCAGGTCCAACCATCTCCCGGACGTTAATCTTCAGGCTTTCGGGGGGATCCAGGGGGTTGAGCTCGATTTTGATAATGACAGGCTTAAAATGGCACAGGTACAGCTTTCGCTGAAGTGGAATATTTTCAACAGCGGCACCAATAAAGCCAAATACCGTCAAAATCAGGAGCAACAGGAAAGTTTGCAGGCACAATATCAAATGAAACAACAAGAACTACAAATGAAGGAATTGCAAAATTTCGGGGATATCATGACGCATTTGGAGAATTATGTCTCTGTGAAAAGTACCTACGAGAATGCCCGGATCTATTACGAAACAGTGTACGAGAAATACCTTTTGGGATCGGCTTCCATCCTGGAACTTACCGATGCCCAATCACAACTGCTGAAAGCGCACCAGGATCAGATCGACTGGTACTATCAATTGCACATGGACCAGGCGGCCTATTTAAAAGAAACCGGTAAAACACTATCAATTGTTCCTTACGATGAATCAAAGAAATAAGTATAAGGCCTTCACTGCCGGCCTCTGTTGTTTGCTTTTGGTTTCCTGCGGAAACCAGGAGAAAGAAAAAGAAAATAACATTCCCCACGTCAATACTGTTCATCCTTCCCGGGCCCGACTTTATACCGATGTAACCGTAAGCGGGACCATAGGGAATGAGTCCCAGATCGTGTTATCATTTAAAACTGGTGGGATGGTGGACAAGGTAAATACTAAAGAAGGGGATTATGTAGAAAAAGGCGCTGTCCTGGCCACCTTAAATACAACGGAGCTGGATGCACAGATGCAGCAATCCCGTTTGAAAATAGAAAAACTCCAGCGTGACCTGGAACGCACCCTGGCCCTGGTAAAGGATACCATTACCACCCTGGAACAATTGCAGGACCTGGAAACCAATTTACATGTAGCACAGCAGGAGAAAGCGTCATTGGCTTTTAACAGATCGCAATCCGTGTTACGGGCTCCAAAATCCGGGTTTATTATAACACAACAATTGGCATTAGGGGAGTACAAAACTCCCGGAAGCCCGGCCATTACCATTGGGAGCCAGGGAGATAAAACCCCGGGGCATTGGATATTTACCGCCGGGCTGCCTGATAAAGATCGTGTACTTCTGCAACAGGGAAAAGGAGTTAGCGTCAGGCTGGATGTTTTTCCTGGCGAAAAATTCCCTGGAACCATCATCCAATTGTCATCGGTCCCCAATCCTCAAACCGGGACTTACGAGATTACTGTTACGTTTAATGCCAGGGATAAGCAGATCGTTTACGGACTTACCGGAGAGCTGTTGATCCCCGTTCAGGATGAAAAGGATTGTACCGTATTACCGGTGGAGGCTTTCGTGAGCATGGAGAACCAACAGGGCATTATTTATACCCTCGATCATGGGAACAAGGTAGTTTCGAGGACCGTACACATCACAAAAGTCTTAAAGGATAAAATAGCTATTGAGGACCGGCTTGCGGAGGAAATGCAAATTATTACCAAAGGAAAATTACAGGCAGTTGCCGGCAAAACAGTCCAAATCGTGAATTGATATGAATATACCTGGATTTTTTATAAAACACTGGCAATTTACCGTTTGTATTTTCCTGTTGATCATTTTTTTGGGGATCAGATCTTTCACAGAAATGTCCAAGACGGAAGACCCGCTATTCCCGGTCCCGATCTATCAGGTGGCAATTATTTATCCCGGTGCCAGTCCGGACGATATGGAACAACTGGTCGTAAAACCCATGGAATCTGCCTTAGGTTCCCTGGATGATATTGATGAAATAAAAACCACGATCAATGATGGGATCGCTACCCTTCAGGTCAAGTTCCTGCAAGATGTTGACATTGATAAGAAATATGACGAAGTTATCCGGGAAGTCAATCAGGAGCGGGTAGATTTACCGGATGGGGTTACTGATGTCGAGGTCATTCAGGGGTCTACCACAAATGTAAATATCGTACAATATGCATTGGTATCCCCCCATAAAAGCTACCGTGAGATTGAAGAATTTGCCGAACAGGTAAAGAGTGCCATCGAAGGAGCAGGCGGAGTTCAGGAGGTAGATATTCACGCGGTAGCGGAGCAGCAAATCGATGTGGAGGTAGATCTTCATAAAATGGCGGCCTATGATATTACCTTAAACCAAGTGTCCAATGCCATTCAGAGTGAGGCCACCCGGGTTCCGGGAGGATATGTCGATGTTTCCTCCAATCGTTATAATATAAGGACCAGTGGCAATTATGAATCTGTAGATGCTGTTCAAAATACTATTGTAAAGACCAATGGTACGCAACAGGTTTATCTCAAAGATATAGCCAGGATCTCCGAAAGTTATGCGGATGCGACATATTACGGAAGGTACAATGGGCAAAAAGCAGTTTTTGTAACCGCCAATCAGCAGGAAAACACGAATATATTCCGTGTAAATGATAACATTGAAGACCGTTTGCAACGTTATTACGACGCGGACAATGGCATTCAGCTCATCAAGCTTTTTGATCAGAGTCAAAGTGTTTCACACCGTTTAAACGGGTTGTACCGGGATTTTGTCATTGCCATTGTTCTGGTATTGTTCACGCTGCTGCCTCTTGGCCTCCGGGCTTCTTATGTGGTGATGTTTACCGTACCTACTTCCATATTCATAGGGATTACCCTGCTCTATCTTACGGGCTTTTCACTCAACCAGTTTTCGATAGTAGGATTGGTGATCGCCTTAGGGCTATTGGTAGATGACAGTATCATTGTGGTTGAAAATATCGTTGCCAAATTACGAAAGGGAAAAACCAGGGATGAAGCCGCCGTGGAAGGGACCAATCAATTGTTGGGAGCAATTATTTCAGTGACCATTTGTATCCTGCTTTCATTTTTACCATTGGTGATCCTCGACGGAAGCACCGGGGATTTTATCAGGAGCCTTCCTATGGCGGTAATTTATACGATGGGCGGTTCTTTTTTTGTATCCATAACATTAACCCCTTTAATTTCAAGGTATATTCTGAAAGATAACCTGGGAGATAACCGGTTCTACCGATGGCTGATGAAACTTAATGAAGGGCCATTTTTAACCATTCTGCACAAATGCTTAAAATACCCTAAGTCTACTTTGGCGATCGCCGGGGGATTGATCCTGATCGGATTCGGATTAATTAAGGTCATCGGGGTCACGTTCTTTCCTACTGCGGAAAAACCACAGTTTTTTATCAACGTAACACTTCCGCAGGAAAAAAATATTGAAGCGACCGACAGCGTGGTCAAATTTGTAGAGAACAATTTAAAGAAGTACCCGGAAATCACTTCAGTGGCCAGCAATATAGGAAAGGGAAACCCTAAGATCTACTACAACTTGTCCCAACAATCCCAAAAAGCCAATTTCGGAGAGATTTTCTGCCAGGTAAATGCATACCACAAGGATGAATTTAATGCTCTTTTGGAGCATTTGCGAAAAGATTTTGCCCACTATCCCGGTGCAGATATTGAAGTCAAGGAATTTATACAAGGGCCCCCGGTCTCCAACCCCATTGAAGTACGGATACTGGGAGAAAATATCGATTCCTTACAAGTTTTATCAGCAAAAGTAGCGAAAGCGATGAATGAAACCGAGGGAACACTTTATGTAAACGATCCGCTGGGCCAGACCAAGATCGATATAAAGATCGAGGTAAATAAAGATAAGGCCCTGGCCCTGGGTGTTCCGTTTAGTGAAATTTCCAGGACGATACGAATGGCTTTTACCGGAATTCCGGTAGCAGAGATCATGGGGACCGGGGGAATAGACTATAATCCGGAAATTGTGGTGAAAATGGATCCCGGACAGGTAGAAGATTTTTCAGCTTTCGACCATATCAATGTGTCCTCCATGTCTGGAAACCAGGTGCCATTAAATTCCATTTGCGATTGGCATTTTGAGAGCGCTCCTCCGGAAATCCAGCATTATAACCGAAACAGGAGTGTAACCGTTACAGCCTCGGTAGCTTCCGGATATCTCACCGGGGAAGTCAACAATAAATTGATCAAAAAGATCGAAAAGATGGACTGGCCGGAAAACTATCAATTTGAGGTCGGTGGCGAACAGGAAAAAAAACAGGAAAGCTTCGGGGGGCTTACCACCAATATGCTTATCGCAGTTTTTGCCATCGTGGCCGTATTGATCCTGGCCTTTCACGGGATCAAGGGGACTCTTATTGTAGCTTCCGCTATTCCTTTAGGAATGTTCGGAGCGGTAGTTGCATTGTGGCTTTTTGGTTATACGCTTTCTTTCACTGCCTTTATCGGATTGGTGACCCTCATTGGACTGGAGGTAAAGAACACTATTATCATCGTTGATTTTACCAACCAAATGCGCAAGGCAGGACATTCTATCGACGAAGCGATAGAACTGGCCCGGGAAGAAAGGTTTACCCCAATTTTCCTGACAACTTTAACAGCCGTTTTTGCTCTGATCCCACTGGTTATTGAACGTTCAGATTTCTTTTCTCCACTGGCATTAGTGCTTATTGGCAGGTTGTTGAGTTCCCTGTTCCTAACCCGTTTTGTTGAACCTGTGTTATATAAAATGCTGATGAAATAAGGTGGATAATAATAACAATAAAACCGGAATGGATGTTCTGGTGGTCATTTTATTAGTGCTTTATGCCATGTGTCTCATGTATTTACAAAACCAATTCTATATCGACTATTATAAATGTTATTATGAAAATCAATGTGAAAACTATAGGGAATGGCTGTACTATGTCCCTTAAAATACTCGTATGCTGTCTTTGCTTTTTCGGGCAAAGGACGGAAGCACAGATCAGGGAACCTTTTCAATTAGGGTATCGTTATACTCCTTTAAATGATGGGGATGGCAATGTACAGCAATTGCAGATGAAATCGATGTTCCCGATCTATCAAGGCGAAAGGTCAGTACTGGCTGCAGGAATCGCTTATTTACAGCAAAACGTCCATAGCGATACCCTGGAACTTCCGGAGCATTTATATGCTTTAGGGATCCCGTTGGTATGGAGATACCGGTTGAATACCGGAACGGATCTGCAGGTCATGGGAAATATCAGTGTGAATTCCGAATTCAATGGGATCTCCTCCGAAGACATCGTCTATGCCCTGGCAGGGACTGTGCTTAAAAAATATTCGGAAAGGCTGACTTTGGGATATGGAATCGGGTATGTCCGGCAATTTTTCGGAAACCAGGTCGTGCCCGTGCTCCATATGGATTACGAACCCAATGCCCGGTGGAAAATATACGGGCGGTTCCCCATACAGGCCGTAGCTGAATTTACCCCGCATGACAAGAATAGTTTCGGATTGGAATGGATCCTGAACGCCATCAGTTTCCGACTTGATGAAATTGACGGTGGGGAAGAAGGGTATGTAAAGAACAGAAATGCCGGTTTAATGCTGTTTTACCGGCGTAAACTATTCGGTCATTTGACCGCGAAACTATCGGTGGGGTATCGCAATACCTTGTATGAACAATTTTATAAAGACGACAATACCTGGACGCTGATCACTTTCCCCGTGGGAGAAGAGCCGACACCTGTACGGGAATTCAAAAATTCGGGGGGCTCGTTCCAAGTTGGTTTGAGCTATGATTTATTTTAAGGATACCATTTCATCGAAGTCATCACATGCTACAGAACTAAACACATGGCGGTAATAAAAACGAATCGTGTCTTAACACTACTTGGTATACTGAGCTTTTGGGGTATCCGGTCTTCCTATGGGCAGGAAGTAAAAACGTATAACGCACCCGGAAAAAGATGTTACAGCAATACCCTGTTCGTCAAAAAAGCGGAGGATCCTCAGGGCGTTATCGTTATGGATGTACAGAATAAGGATATAAAAACCTACGCAGAAAACAACCCCCTGGTTACTTCCGGACTTTTTGAGGCTTATAATTTTTTATACATCAAAATTCTGGATGAGCAGAGCAGAAATTCTGCAAGTTGTTATGAGACCATTACGGGAGTGATCTCACAGGTATATCATATCCGTAAAGATGCCTTTTATATGATCCGAAATTCATCATCAGACAACCGGAGCGGTCCAAATGGTAGTGGTGATAGTGCTGAACTGCATGTGATTTATGCCCCGGTACAGGATGTGGAAGATATCAAAAACAGCATAGACACCATGGCTGCCGGTAAAGAATATAAAATCCCGGAGGAACTTACGGAAAAGCAGCGGGACTCTATAAAAATGAAAAGCTTTAAAGGAAATTTCGATGCCGAACTGCACTATGCCCCTGTTTTGTTAACCGGGAACAAATTTGGGTTACAGACCGACTTTATAGGGGTATTCGGGTTGTCTTTCAAAAAGAATATAGGAGAAAAAAATGCGTTGGTCCTTAATCTTAATTATTCGCGTGCCAATAAAGATAAAGTACAGGAAAGTGTGATCTCTTCAGGTACAAAGGACACTATAAATACCCACGCCCTATTTGGCGGAGAGTTGTTGTACAGGACATATATAGCTCGGCGGAAACAATTCAGAATATTTGCTTCGGGAGGTGCCGGTTTTTATTCCGTCAATGATGTAGACCTTAAAAAAAGGAAAACGACCTCCGTATATCGGAAAAGGTATGAAAGCCAATATTTCACACTATTGATAGAAGGGGGTTTTGAATACCGTATTACCCCGGTCCTCAGTGTTAACAGTTCTGTTCCGTTAAAATACTTTATCAGTAACAAAACACCTGATCTGAATACATTTTCCTTCGGGTTGAATTTAGGGATTTCCTTTACCCTGAATACCAACAGGGTACTGAAAAATAAAAACAAGGATAAGGATGCCCCCAATTAAAGCGAAGTATAAATCCCGATAATCACAGGGATCCAAGGATAAAACTTAAACTTATGGCTGACAAATATTGTATAACTTAAATTGATTGATCATGAAAAAAAGCAAAATCTTAAAATTATGTTTAATGCTATGCATGGGTATTATTTTCGTTGCTTGTGATGAGGATGATGACTATATCTATTATTATCCTGAGGACATTGCCTATGGCCTGTTGGTTAATGCCAGTCCGGGTTCCGGGGATTTATACCTGTATGCTGATGAAAATCAAATCAACCAGGACCCGTTGAATTATACGGATGCGCGAGGGTACTATAATTTTTATACGGGAGACCGGTTGTTTTTTCTCAAAAACCAAAATGGAGAAACTTTAGATTCCTTGTCTGTAAACTTAAGTATGGGAGAATATTTCTCTGTTTTTGCCGCAGGAACGTATGGCGATAATATTGAGTTAGCGTTGTATCCGGACAATGTGGACTATCCGGGAGGGGGGAATGCCATGCTCCGTTTTATCAACCTCTCCCCGGATGCTCCTTCTGTTGACATATGGAACGGTGATGAAGTATTGGCAGAAGATCTGGATTTCAAGCAGGCCAGTGTATTTATAAAAATGGATGATGGAACCTATGATTTTAAATTTACGGATGCTTCTACCGGTGAACTTTTATTTAAGAGTGATGCTATGGATTTATACGGGGGTCGTACCTATACCATTTATGCCAAAGGGTATGTGAATCCTCCAAGTGGAAGCAATGATGTGCTGTCCATAGACAGGATCGTTAATTTCTAATGAGAGGGACAGGTTTATGTTAAGAGAGCAAATAGCACGCTCCCGGATAAGGGCCATACTAAAATTAATATTTAGACCGCGTGCTATTTGTTACTATCTTACAATAGCGGTTTCACCCCTTATTTTTTCAGCTTCACCTTTTTCGGTAAGCCATATTCATCCCATGAACCCTAAACTTGCAGTATTAAATAAACATATAATATAAAAACACATAGCGATGAAAAAAACACTTTTTATTTTAGTGATCTTAGTGCAAACGGCTGTTTTTGCCCAGCAGGAAATGTCTGAAGGCAAGGAATTCTACCAGGAAATACTCCAGGAACAGATCCACGCCCTGCAGCTGGAAGGCGATCAGAAAAAAGCGTTTACGGAAATAAGTAATAAATATTATGACAAAACCATGGCCATCAGGGAAAGTAACGCTTCGAGGATGTCCAGATTCAAAGAACTCAAATCCCTACGGGAAAGCAAGGACAACGAACTGAAAGCTGTCCTGGACGAAAACGAGTTCGAGGCCTATAAGGAACTCCAGAAGGAAAACCGGGAAAAATTGAAAGAAGCAAACAAAAAACGAAAAAATTAGGTTTTAGGTTGTTGGTTGGTTATTTTTTGTTGAACACTAAAGGCTCTTTTTATGGGATTTCCATTAATTTTAAAGAGCCTTTTTTTATTTTCTGTATGATGCGTTTAACCGGTAATGAAAAAAAAGTATTGCTCCTGGCGGCCATTTTTATAGCTGTCTCTCTCAATATACACCGATTATTGTTGCTTTTGCCCGAAGGAGGCGCGAGGGTTGGCACCCCCTGGAGCTTCAACCTTCCGGAACTTATATTCCAGGTTGTTTACCAGGGGCTCTTCTGTTATGTGGTTGGCTATATTAATTTGAGGTTGTTGCCTCCGCCATGGAGATTATCAGATAAATGGTGGTACCTGCTCCTGGTCAATTTTTTGTTGTTTGCCACCTTTCTTTTTGTCGGGATATACTCCCAGGATCAGATATTCGACAATGTTACGGATCGGCGGATGTACCGCGGCGGTTATATGGTGCGTTTTGCCATAAGTGGCGGATTGATCCTTATACTGGTTAAGATACTTCTGCTTTACAGACAGCAAAAGCTGAAGGACAAAGAAAACGAACGCCTGAAACTGGCCTATGCGAATGCAGAGATCCGGAACCTCAGGGCACAGGTCAACCCCCATTTTCTGTTCAACGCACTGAGTAACCTTTCTTCCCTTGTACGTGAAGAACCCAAAAAAGCCCAGGAATACATTGCTCATTTATCAAGGGTTTTCCGTCATTCCCTCTCTGATCATCAAAAGCAACTGACCAACCTGCGGAAGGAGATGGGGTTTCTCCGGTCCCATATAGAATTGCTGAAGATCCGTTACGAAGATGCCCTTATTGTTTCTATCCCGGTATCCGAACACTGGGACAAAAAATTGCCCCATATGTCCCTGCAACCCCTTTTGGAAAATGCCGTAAAGCACAATTTCCTGTCACCCGAATACCCGTTGCGAATAGATATTACCTGTACAGATGATACCCTTGTTTTTAAAAATACCCTCAGGAAACAACCCTTCCGGGAATCGTCTACCGGAATAGGACTTCTGAACCTGAACGAGCGGTACAGGATACTGACCGGTAAAGAAATAGAGATCGATAAGACGGAAACTCATTTTATTGTTAAATTACCATTAATCTGAAGTATTGATGTCATTAAAAGTAGCCATTATAGAAGACGAGCCCGCCATTGCGAGGAACCTGGAATACACCCTTGGTGAGATCGGCAAGGACATTGCTGTTCTATATGTATTGGGTAGTGTTTCAGAATCCGTGGACTGGCTGAAAGCTAATATACAACGTTGCGATCTGTTGTTTATGGATATCCGGCTATCTGATGGCCTGTCTTTTGAAATATTTGAACATATAGAACCTGTGGTCCCGGTGATATTCATTACAGCCTATGACGACTATGCGCTGCAAGCGTTCAAGGCCAATGGGGTGGATTATATCCTGAAACCGTTTGAGCAGAAAGATATTGCCAGAGCGCTGGATAAACTGCAACGAATCCGTCACAATTCGACCGGAGAAGACCCCAGGTTTGCAGAAAGGGTACAAACCCTTCTGAATTATATGGAAAATGCAGGAATCCAACCTTACAAGGAAGCCTATCTGGTACATTATCAAAACAAGCTCGTGCCGCTTCCCGTGGAACACATACACTGGTTTTATACTTCCAATGAGGTCGTATACGCTCATACTTCCGACGGAAAAAAGTATGTTATTGATACCACGCTGGAAAGAATACAACAGGAAGTCTCACCGGTAAAATTCTTCAGGGCCAACCGGCAGTTTATCCTTCAGAAAAAAGCGATCCGGGACATTGATTTTTATTTTAACGGAAGACTTGTGGTCAATGTGCTGCCCAAACCTGACGAAAAAATAATCGTCAGTAAAGCCAGGGCCCCGGAATTTAAAAAATGGCTGGATGACTAAACCGCTACGGGTTTGAAGTCCGCAGGTTTGTGGCAGACGGAAAGGCTCTCTGTCACGGATACGTTAATAATGATAAAAAACTGAGAGCCCGTCTACGTTTTATCCCTTCGGCAAACCCAGGACATTTGTGGCTGAAATATATAGAAACTAAAGTCGCTGCCACAATCGCGATAATTATCGGGTGCCAGGGTTTTAACCCATGAGATGAACCCCATAAATAACCAGAAGTAAGATATTATTACCGGGCTTTCTTTATGGGATATTTGTTTCCCGGACCAGTTCCCTTCGCCTGGGACTGTTTTCCAGAACCGTCAGCATTCGGTTTACCTGGTCCGCAGTAAATATATGCATACACGCATCCTCCGTATAATCCATAAAATTTTCTACCATATCAAGGGTGCCGCAGCTTATATGTTCTTCGGGACATCCGTAATTCGGTGCAGCGGCTGGCGGAGTATCATTACAATAAT
This sequence comes from Sinomicrobium halophytocola, assembly GCF_052983395.1. Lineage (NCBI taxonomy): Bacteria > Pseudomonadati > Bacteroidota > Flavobacteriia > Flavobacteriales > Flavobacteriaceae > Sinomicrobium > Sinomicrobium halophytocola. The sequence continues at coordinate 87,923 of NZ_JBRKIT010000040.1, forward strand.
CATCCACGGCACAATCCCCGTCGCCCCATATATGCCTTAAGCCCAACCAATGACCTACTTCGTGAGTCGTAGTCCTTCCCAGATCATAGGGACGGACCAGGGAAGGGAAATTCCCTTTATCACTGCTTCCGAAATATTTGTAACCAATGACAATCCCGTCCGTGTCTTCGGGACCTCCATAGGGGTCCAGTCCTTCCAGCCCGGATTGGTCAGGGAACTGCGCATAACCAAGCAGGTCCCTGCTGACAAATCCTCCGAAATTGACGGTCCAGATATTAAAATACCTATCGGGAGGCCAGATGGTATGAGGTTTAAGGCTGGTTTCGATGGGGTTACGCACAAACCCTTTTGGCCATTCGTTCCGGCCCCCGTGTATCCTATCGATACCGGGTTCTTCCATGACAGAACCGTCCGGAGCCTTTTCGGAGAGCACGAATTCTATCCGGGCATCCCCACCTTCCGGGTGTTCATTATATCCTCTTGTACCGGATTTTTTTCTAAAATCTTCGTTTAAAACTTCTATCTGTGATCTGATCTGTGCTGTGCTGATGTTCGCCCCCTGCCCTACGGGCTCACCGTTGTGTACCACATGGACGACAACCGGAATGCGATACACCCATTCGGTATTGACATCGTCATCCGGATCACAGGAGGAGACCAGGAACAGAAAAAGGAAATACCGGGGCAAAAGAGTTTTTGTAGATTTCATAGGTTTGATGTTATAATGCTGCAAAATTATTTTTCCGGGTTAAAAAAGGTTTTTCCTTCCGGGTGAAACGGCATATTGAAATGCCAAGTGATCCGAATTCCGGGGTGAATTACCCATGTGTAATACCTTCCTGCCTGTTGATGAAAGAGCCGTTTGGAAATTCGCCCCGGGCTTTCTCCGTTTCACCTTAAATTCCTGTACGGCATTCCAGTGTTTTTGAAATTTTGTCCTAAAAAGATCATGGAAGCTATTCATTTTCAAGAAGGACGAGGCAGGGGAATTATTTTTATGCTGTTGCTCGCATTGATCATCGCAGAGATCCTATGGAGCTGGAAAAAAAACAGGAAGGTATATGACGTAAAAGACACCCTGGCCAATCTAGCCATTTTTGCGGGGTTCCAGCTTTCCAAAGTTGTGTTTTTTGGAGTACAGTATGCTTCTTTAAGTATAGTAGCTTCCTTTGCCTTATTTGAATTTCAGGAAAACCCGGGTATTTTTCTCCTTACTTTTTTGACGGTAGACTTTGTCTATTACTGGTATCACCGGTTATCTCATCAACTGAAATTCCTATGGGCCTTTCACCTGGTACATCATTCCAGCCTGTTTATGAACCTCACGGTATCGTACCGGCTCAACTGGCTTAATGCTTTGATAAGCCCTTTTGTATTCGCTCCCATGGTACTCATAGGATTGCCGTTCAGATTTGTCGCCCTTTCCTTTGCCTTTAACCTGCTATACCAGTTTTTTCTTCATACGGAAGCTGTCGGTAAGTTGGGGTTTATCGAAGGTGTTTTGGCTACACCCTCTGCACACAGGGTGCACCACGGATCTAACGCAGCCTATATAGATAAGAACTTCGGGGGTGTATTTATAATCTGGGACAGGATTTTCGGCACCTATCAAAAGGAACTGGAAAAACCGGTATACGGCGTCACTACGGGTTTTATCAGTAACAATCCCCTGGTGTTGGTCTTTAAAGGTTTGGTGGATTTCTTCAGAGGAAAGATGAACTATAAAGGATGACGGTTCACCCTTAAAACCAGCAGTCTTACCTTTTTTAAGTATCGAAGAGTTCCTGACTGGACATAATTTAGTATAAAATTTAAATCAGCACAAACATGAAAAAAACACCATTCATTTCCGCACTCGTACAAAGTAAAATATCGTGGACGATGCTACTGCTATTTACATGTGCCCTGATGTCTTGCAGTGATGATGATCGTACCACCGAAGACCCTTTTGCCGAAATCACCGAAGACCCTTTTGCCGAAATCACCGAAGAACAGGCTGCCGAAGCTATGCTGATGGCCGTATCTCCGGAAACAGGCGGCACTGTAGTGCAAACTCAGGAAGCCCTATATGTTTTGGAAGGAGACCCTATGAGCCATAGCACACACGCCTCATACCAAACCGGGGATTATGAATGCGGACAAATATACAATGCTACTTACAGTGGCTCCGACACATCCGGTTCTTATACGTTTGATATTGATTATCAGTGGGATTGGACACTCTATTGTGATGCCCAAGGAAATCCGGAGGAATTTATCTTTGACCTGAACGGAAGCGGGTATTATACCACTCCCAGGATGACCTCCGACGACACTAACGAAGCCAATATACAGGTCTCGGGGCTGAATGATACTGAAGATCTCTATCTTATAAACGAGGAATATACCAGAACGGGAACACAGGAATCTTTTATACGAAATAAAAACAGTTTTTCCAGTACGATAACCATGTCTACGGTGAAGCTTTCCATTCTAAAATCAAATTACAACATTACTTCGGGGAGCATGGCCATTGCCTTTAAAGGAACGTCATCCCAGGGGAATACCTATTCGTTTTCCGGAGAACTGGTGTTTCACGGTAATCAGACAGCTACACTTACTTTGGGGAGTGGTAATGCTTATGAACTGGTCTGGTAAACCTGGTTCTGTAAAAGATTAAGCCTGCAGGTCCTCTGTTTATAGTAGTTGCGGGCTTTTTATATTTAACTTATTAAAAAATTTTGACTGAAATGAAAAATAGAGATTTTGCTTCCACACGAAAGCATTTTGTGCTGCATGGCCACGGCTAATAAGCGTCCAAGTATAGCTTAGGAATAATAAGCTTCTATTTCAGCAATTAAAGGGGAATCCCCCCTATCTTCCGATATTCATAAACTTCTTCCGGACCTATAAATTTATGATACAGAATATTTGCTTCGGAGGAAGACAGGGATCAAATTATTGAGAAAATCAGGACTTTTATGAAGACTATATAACAATAGATAGCATCAGTCTCAAGGTGCCGATATCTAAACTAAAACCGGTATAATAAAGACTCTCTCATATTCCCTAATAAAGGGAAAAATAACAGGGGGAGTCCCTGTTATTTTTTGGTAAATGATGAATTTTTAAAGCCGCGAAATTCAAAAAAGCGAAGGAACTCAATGATTTTAGTCAAAAAAAGGACACTTTGACCATGGAATCCCAACCCCAGCTTCCCAAGGGCGATGGATGAGCTTCCCTTCTTTTTACCGCTAATCTCTATAATTCATTTTTTTTCTGAATACCATATTAATTCTGAATTTTGCATTACTTCCCGTAACTTGAATATCCTCTCCCCCACCGACACCTATTGTCCCCGAGGAAGCATTATATGCATCTACATAATCAAAACCTAATGTTGACATGGCGTTAAGTAAATCCGTTTGATTGCGTATTTGAAGATTATTTCTCTTTTGAAGTAATTTTTCCAGGTTCTGTAATACATTTTCATACTGTGATTTTTTACTTTGGATGGTAATGTTCATTCCTCCTAAAAGCTTCGTGTTTTCAGAAGTGATAACCACATATTCGGGGAGTTGTTTAATATTAACAGAAGATGAATTATCGACATTTAATTCTTGTGCAGATAAACCGACAGTTCCAAATACGGACACCAAAATTAATGCGATTACATTTTTTTTCATTGTTTTCATTTTACATTGATAATTATAGTTTAACATTTATTATAATGACGAATTGTATATAGGAATTCAAATACATTCTGAAGTAAGAAAGCAGATCACATTTCCTTATATTATATTAAAGAAATAGATTTGGTTAGTACATGAAATACAGCAGATTCCGGATAAAAAAGATAATACCAGTATTATGGAAATAAGTAGAAGTAACAATATCAATATTTCTAATGTATTGCATACGAGGCTTATTGCTCTGATTATCCTTTGTTTTTTCATCATTCAGGTTTTGATTCAAAATTTGTGCCCCTAAACTCAAATGATCGGTAAAGGACTTTGTCTCTTTAAAAAAATCTAAGGGCAACCCCTAATTGTATTTGCTGGCTCTTTGTATCTTTACCTATTTGGCTGATATCGGAGAAGCCCCAGGTATAGCGCCCATAAATGATTATAGGAAAAAGGTTTACTTCGGCTCCTAACACTGCCGCAAAATCAGAATCTTTAAATAACCTTTCTCCGTTTTCAAGAACACTTTGATCCTTACTTGCCAGAAAACTGAATTGAGGCCCGGCATTTATGGTTAAAAGTCCGCCTGAATTGAGCCTTAATAAAACGGGGACACTAATGTAGTTGAGCGTTTTATCTTTGTCGAATGCGCGATCAATGATATCCTCAAAACGATCACTGATTTCTGTGTTCGTCTGGTTAAAAAGAACTTCGGCCTGCACCCCGATAAAATCTGTGATATCATAATAAACAAAACCTCCGAGTTGATAGCCTAATTTATAGTTATCATTAAAAGATTGACCGTCTAATCTGGTAAGATTAGCCCCGGCTTTTGCACCAAAATGAAATTGTGCCTGGGTGGTATAGCCCGTTAAAAAAAGGACTAGAATAAAAACACGCTTTTTCATATCATAAAATTAAATTCGTGGCGAAATTATTAAAACAAACAGGCAGCAATATGTTATATATACAAACCAGCTATTTTAATATACAAAAGGGGCCTTGATAAAATTTCATCTATAGGTATAGCAAATAATCCTGGGAGGTATATGTTAAAAAACAGGACAGCTTTACTGTATGCAGCGTATTGTAAATCTTAATCAGGGCGTAAGTAGATACGTTTATGATAAGTAATGTCATGTAGAACAACCACAGGGACCATATTAGGTGATTTTGTATAGTTTTAAATGGCTTTCGTATAGAAGTATAACTTTGTTATTGCCAAATATGTTTTTTTAGAACAAAAATGTTTATGAGAAATGTTGCTTTAAATGAAGATGCTGAAAAACTTCACTTTGTAGAGATTCTTATTCAGCGTAAATATAGAGTTTACAGGCATGCGATCGGGATTGTACTTTTATTTGTAATGTTCATTAGTTTACAGCCTATTGAAAAATATAATATATATGATCTTTTTGTTACGCACTTAATCACATTAAGCATCTTTTATATTAACCTATATGTTCTTCTGCCAACCTTATTGTATAAACGAAAATATTTCACATACTTGATGTTGATCCTGTTGCTCCTGCTCCTGAGCTTAATTTTTTTAAAAACTATTCATAAATTATTTGAAGTCCCAAACGATTTGGGTGTGAATAAAGTTGAACCTTCCTTTTTAGTTCAATTTTTAGCTTATACAGCAATACTAACCCCTTTTATATTCGTATCGACAGGAGTTAAACTTTTTCAAAAGTGGATAAAATATGATCGCCGGGTTAAAGAGTTAGAAAAAAATACAGTGGAAATGGAATTGCAGGCATTGCGAAACCAGATCAATCCCCATTTTGTATTCAATACGCTTAACAACCTGAATTACATGATTGTAAAAGATCAGAAAAAAGCGTCTTTCATACTTTCCAGGTTGTCCGATTTCTTAAGCCATCATTTGTATGAAAGCAATCGAAAATATATTGCTTTAGCATCAGAGATCAGGTTTATCAATGATCATCTTGACCTGGAGCAAATCAGGAGGGATGATTTTACCTTTGAAGTCATCCCGCCCCAGGAAACAGACATTGAAATACCGACCAATATTTTCTCCGTATTCGTCGAAAATGCGATTAAACACAGCCTTGATTCCGATTCGGCGTCCTCTGTAAGTGTATCGTTTAAAAGGTCGGGGGACTTATTAACCTTTGACTGTATGAACACAAAGCCATCAAACCCATTAAAAAAGAATACTAACGGGGTAGGTTTAAAGAATGTAAAACGGAGGTTGGAGTTAATTTATGCGGATCACTACAACTTAACTATAATGAACTCCGACAGCATATATAAAGTAACACTAACACTTCCATTATGAATTGTATCGTTATAGATGATGAACCCATTGCAAGAGAGGTCATAAAGGACCTGATCAAAACCAGGCCGGAATTAAAATTTATCAAAGATTTTAGCAATGCTGTCAGGGCAAAAGAATTTTTAGAACTCCATGATATTGATCTCATATTTCTGGATATTGAAATGGCCGGTCTTAACGGACTGAAATTTGCAGAAAGTGTTCCGGAGAATACACTTGTAATTTTCACGACGGCATATAGAGATTATGCTGTGGAAAGTTATGCATTAGATGCTGTGGATTATTTGTTAAAACCGGTATTTTCCGAACGTTTTGATAAAGCGGTGAATAAAGCCCTTTCGCTGCATCAATTACTTTTAAAAAAAGATACGGACACACAAGGGAAAAAGAGAAATTTTTTATTTGTTAAAGCGGATCGGAAGTACTATAAAATAGCATTTGAGAAGATACTTTTTATTCAGGGTATGAAAGATTATTCGATCATATATAGCGGTACGGATAAAATTATAACGTTGCTAAATTTAAAAACTCTCCACAAACAATTGCCTCATGAAAAATTTATAAGGGTCAGTAAATCAAATATAATAAATGAAACAGCTATTGATGCCTTTGATAATAAAACCATTTATATTCAAAATCATGAAATCCCTATAGGAAAGGTTTATCAAGATGATTTTTATAAGCAATATATAGATAAAGAAATATAAGTTTTCAGAGGTCGGTACTTAGTTGCACCTGATTCCTTTCGGATAAATTTTATGATTGTTGACCAATTTAGTTATTGAGTTATGGATAGTTCCCTGACCCCCGGCCAATGGAAACTACTATACCTGAAAAACGGATTTTTTTATTATCAATCTTGATTGAAGTACCCGACTTAAGTGTTTGGCGGTTTACATACAAAAAGTGAGAACAATGCTATAATGACATTGAATAGATTATATTTTCAATATCATATGATTATGCGGAATACCAACTTCTTCAAAAGGCTCACCAAAACCTTAAAAACGAGGCTTTTATAAAAATTAACCACGTATGTTCTGGAATGGCATGTAACTTCTTTAATTTTCCGGGTTTTAGCAAATGCTATGATCTGATGAATTAAAAGTTTTCTTACTCCCTGCCCTTGAGCCGCAGTATCGGCTGCCATTTGGATCAATCGGGCTTTATTTGATTTTTCCTCCGGAGGAACCAAAACAGCACAACAAATTACCTTGTTATTTTCAACAGCAACAAAATGCCAGGATTTGTCGTCATACATTTCCCGGGAATTATCGGGAATTACCAGTGAACGTAGTAGAATTTTATTTCTTAATTCCCGTATTGCGGCATAAAGCGGATCATCTATCGTGATGTTCTTTTTACTCTGTACACCTCGGTACCTTTTTTATATGTTGCCGTAATAAAGTAAGTGCTTTGGATATATGAATTTCCACTGTTTTTATGGAGATTCCCATTTCTTCGGCTATTTCTTTATATTTTAACTGATTATACCTGCTGAGTATAAAGGCTTCCCTGCACTTGGGAGGTAATTGTTCTATAGCCCGGTGTACGGCTTGTATTTTCACGGAAATATTATTCGCCCCCTCCGCATGCAATTCATGCAGGGTTTCCCATTTCAAGGTATCTAACAAATTGTTTTCCTTTTTCTCCCTCCTCATATGCTGAAGAAATTCGCGATGACATGCTTTAAAAAGATAGTTCTTCACTGAAGTGTGAACGTCAATATCGTTCCGGGATTCCCACAATCGTATAAAAACTTCCTGCACTATGTCTTCCGCAAGGTCTGCATCCCCCGATAGTTTTGTGATGTAATTGCACAACCAGCTATAATGCATCTTAAACACCTTTTCAAAAGTAGCCTTATTTTTTAGTGAGGAAATAGTGATAGGGGGTTTCTGCATTTTTTACAATTGAAAAAAATATAAAATATTTAATATTTATATAGGGGTTTATAGCTAAAAAAGCATCTTATAGGAAAATAGTCCATCGAAAATAACAAAATGCTGCCATTAATTCAAAAATATCTCGACGGAAAATCTTCGGTCGAAGAAGAAAGGGAACTACTCGACTGGATACAGGCCAGTGAAGTTAACAGAAAGGCCTTTAAAGATCACGTAAAGTTGTGGAATTATACCCACAAAGAAGAATACGCGTTTGACGCGGACCGGGCTTTCGAGACCATAACGGAAAAGACAGGCACCATACCCCCTAAAAAACAAAGGTTTTTTAACAGTATATACAAATACGCGGCCGTACTGGTCATCGGCCTGCTCTCGTTTTATTTTTATACCTATATAACGGATACGCCGGGTAGTCGTGAAGGTCCGAAGGAAGGGAAGAAAAGCAATGATATCGTACTCATTGCAAACAACGGGACTCAGGAGATCATTCCGGAACAGGAAGAAGAACTGTCTTACCTCTCCCCTGCCGAAAGGAATGTGGAGGAAGATACGGCATACCATACCATACTTGTTCCCCGGGGAAGGGTTTTCAGCCTCGTACTTTCCGACAGCACAAAGATCAGGTTGAATGCGGAGACCCGGATCAGGTATCCCGGGAAGTTTTTACCGACAGAAGAAACAAGAACGGTATACATAGAAGGAGAAGCTTTTTTTGAAGTTGCCCACAACAAAGAACAACCGTTTATCGTAAAATCGGGTGGCCTGGAAATAGAAGTATTGGGAACAAAGTTTAATGTCTCTTCCTATGCATCCAATGCGGCCATAAACACCACTCTTGTGGATGGATCGGTAAAGGTAAGCAGCCCCGGCGAGCAAGCCCCTCCGGTTGTACTCCGCCCCAGCCAGCAGGCTACATATGACAAAAAAACGACCCTTATGGAAGTCTTTGACGTAGATACCGGTATGTATACGGCCTGGACAGATAAACGGATAGTATTTGACAATGAACCTTTCCGGGATATCATTTTAAAGATAGAGCGTATTTACGATGTAGACATTGTCAATAAGCTTCCGGATACCGGGCAGGAACATTTTACGGGGGAATTCGGCCGGGAAGACAGCATAAAAGACATCCTGAAAATTATAGGCAGCAGTATTGATTTTAAATATAAGACCGAAAATGAAAAAATAATCCTTTATTGACTAAACCACTCTGCACGGAAAGGCGCGGAGGTTTTGATAAACGGTCCTGCCCTTCCGGCAGGTGGGGAAATTGTTCTTTAGTTATTGGTTGTTGAGTTAATAAGTTATTTGGTTATTGAGTTTATGTGGGTTACTTAACTAACTGAATAATCTAATAACCGGACTATAATTTTTCCGCCCTGCCAAAGTGTAGGGTTTTAGAACCTCAACCGGGACCGATAAAAAAGGGAAATGTTGGCGCATTTCCCCTTATAATGCCCTAAGATTACTAAACCGCGAAGTATTAATAAACTAAAGCAATCAAAATTATGAAAAAAAGTTTTCTACCGGCCTTCTTTTTTCGAAGGATTCATCCTCTGGCCAGCAAAAATTTAAAAATGAAAATTTCCACGATCCTCTTTTTGTCCTGCATCTTTCAATTGACTGCCAATTCCGGTTATCCCCAGGGCAAGCTTGAATTCAGTTTTGAAAATGTCTCCATAAAAAAGGTACTGAAAGAAATCAACAAGCAAGCCGGTTACAAGTTCTTTTATCGCAATGCGGATATAGACACCCGTAAAAAAGTATCCATCACTGCTCAACAAGAGAAGGTCGATGCCGTATTGGACAACCTTCTTAAAGATACGGCCACGGACTATACTATTATAGGAACTCATATTGTGCTGGCCCAAAGAAAAGACCATCCCTCCCGCCCTATACAAAAACGCGAAGTCTCCGGAAAGGTTACCGATAAGCAGGGAAGCCCTTTGCCTGGGGCCAATGTTTTGGTCAAAGGAACAACTATTGGCGGGCAAACCGATTTTGACGGCAATTTTTCCGTTACCGTTCCGCCGGGAGCACAGATTCTTGTGGTTTCCTACATCGGTTTTAAAACACAGGAAGTGGACATCAGCAATAAGGATACCCTACAGATCTCCCTCGAAGAAGCCGCTGCCCAGCTCGATGATGTCATCGTGGTAGCCAGCAGGGGAAAGCCCAGAACAGCTTTTGACTCCCCCGTACCGGTAGACAACTTAAAGGCGGAAGGATTACAGCAAACGGGAAGAGCATCCCTGGATCAGCAGCTTATGTTCAAAGTACCTTCTTATAATGCCACGCAGCAACCCATATCAGATGCCGCCGCCCATTTCAGTCCGGCCGATCTCCGTGGGCTTTTCCCCAGCCGGACACTGGTCCTGGTAAACGGAAAACGAAAGAATGCCAGCGCCCTGGTATACAGTTACGTAACCCCGGGACGTGGCGAAGTAGGTGTAGATATGAAAGCCATTCCCTCGGCAGCTCTGGAACGTGTGGAAGTACTCAGGGACGGTGCCGCGGCACAATATGGCTCCGATGCCGTAGCGGGGGTCATTAACCTGGTTCTTAAGAAAAAGGCCGACCCCTATATCAATACCAGCTACAGCACTACCACAAAAGGAGACGGTGAGCAGTACCAGATAGAAGCCGGATTCGGAGTAAATATACTGGACAAGGGATATGCCAACCTCACCTTAAATTACTTCGACCAGAAAAGATCGCAACGCCCGGGCACTATTACCGGTGTGGAAGACGAAGCCGATTACTGGGGTATCACGGACGAAACGGATTTTACTACCGACGACCTGGCTGCCTTTCTGGAAAGGAATCCCGGTGCCGGGTTTAAAGTGGGCCTCCCCGATATGACCATTACCAATTTTTCCTATAACATGGGGTATACACTGGACGAGGAATCGCAAACGGAAATATATTCCTTCGGAACCCTGGCCAACAGGAAAGGTTCTGCCCCCCAGTTTGCCAGGACCTCATATTGGGTGAGCGGTTTCGACCAGATCTATCCCGGCACCGAATATTTTCTTCCCGAAATGGCTCCCCAGATCAATGACTATACCTTCTCCCTCGGGCTGAAAACCAAATATAACGGCTGGGATTTTGACCTGAGCTCTACCCTGGGAAGGAACCGGATCGATTATTACATCACCAATTCCTTTAACCAGTCCTATGGAGCCGGCAGCCCGTCCGATTTTTACAACGGGGCCCATCAATTCGGCCATATTGTGAACAACCTGGATGTTGTGCGTACTTTTGAAGACACCGGTATCGAGGCATTGACCGTGGCTTTCGGCGCCGAGCACCGGACAGAGCGTTTTGTGACCGAAGCCGGGGAAGAAGCCTCATATGCCGACGGTACTCCCGACGATCCCACAGACCGGACCGGATCGGAATCATTCGGTGGCTTTACTCCTGAAAATGCTTCTAATGATTACAGGAACAATCTCGGGATCTATGCTGATATCAGTGCCGATATTACCGAAGCCTTCCTCATCGGAGGAGCGGTTCGTTATGAAGACTACAGCGATTTCGGGTCTAACGTAAGCTGGAAGTTCAATTCCCGCTTAAAAACCCTGAACGATAAATTGTCCATAAGAGCCTCGCTGAGCAGCGGTTTCCGCGCCCCTTCCCTGCACCAGATCTACTATACGGCGATAACCACCACCCTGACCGAAAACGGAATACAGCAAAATGGCATTTTAAACAATGCCGACCCCGCGTTAAGGGCCCTGGGGATACCAAGGTTAAACCCGGAAACTTCCTTTAATATCGGTGCCGGGATCACTTACCGTATCAACAGGAAGATCGGCATAACCGTAGATGCTTACCAGATAGATGTAGACGACAGGATTGTCCTGTCCGGGCAGGTAACACCCACCGGAGACCCTGAAAACCCCATAGACCAGACCTTACAAAGGGTTAACGTCGGTTCCGCGGGCTTCTTTCTGAATGCCATCGATACACGTACACAAGGTATAGATGCCGTTTTTAGCTATGACAATATAGAAATAGGCAGCGGGTTTCTTAGCGGAAGTATTGCGGCCAACTTCAATAAAACGGAAGTAAAAAGTACCAATTTCCCTGCTTTCATAGCGGAAAATGACCTGGGAGATGCTATTTTTTCCAGGGAAGACGTGTCAAGGGTAGAGACCTGGAGACCCCGACAAAAAATTGTCGCTACCGGTACATACCAAATAAACAAATTCTCTGCTACCCTGTCCTTTCTGAACTACGGAGAAGTAACTTACAGGCATCCGAGCAACCCTGAAGACGATGCCACTTATGGCGGTAAATGGCTGACGGACCTGAGCTTTACGTATGCCTTTACAGACAAAATAAAATTTACGCTCGGAGCCAACAATCTTTTTGACGTATATCCCGACACCTTTGCTAAAGCCTATGCGAACAACGGCGGCTCTCCAACCGACAGGAATCTCGATTTTGTGGGCAGGTTTAAATATCCATGGCAAACCACGCAGTTCGGGATAGACGGAACCCGGATATTTTCCAGGTTATCCTTTAAATTTTAGGATATAGGTCCGGGTAAAAACGAGCGGAAGGAATAATCTTTTCCTTTACATATGGTGATTTGACTATTTTTTATTCAAATTTCTCCGTATTCTGCTTAACTGTGTGGGAGTAATGCCCAGATGAGAGGAAATATAACGCAATGGAATTCTATTGTCAATATCAGGGTATTGCTTTACAAATTCAAGATATCGGGTTGTCGCATTTTTCATGACCAACCCGATTTCGCGTTTTTCTTTGTCAAAGACCCAATTGTTTTCAAGGTAGGCAATATAGAAGTCTTTAAGGTCCTTATTTTCTTCAATAAGGGTTCTGTATTTTTTATAATTGAAACTGATAATAACCGAGGTTTCAATAGCCTCTAAAGTAAATTCCGATGGTGTGTTTTTAAGGCAAGAGACCGTCGAACTTACAAAATCCCCTTCAAGAAAAATGTTTTTGTTGTAGGTATTCCCATCGTTATCTATAAAATAAGCGATAATAGCTCCCTCACATAGTATATGAACGTTTTTCGCTGTAGTGCCAGCAGGTAATAAAATCTCATTTTTCTTTACTTGCTCAATTTTGGCAATAGCTTCCAAAAGCGAAAGTGAACTTTCACTTACCGGGTAATATCGCAGGAATACTTGTTTGAGTTGAGCTAAATATTTTTCTGGTTCGATCACTATATAAAAAATGAATTTAAATATAATTAATCCCCAACATTCATTTGACAAAAACCGCTCTTTTTGTTGAAACTTTTTTATAGGGTGAATCAATCATAGAGGAATCAAAGGCATATACCTTTCCTTTGATCTGAAAATCAGCATGGGCCCGTTTTTCACGAGCTATATTGATCAAATGGTAGGCAAACTCCTCAAAGATTTTGCTGTTACGTTTTTCATTAGCTTAAGCCAGGTTGCTTCTGGTCACGCTTTTGCCAAATCCAAGATGATACGATTTTGGATGATGAGCTTCAATGACCGTAATTAAATCGTGGAGGCTCTCCCGATTGGTTAACTGACCAAAAACCATACAAAGTAATTGGTTCCAGCACATGAAATGCCGGACGTATTTATTGCCGTTATGTTGGGTAACAATATGGTCAAAAACACGTCGAGGTAAAAACGTGGTGACTTGCGAAAAAACATATTTGCCGGTATTCATAGGAAAGTGCTATAAAATCCTTCCAACATACCAATTCAAATCGTCACGCCATAAAAAAACGCTGAAAGCTACGGATTACAAGGGTTTCAAAGAACGTATATTAATTTTTAGTGGACACTAGTGATAATTTATAATAGAAAACCTTCGTCTCTACAATGACCTTGAATATCCCGATCGAAACCGTTTCCAAACTTTTAGGACATACAAAAATCGCTTTCGTCTCACTGAAGTTTAACGTTCAAAAACGACAACCATACATACCAAACATATTTTTCCTTTCTTTTTTTGGGTAGACCTGAAAAAGGCTAACAACAATCAAACTCTTATATATGCCATGGTTACCAGTAATAGTAAACAACGATATGAATAAATTTTTGGGAATGATCAAAAAAACCGCCGAGTTGGCGAACTTGGATTTGTGCTAATTACGAAAAGAATTCTTGATCCGGGAACATATAAAAACCTGGATTTTAATCATAACAAAGTTCGAACAATATTTTCAAATCGTTCAGACTTGCTATTATGATAATACCAAATGGGTTCGAAGGTTCAAAGAGAAGTTGCATCGCTTCGTTAATGCTTGATATAGTGTTTTTACTCCGTTCTTTAAAAGGCTGAATTTCCCTTTTTGCAGCATTGTCCAGCAGAATAATGCTATACGGTACTTCACAGACGTTTTTGCTCATCTGTCTTTGTTGTCTTTTCCTTAACCAGGGTTCCGCCAAAATGGTATCGGAGCGTCAACCCCACCCTTCGGGAATCGGGCTTATCATTATAGCTATAATTGATGATATTGCTTTTTGAAACGCCCTGTTCCCTGTAGCTGTCGAACATATCGCTTAGTGTAAAAACTGTATCCAGCTTACCGTCAAGGAATGAGCGTTTAATGCCGAGATCGGTAAAAAAGACTTCTTTGGCGAGGTAAACTCCCCGTAATTCAGCAGAAGTATATTTAAGAGCCAGGTCCAGCGTATAATGCTTAAGTATCCTGATCTGCTGCTGCACCGAAAAAGTCGATGCCCATCTGGAGAACGTACGTTCCGCATCCGTTTGAGAAATGGGATAGCTTGTATGGTTAAGTCCGCCAAAGAACTGGACATCCCAGAACGTCAACAGTTGTAATGGTGCCATGATATTGATATCGACCCGGTCGAAGTGAGTGAAATTGGCACTTTGGCTCCTCACTGTTACCCCATTGTCATCGAAAGACAGGTGGCGTGAAATATAATCGTTGCGTTTACTGTACCCGGCTGTGAGGATGTATTTCTTTCGGAAAGTATAGGACGCCGAAAATTGCCACGCCATTTCAGGCACCAGTTCCGGGTTTCCCGAGTAATAAAAATATTCGTCGTTATACCAGCGCACGGGATTCAGACTGGAATAGGACGGGCGGTTGATCCTTCGGCTGACGGCCAGGTCGATCTTGTGGTCATCATCCGGAAAATATCCTACGGACAAGTTGGGAAACAGGCGGGTATATGCCCAGTTGTTGGCAAACGAACCATCCAGCAAAAACGCTTTTGCCCGGGTATGTTCCAGCCGTAACCCGGTTTCGACCTCCACATTCCCAAATGTTTTGGAAACCGAGACATAGGCTGCACTGATCTGTTCTTTGTATTTGAAATGATTAGTGAGTTCGGGGATCTCCACAAAACCGTCGCTTATTTTTTCTTCGGAGCGGAAATTATTGTCATTGCTGGCTTCGGCAAATTTCAATCCGGCTTTAAAACCCAGTTTCGGAAACGGTAGGTCGGCATCGGCCTGTACCGACTTTATTTTAACAAATCCCGGTTGATGGATACGCATCGTATTGGTATGTAACAGTTGCCGGTCAGCATTATAATGCTTTCCTTCCATCAACCCGTCTGAAAAATTGCGGTAAGAAATATACCGGGCATCCGCGGTTATTTTTTTTCCCGTGGTATCAATATCAAACTGGTAGTCAATATTTATGGCATCGTAATGATATGGCTCTTCCAGGTCATAAGTGGAGTAAACGTCAGAAAACAAACTGCCGTCTTCCCTTTGTTTGCGGATTGCCGAGGTTTTATTACTCGAAAAGTCATCGAAATAGCCATGATAATGGGCGCCAATCCTGTGTTTCGGGGCAAATTGCCAGTCGCCTCCGGCTTTCCAGGTATAGAAATTAATGTCAAACGGATTTTGATTTTCCCTGCTTAATATGAGCCGTTCCCCGTTCTCCACAATGGTATTTCCGCTTTTACTTTTGCGGAAACGGTGGGGTGTGTTATAATCGAAAGAAGCGTAGGTACTCCATTGCTCTCCATTGATACTCCCCGCAATATTCTGATTGTTCATCCAGGACCGGCCCCTGGACAAGCTGCTTTTTAAACTCAGGGCATATCCCCTGGCCCTGTTCTTTTTGGTTACAATATTGATGATACCCGAATTTCCGGCGGCATCATAAGCAGCAGAAGGATTGGTAATAAGCTCTACTTTATCAATATCCTCGGCACTCAGTCCTTTAAGGAATATCCCCAGCTGGTTACCGGAAAGATAGCTCATCTTCCCGTCGATCATCACGTTGACGCCGGTAGTCCCTCCCAGTATGATCTCGTCGTTCTGCCCGATACTCACTCCGGGGATTTTTTTCAACAGGTCAAAAGATGACACCCCGCTGGAAGTGGCGGAAGAAGCAACGTTAAAAGTTACTTTTCCTTTATCGGCCTCAACCAGTGGTTCTTTAAAAGTAACGACCACTTCGTCCAGTTCCTGTACACTTTCTTTCAACACAACATTTATATGTGATGACTCCTTTACCTGAATTTCAGCGGAGGACATACCGATATAGGAAAATACCAATATGGCTCCACTGGCTACATCTATGGAATAATGGCCGTCAAAGTCGGTTTGCGTACCGTTTTTGCTCTCTTTCACTATTACAGTCGCCCCCGGTAACGGTTGGCCCTGCGAATCGGATACCACACCGGTTACCGTTCTTTTCTGGGCCATTGCCATATAGGAAAACAGCAGTATATTTAAAAACAGGAAAGTGCTAAATTTCATAGATCATTGACTTAGTGATCAGGATTAAAACAGATTAGTAATTCATGTATCAAAGAAGATGTATTCTCCTTCTGAAAATGAACCAACCAAGAGCGCTGAAAAGCCCGATAAAAATAAGTAGTGGCATATATAGCCGTGTTCGGCTCAATGTGGTTTCATCGGAAAAGACTTCTACCTCAAAGGCATCCCAGTTTTCGGATGCTACCGAAGCTTCTCCGAATATTTTCGGATAGAAGTGCAATCTCAGTTTTTCGTGAAATCTTTCGGTTTCGTCCAGAAAGTGTAACTGGTTGCCCAATCCCGATCTGGCAATGTCGTTAAAGCAAAGCTGTAAATGGAGTGTCGGGATAAATTGTGCAATCCGGGAAGCGGCTGTGTTCCTTTGCCCTAGCTTTTCCCGTAATGTCGCGGATTGCTCCGCAGTTTCGTCATCTCCCATTTGTTGCATGGCGTAATACCAGAGCCAACTGAAATCGCCTTCGGGTAACGTATATTTTTTGAACCGGGGGTAATGGGCATAAAATTTATCCATGGTCAGTTTCTTGTCCATATCCCATTTTTCGTGATAGCCCTTTCGTTGCTTCACCGTGGTTTCAAGGGCTTCCGGAAGCGGATATCTCTTTTGCAGATCGTTATTGAGGGCAGCGGGCAGCACCAGCACCAGTAAAATCCATATGGAAAGCAAAATAATGGCATTAGAATTAGAACTTTTTTGTAGTGAAGCCACAAAAAAACAAATAGCAAACCATACCAGGACATATAAAACGGAAGCCAGCAAGAATGCCAGGAAGTCCCTGTCCGGTTCTATGCCCAGTACCGGGACCCCAATAGCATATAATAGCAGTAAGGCTCCTATAGTTACCGACAATCTCACACCAAAAGATTTCAGGATAAACCATAATGGTCTCTTAGTCTGAACGGCAATAATCTTCCAGATACCGCTTTCTTTCTCTTCGGATACGATGTTATAGGTAAAGGAAATGATAAGCAGCGGAAACAGGAAGACAAGCACAAAACCAAAATCAATATTTCCGATAAGCAGGTTGTATGGATTGTTGAGACCGGCATCGTATTTCTGGGCCTCCAGGGTACGTATGGTTACGCTTTTTACCGAGGGATTAACGTCGCGCTGCCCGATGGACAACGCATTTAATGCGGGGAACCGGTTTACTATTGAAAATTTTATATAATACAACATCAGGCCCAGATCGTCCTTGTTGTACTCGGCGTGACGTTCTATGTGTTCTTTCTGATACCGGGCGGTTTCGTCAATACTCCTGTTTATTTTTTCGATATGCTGTTTTCCCACCAGGAGGCTTATGACACCCGCCAGGAGGATAAAGGACAGCCCGATCTTTACACTGTTGGAGCGGGTAAAATTTATAAATAGCAGTTTCATGTCTTTTAATTAGTTTATTAGTCCATTTGATAATGTGCCAATTCTTTATTACGTCCTTCTATTTCATTATCATATTGGCACATTGACACCTTATAATACTTTCAGGGTTTTGGAAAGTCTCCCAAGGATCAAAGCAAGGAGCAATACCCAGAACGGAAATGACAAAAACGAGATAAATTCGCTATGGAAAGCAGTCCCGATACGGAGTGGCCGGTATTTAAAATCCTCAATTTCGGCCCAATGCTCTTTGTCCAGGACATAATCAGGGTCTGCCGAACTTTTGGCCGTATTGCTTACGTGCTTTATTTGCAGGTCATTGAGGCTTTGCGCCAGGCGGTACCTGTACTGTTCTGCCTGGTCCTGGAAATCGATAAAAGCATTGTAATCTGTGCCGGACAGGGTCATGGACAGGTTTTTTATACCCATATAGGGATCGAGAAAGGTCAGATACCTTGAAAAGCTGTTTTGCCGGGCATAGACCTGTCTCAGCTTTTTGAGATGGTCACTGTGGATCTTCGCGGTGATCTTCTCTCCCTCTTTCATGACAAGTCCACTGTAATTAAAGGGTAATTCCGATACGGAATCCACGTTATAAGCGGTCAGGACGGAATCTTTGAGCGCCTGGTAATGCGGGTCATCCGGGTTGTGGCTGTCCCCGGTTTTCACCACGTCGTTCTCTATTTCTGCCTGGAACGCTGCTTTGGTGGGAGACGGGTACAGGTAAGCCCCCAGCGATTGACCGGCCCTAGGTAATAAAACGGTGAGCAACAACCAAACACCTATGGATGATGTCAGTGCCGTTTTTGATGTTCTGCTCAATGCCGAGATAATAACGGCTATAACACAAAAAACAGACAGGTAAATGAAATACAGTATAACAATGAGCAACAACCTGTATGTTTCGTCCGGACCGATATTCATTTTCTGAAGCAGCCCCCAAAGAAGTATGGTGATAATGATGATGGGAAAATAAAGGGTAGACATCACCAGGATCATTCCCAGGCTTTTCCCAAGTAACAATTGCTTCCGGTCCAAGCCCTGGCTCATGAGTATCTTTAACGTGCCGTTTTCCCGTTCGGCGGCAATACTTCGGAATCCCAAAAAGAAGATCAGCAAGGGCAACAGGATTTGTAATATCATAGCAATGCTTATTTCCCCAAACCGCAACATCCCTGTGGAGAACTCCGCTTCGGAAAAGTTTGTAGGGTTCTGGACATGGGCTTCCAGGAAAATGGAACTGCCCAGGAAACTTTCCATACCGAAGTCAAAAACACTTAACGGGGTTTGGGGACGAAAGGCAAAATGTCCGTAATGCGCCATTCTGTGCGGGTGTTTGTCCGGATTATCGAGCCAGTCCTGCCTGGCCTGTTCCTGGTATTTTTCCCTGATCTCCTGCCGGGCCTTAAAGTTTTCCCATCCGGAAAAAACAGCATAGGCCAGCAAAATCCCGATAATCAGGGTTAAAACGTAGACCGCTTTATTCTTGAACGTTATTTTCCAAAACAGTTTTGCGATGTGCACTTCTGCGTTCTTTATCATGGTTTAAGTTTTAGAAAGTGTCCTTAAAATCTATAATTCAGTACAAGTGAGCCGTTTCTGGGAGCTCCCGGAAACAGGCGCAGGTAGTTCTGCGCGCCCAGCCAATAAGTGGTATTGAAAAGGTTCCCTATATTTAAGGCCACCTCTATATTGCTGTTGCCCGGCGCATAATACAAGGCTGCATCAAAAACGGTAAATGCGGGTACCCTGAAATCACGCGTAAACCAGGGTATTTTACTGCTTTGGTGCTGTATGCCGAATCCTATGCCCAGGTCTTTAAGGGAAGGGACATTTCTTAAGTCGTACTTGGTCCACAGATTGGCGCTGTTTTTCGGGGTGTTCTCCTTTCTTTGACCAATCAGGTTTTCATTGGCATCGCTTACGATTGTGGCATCTATATAACTGTAGGAGGCAATGACCTGCCAATCCGGATTAATATAACCTGTGATGTCCATTTCAAAACCCCGGCTCCTGTCGGCTCCCCGTTGCACCAGCAGATCGGGTTGGGAAGGATCGTTAGCGCTCATCAGTATGTTTTTTTGATTTATTTCATACACAGAGACATTGAGGCTCATATGCTTGTGGAACAGGTCCATTTTTGCCCCTATTTCCTTCAGGTTACTGGTCAAAGGCTTGAATAGTGCAGCGGAAACATCCGACCATAAAAAATTTGCTGTGCTTGGCAATAGTGTTGTCGTGTTTGATTGGGGCTGGAAACCTTCCAGATACGTGCCGTATATGTTAATGTTGTCGTTCAGGGCATAAGTGAGCCCTACTCTCGGTAGGAGTCTTTGATTATCAAAAGATGATTCATTCGGAGTTTCGTAATGAGTGATATCCTTAAACCACTCCTGCCGGAGGCTGAGCAACAGGGTAAATTGCTTAAACTGCAATTGCTCTTGTATGTATATTGCGTTATTTGTTGTGAGTGCCGAGGGTATAGCTATACGCGAGTTCATCGTGTAATCTCCGATCTCCCTGATCTCGTGGCTGGGATTATTGAGATTGACATGGCCTACATTCGGCCTGGGTATAACGATGCCGTCAACTTCTATAGTTTGATAATTCCCTGCATTGGCCACATCAAAAGAAGATGCCACAGTACCGTCATTTAATAAAAATCCGCGTGCAGCATTCTGTCCGCCTCCTTTCGCCTTTTCCCAGTAATGAAGGTCATACCCCACAAGGAGCTTGTGATCTACACTTCCGGTTTTAAAATCAAAATTGAAATAGCTGCTCAGGTTATCTATATTCCAATATTGTTCACGCTCCACAAACTGCATGGCAGCCAGGGAGGTTACGGGATTATTATCTATATCCACCGCAAATGCTCCTGTGGTACGATGTTCCTGCAGATCTTCCGTCCAGGATTGTTTCATGTAGGACGTATTGAAACTGATATTGGAATTGAATTTATGGGCGATATTTCCCATGATAATAAGTTCTTTGGACCTGAAAAAGTCGTTCGGGGCGCTCAGATTCATACTGATAGGAGTACTTTTTAAATCGGTGACCCCGACTTCTGCTCCGAAAATCGGCTGTCCCCGATCCAGCATTCCGTTCATATCGTTATAGATAAGCTCGGCATTGATGGCCGTTTTATCATTGGGTATATAACTAAAGGAAGGAGAGATCAGTATGGTTTTATTGTTGACCAGGTCCCGGTAGGAGCGTGCCTCCCGGTAAGCGCCGTTAACGCGATAAAGTAAGGTTTTTGATTCATTCAGGGGGCCGGTGAAATCCAGGGTCCCCATAAATGTACTGAAACTGCCTGCACTTATACTTACCTCTTTCCGTTCTACGGACAGGGGTTTTTTGGTGACCATATTAATACTCCCTCCCGGATCAACACTTGCAAAAGTGGCGCTTGCAGGGCCTTTTATAACCTCCACACGCTCTATATTGGTGGTCAGGGGCTGTAAAAAATAAAACTGGCGTGTGCGCATACCGTTGATGATCTGTCCCTCTTCATTCTGACTGATACCCCGGATATTGTACTGGTTGTAATAACTGGACGGAGTAACGCCACTGACAACTTTAACCGCATCTGCCAGTTGAAAAGCCTGCCTGTCGGCAATCAATTCTTTGGTGACCGTACTTATAGCCTGTGGAATATCTTTATTTTCCATGGCTGTTTTGGTGGCGGAAAAGGAATATTTACTGTCGTAACTTTTTAAAGTCCTGCCCACAACTTCTACAGTCTGTAATGCTGTAACTTCAGGAGATAATTGAATGTTGAGAAAATTGCCGCCTGCTTTGATCCGGTAACTTTTATACCCGATGTACGAAATCAGAATGGTCCCTTCACCTTCCAATGAGAAGTTTCCGTCTTCGTCGGTAACAGTTCCGCGGTCGGTGTCTACAAGGGTGACGGAAGCTCCGAAAATTGGAATATTCGTCTCCATATCAGTGATTTTTCCGGTAATGGTTTGTGCCCAGGAGGAATTGAAAAAAATAAGGAATGCTATGGTGAATAAACGTGTCATGAACTGTTGTGGTTTATACGGTTTTTAAATACAATTGCTCCAGCTCGTTAGCCGAAATTTTACAGGCTTCCAATTCACTTACCAGATTTCCCTCTTTCATGATACCGATACGGTGGGCGACCTCCTTGGCCCTGAAAATATCATGGGTAGCCATTAAAATGGTCGTCCCGGTAGTTGAAAGTTCTTTCAGAATTTCCGAAAACTCATTGGCAGCCTTGGGGTCCAGTCCGGATATGGGTTCGTCCAGCAATAGCACTTTGGCATTTTTGGCCAGCGCAATGGCAATTCCCACTTTTTGACGCATTCCCTTGGAATAGCCCCGCAAAGGCTTTTGATGAGCGTTTTCCTGTAATCCCGCTTTTATCAGCAATTGTGATAGCTCGTCCCGATGGAGCTTATACCCGGCCAGGGAGGAGAAAAATTTCAGGTTTTCCATCCCGGTAAGACTGGGATACAGCGTTACCGTTTCGGGAATATAGGCCAGGTATTTTTTAGTTTCCGAAGCATCTCCCGTTACAGACAACCCGTTTATGCTCGCCTCACCCGAAGATGGTGCGATAAATCCCAAAAGAATATTGATGGTGGTAGTTTTTCCCGCTCCGTTAGCCCCCAGCAGACAGAATATCTCCCCTTCGTTTATATTCAGGGTCAGTTGATTTAATGCTGTAAAACCGTTGTATTTTTTCGTAAGGTCTTTTGTTGTTATCATATATTTAAGTTTCTGTTATTGTATCCATTAACGGGGGCACTTCCCCATGCGGATAGCCCGTATTTCATGACATTATTTCAATAACCAGTGCAGGCAGTTTGCCGGTTATTCCGTTATTTTTTTATTGAAATTGGCCTTGCCTGAGACTATAATACCCCTAAAGTTTCGCAACCCGATTTAATAAAATTATGGGTACAGGTACCATACAGCGCCCGTGCTGCAAATTTTCGATTTTGTACAAATAGAGAAATCACCTGAAAAAGAACTTTTCCAGGATACCTTGACAACGCAAAGGTTGTTATGGTTCAGGAGAGGTAAGGCGGCGGTTTATTAAAATAATAACCGCGTGTTTGGATTTTCGACACCGTAACCACATAAACTGCAGGTAGGTGTTCTGTTTTAGGAAAAACAGGAAGGGTAAATCCGATAATTTCGGGAGTAAATGTTACCGGGGTATTGTGCTCTTTGACTGTATATAGTTTACAAATTTCACAATTTCCATAATTGTCATCCTGGTTGGAAATATGCTCAAAAGCATGGAGATTCACCACTTTCAAAAGGAAGAAAGTAATGATAAGGAAAAAACTGATATTACGCTTGTTGCTACAGAGGTGCATATGGGACCAAAAGTAGAACATTCCGGATTTATCTACAAGAAATACTATTGGAATATGTGAATTATTATTTATTATCCTCTAAATTGGCCCAGAAGTTTTAAATCCTGTATAACTCGGTGCGGAAATTGTTCTTCCCAACGCTTTATAAATTATGAGGTGAACAGGTTTCCAATAGAAAAAATATCGGAAACCTACTCGCCCTTAGCTTTTAAATGTAATCCATAAAAATCTTTACGGCGTTAAACAAAAGCTGTTAATTTAACCCTTCTAACAGGGCATTCAATACCTGGGTATCATAAACCGTATTATCCGCACGGTTAATGATGCCGAAACCATTATTCCCTGTACTTCCTTCATCCCAGTAAAAGGGCAACAGGCCATTTGCTTTCGCCTGCCTTACCACATGTTCCGAATAATACGCCCGCGATGCCAGGTGCAAGTTAAGATCGTCCCCGGTCAATGTAGTGCGCCTGATAGTTCCGAACTCTCCCAGGACAACGGGGACACCCTGATCTACAAACCGGGCTTTCATCAGTTCGAAACTGGCATCCAACGTACTTTCTTCTCCCCATGTCGTATTGCGGGAAGTATCGGTTGTGGAGTGATATCCCTCTCCCCAGTAGTAGAACATAGCTCCCCAGCTTGCATCTTCGGTAAGACCGCAAAATTGCCATGGATCGTAATAATGCACTTCTACCATCATACGATCGGCAACCGTATCTGTAGGCAACGTGGTCATCAGGTCATTCGTCTTTTGAATATTTGTAGTCGGCCCCTGGACAATCAACGTTCGATAGGCATTTTTACCTCCTGTGGCCCGGACCGCATCAATAAATGTTTGATGATAGGATGTCAGTACGGCCATTTGAGTAGCATCTTCAACTGCCGGTTCGTTGGTGCCGGCAAATAACAAATGCTCGTCATAATCCCGGAAATGAGTTGCTATTTGTTCCCAAAAGGCTTTTTGTTTCGCATTGTTTTGCTCCTGCTTGTCCTCGGTAACATTATTTTCAAGCCATCCGCCATCCCAGTGGATATTCAGAATAGTGTACATATTGTTATCTATACAATACTGCACTACCTCTTTTACCCTGTTGAGCCAGTCTATGCTAATTTCTGCAGTATTACTGTTAGCGTATTGATCCCAGGAACACGGTATTCTTACCGCGTTAAAACCACTTTGTTTTACCCGGTCAATCAGCGCTTTGGTAACTATCGGGTTTCCCCAGGCTGTTTCACCACCAGTGGCTTCCAGGCTGTTTCCCAGGTTCCAGCCCAGGCTTATCTGAGCAGCCAGGCCTGTAGCAGTACTGCTCATCCCTGTTGCATCCGCAGGGATAGGATCGGTGTTGTAATCGGGATATATGCCGGATGATGATGCAACTCCCGTTTGAGTAACCGGAATTTTTACCGGCTTTATTTTATTGGCATTTATAGTGAGAACCGTAGAGCGCTCCTCCAAACCGGCCTGTTTTGAGGCTGTTATGGTTACGGTAGTAGTGCCGGCAGTGCCGGAGGTTTCACTGAAAGTTATCCAATCTGTTCCGGAACTGCTTATCACCCATTTATCTACATTTGTGGTAATGGTCAGGTCATAACTGCTTTCCGCACCTTCAAATTCTATATTCCCAGTACTTGCAGTAAGGGTTTTATCGCCCTCTCCTTTTAGTTCCGTGCTGTCTTCCTCCATGGTGTTGTCTTTACTACAAGACCAAAATCCCATAGAGATAAAACAAACCAAAAGGCCGATAACGACTTTACTCTTTATTTTTTTCATTTTTAAAGTATTTGGTTTAGTGCATGACAAAAATTGACTTTCGAAAACTCTTCAATCTTTGACCGATCCCGATAATATCGGGACTAAAGAACAATGTAATTCAGTTAATGATATTTGTTCATTTTTTTAGCCTTTTTTAGTGCTCCCTTCTTCATCCCAATGTCTCGGGAGAAAAGGGATGGACAGCTTGCTGGCCAGGAAGTTTTGACCAACCCGAACTTTGGCGTGTTTACTTTTATGTTTGGGAGTATCTCTATGGTTTGGGCTTTCAAAACCCTCCCCCCCTTCGCTGCGCTAGGGTACCTCCCTTCATCACAAGGGAGGAGCCTTTTTGAGTTTTAATAAGATATAGAACATACATCTTTTCTGACTATTATAGCACTAACTAAATGACATTGCTCCTTAGAGGAAGGGTCAAACTGATTTTCCAACAAATAGTACCAATTAGCACATGAATTTTCTAATTGGCACATTGCTCCATTCTAATTATAGGATACCCAATAACTATTGGTAATGAAATCCTTACCTCCGGGAGATGCACTTATCTCGTATCCGAGTTGTACGGTACTCAGAGTTATGGCTTCATTTTTAAACCATTTCTCGTTCGGGGTCTGGGCTGTCCGGTTCTTTATCCAGTTTAGGATCGCTTTTATATCTACTGTAGCTGCCGAGGTATTTCCTGTTCTTACAAAGGAGAATACCCGGTTGCCTATACCCTGATCCTCGTTACCGTTATGGCCGTTATATATATTCCAGGTATGGCCACCTATGTAAACATTGGTAGCGACGGGAATGGGGTTTCCGGTACCGGACCACTCGTAGGAGATAGGTTTTACCCCACCTTCTTTGTGCATCCACAGCATGATCTCATAGTCGTGATTATTGCACCATATATCATAGGCCGCTACATAATGTCCGCCGGATGGCACATTTATATTAAAACCGGAAGTACAGCTGTTCAGGGTATTGATATTGATATTCACATTCCTGCTGCTGTTGGGATAGGATTTTATGCCATCCGTATCAGGATGATCGGCCCATACGCCCCAGTTGCTATAACTATTGGCCCACATCACCTGTACACTGCCGTTTACCATACCCCAGATATTGTTGTAAAGGGTATAACCACCGTTATTCCATGAACCGTACCGTTCATCCGTAGACCAGGCTACTGCCTGAGCAGCTGCCGATGCTTCTTCCCCAGTGGTTTGAGCAGTGGAAAACTCGGGTTCGGAAAGATTCGCTACCTGATCTTCTTCCTGGTTACAGGAAACTGCCAGCAACAAGGCTAAAATTCCTGCTGTAATGTTGGTTTTTGTTTTCATAAGATATT
Source organism: Sinomicrobium halophytocola (assembly GCF_052983395.1). NCBI lineage: Bacteria > Pseudomonadati > Bacteroidota > Flavobacteriia > Flavobacteriales > Flavobacteriaceae > Sinomicrobium > Sinomicrobium halophytocola. Next base: position 114,363 of record NZ_JBRKIT010000040.1, read on the forward strand.
GGGTTTTAGAGTTTGTTTAAACTGGATTGATTGTAGCGAAAAATGATGATTTTTGTTCCATATGAAGGCTTTTTTGAGCCGCATAGCCATAGCTATGGGACGAGAAAAAGACGAATATGGGGCAAAAAGGGCATTTTTTTAGCCAATTGAATTCAGTTTAAACAAGCTCTTAGTTAAAAAATTGATTTTTATTTTTTGAACAGAAGACCAGTGACGGATGGATCTCCGGTCTTCTGTAATCAGCCACATATCCCTTTATATTTATTCTTTGGAAGCGAATCGGTTACCATTCCCTCAGCAATACTCGCATTTTGCCGAATTATTTTTGGGAATCGAATATTACTTTTTCACGAACCGGATAGCGGTTCCGCCACTTTTTCCCAAATGTAGCTCCAGGTGATCTTTTGAGGTCACTTCCCTGGTACTGATCTCTACCCCTGACGGATTGGTTTCATACCCGGTTCCTTCGGGATCGGCATAGATCTGAGCTTCATAGGTCTCCCCTTCCTCAAGAAAATCGAGAGTTATTTTTAAGGAGCGTTCCTTTTCGTTAGTGATACTTCCCAAATACCAGTCATCGCTGTTCTTGTCTTTCCTAACCGTGGTAATATATTCACCGATCTCCGCATTCAGCACTTTGGTATCAAACCAGTCTACAGGCACATCCTTTAAAAATTGAAATGCCGGATTGCCATCATAATTTTCCGGGAGGTCGGCCAGCATTTGAATTGGGGAATACAATACCACATACAATGCCAGTTGTTTGGCGGCTGTTGTGTGAACGTCACGCCCTTCATGGCCTTGTTTGATCTCCACATCCAGTATTCCGGGAGTGAAATCCATAGGACCGGACAGCATCCTGGTAAACGGCAAAATGACTTCATGTGAAGGCGGATTGCCCTCGCTCCAGGCATTGTATTCCTGCCCTCTTCCTCCTTCGCGTGCCATCATGTTGGGATAGGTCCTGCGTTCGCCGGTGTCCTTAATGGGTTCATGGAAGTTCACGGCAAGCTGGTATTCAGCGGCTTTATCCAGTACAAACCTGTAGTAATCCACCCCGAATTGCCCGTGATGCCATTCCTTCATATTCAACTTTGAGCCTACCTGACCGATTTTTATATCGTGCATGCCGTATTTCCGGTATAACCCCATCCCGGCATCGATCTGTTCCAGGTAGTTGATGATATTGGACCCGGTTTCGTGATACCCGATAATATGTACTCCTTTCGATGTCGCATAATCGGTCACTTCTTTAAGGCTGAACCTATCGGCATCTTCGGTAAAACTGAACATGTGCATGGCATTCTCGTACCACTGCGGGGTCCATCCTTTGTTCCATCCTTCGATAAGGAGATGATCTATCCCTAGTTTTTCACAGTAATCGATATACATTTCGGCATTTTCGGTAGTGGCCCCCTGAATGGGGCTTTCCCAGAACGAATATTTCCCGATGTGCATCCCCCACCAGATACCTAGATATTTGTGCGGTTCTATCCAACTAATATCTTCCAGTTGGTTAGGGTCGTTCAGGTTCAGTATCATGTAAGACGTAATAAGGTCGCCCGGGGTTTCTGCGATCTGAAGGGTACGCCACGGGGTGGTGAACGATCCGCCGGTCTTTACCCGGTCGCCATCGGCCCAGGGTACAAGATCACATTTGAGATCGGTGTCATTTTCACGTACCAGTGTCATACTCGCGTAATCGATGAGTTTTGCTTCGTGGAAGCTTAAAAACAATCCGTCCTTGCTTTTAATGGTGAGCGGGGTATGAACCGTATCTAAAGTGCTCGCAGCCGATTTGGTAAATAAGTATTCATAACGATTATCTTGGTAAGCCGGGATCCACCAAGCATCCCCGTCACTGTTGAGGTTAAAACGGGTGAGTTCGTCCATGACCACCAGGCTGTCCCCGCTGCCGTTGCCGGGATATTGATATCGGAAAGCAATGCCGTCGTCAAACGCCCTGAACTGTATTTTAAGTTGTCGTTTTTGTTCCGATTCTTCCTGAAGGACGACTTCCAATTGTTGGTAACGGTCCTGTACAAACTGTTTTTCTCCCCAGACCTGCTCCCAGGTTTCGTCATGGTCGGTAATGTTCGTATCCAGTATGGTAAGGTTGCTATACAGGGAGTCCCCGTTTTTAAAGACAAAGCCCATATCGGATGTGTTGATAACCCCGGTTTTTCCGTGTTTTACCGAGTATGATGGTTTTCCCTCTTTTAACTCAAAAGTGATAATGTTTTTTCCGTTCGGGGAATTAACGGCAACCTTTGTGTCTTTGTTTTCAGGTGCCCCACAACCAAATACAAGAGCTGTGAGTACTATCGATGTCAGCTTTCTGATCATTTTTTATTTTTTGATTTCTTATTTTTTACTCACTAAGTGAGATTTAAATGCTCCGACCTTTACGTCGAAAAGTAATATATGGTTTCCGCCTCATGTCTCGCGGGCTTGCCCTGAGGTAGTTGACTTAAAGGCCTTCTCAATGCTTTTTTAGGGTACTTACCGCCAGTGTTCCGGACTTTAAATCGTTGCTTTTAGCTGTCAGTTGTATTTCTCCTTCTGTTTCGGACGATTGTACAATAACCAGGCATTTGCCGTAAAAGGCCTTCCTGTTTTTGGCTTTAAAGGATTCGTGACTGGTGGGATCGCCGTTGTCCACCCCGATAATTTTTCCGGGCCCGGATATTTCAAATTCGACCCTGTCGGTTGCCGTGGGGACCAAATTCCCGTCCGCATCAACAATGGAAACGGTGACAAAAGAGAGGTCCCTGCCATCTGCCGATATGGTATTCCTGTCGGCTTCCAATTCTATTTGAGCAGGTTCTCCGGCGGTTTTAATTTCTTTGACTGACACTTCCTTACCATCTTTTCTGGAAACGGCTTTTAATGTTCCGGGTTCGAAAGGTACACGCCACATCACATGCAGGTCATCGCCTTTTTTGGAGCGTTTTCCGAGCGATTTGCCGTTGAGGTACAGTTCTACTTCATCTGCATTGGAGTAGTACGCCCAGATATCGACTTCCCTTCCGGGTTCCCAGTTCCAGTGCGGGAATACATGAAGTACGGTTTCGTCAGTCCATTCACTTTTGTACATGTAGTATACATCTTTCGGGAAGCCTGCCAGGTCGATCACGCCAAAATAAGAGCTCCTGGAGGGCCATATATAAGGGGTAGGTTCACCCAGGTAATCAAACCCTGTCCAGATAAACATGCCCGACATAAAATCGTGTTTTTTGATCACCTTCCAGGTTTCTTCATGGGTGGCCCCCCACGGGGCGCTTACCTGGTCGTAAGCCGAAACGGTATTGTCCGGATTTCCGTCCAGGAAAAGCTTGTCCCAGCGGTAAGGCCATCTTTTGACCGAATCGGACCTTTGATCGTAATATCCCCTTGTTGCAAGCGCCGAAGTAGTTTCGGTAGCGATAAACGGGGTATCCGGAAAATTGATCTGATGTTGCGTATAGGTCTGATGGGCATAATTATACCCGATGAGGTCCAACGCTCCCGATCCTGCGAGAGCATTTGGTTTTGCAGGCTCGGCAAACTGTAAAGTAACATCGTTTTTATTGGTGTGAATGGGCGGATTCATCCCGGCGGTTACCGGGCGGGTACTGTCCAGGCTTTTGACCATTTTTGATAGTTTTCTGCCGATTTCGGCACCCCGTTCTTCCCATTGTTCCGGGATCTCATTACCGATACTCCACATAAAAACACTGGGGTGGTTGCGGTCGCGTTTAACGAAATCAATAAGGTCCCGCTCATGCCACTCCTCCCAATACAGGCTGTAATCATATTCGGATTTACCTTTTTCCCACATATCGAAAATTTCATCCATCACAATAAAACCCATCTTATCGCAAAGCTCCAGCAGTTCCGGAGCGGGCGGATTATGGGATGTCCTTATGCCGTTTACTCCCATTCCTTTTAGTATTTCCAATTGTCTTTCCAATGCCCGCGTATTGATGGCGGCTCCCAGGGCGCCGAGATCATGGTGATTGCAGACCCCTTTTATTTTTACCTGTTTTCCGTTCAGGATAAACCCTTTGTCAAGGTCAAAAGTGAAGCTGCGGATACCAAAAGGCGTTTCGTGACTGTCTGCCAGTTTACCGCTTATATAAATATCGGTTTTCAGCGTATATATGTTTGGCGTTTCTACTGACCACAGTTCTGGGTTTTCCACCTGGTGGTCGTCGACAATCAGATTGGCTTCTCCCGTTTTCAGTGTTACCGTTTGTTCTCTTTCGGATATTTTCTCGCCCCGGAAAAGCACCGAGGTTTTAATAACTCCTTCCTCGTCTTCGGAGTGGTTGTTTTCTACTTCCACCTCCACATGAACATCCGCCCGGTTTTCATCGATCTTCGGTGTGGTGACATAGGTCCCCCGGTTTTTCACATGTACTTTGCCGGTTGTGATAAGCCATACATTGCGGTAGATCCCCGAACCGGAATACCAACGGGAATTGGGCTGTTGCGAATTATCTACCTTTACCGTCAGGGTATTTTCCGATCCCAAACTGAGATAAGGCGTCATGTCGTATTCAAAACCGATATAGCCGTTGGGACGTTTTCCGAGTAATTTTCCATTGAGATATACCTCGCTGTTCATGTAAACTCCATCAAACCGTATATACATCTGTTTGCCGGTATATTCCGAAGGAATGTCGAAGGTCTTTTTATAATAACCGACACCCCCCGGTAGTGCACCGCCACCAAAGGTAGCCGGGTGCTTTTCACTGAATTCTCCTTCTATACTCCAGTCGTGCGGGAGGTTCAATGACTTCCAGTTGTCGGTTAGTGTATCTTTTTTAATGGTATCCAAAAGCTGAAAGTCCCAGTCTCCGGTGAATAGTTGTTTACGTTTTATATCCTCCGGCGCCCGATCGGGACTACAGGATGTCGTAAACAGGACAAGAGTGAGTATGGATATATATAAAGAATGTGTTTTGTTCATCGGATTGACTAAGGGTTAAAAAAGATGGACCGCCTCCAAAAAATGAAAATCCACTAAAACCGGAAACGGTCTCATCATCAACAATCTATAGTTTATGGTATTACATAATGAAAGGCAAACCATTCGTCTTTGGATTCGTCATAACTTGTCCCGAACCAGATGCCTTTTTCTGTATATTCATCGCCATAGGCTTTTACTACTGTGATGACATTGGCTGTGGAATTCAGTTCGCTTTCATCGTTTTGCAGCAGGGTATTTCCTTCCAATGTAATTTTATTGGTGTCTTCTTCAATACTGAATGTTCCGGTAGTTTCTTCACCGTTTTGGTAACGGACGTAGTTTAAGGTTCCCCCAAACTGGTCAAACCTGATCCAGGCCCCGTCTACGGCAGCATCCCAGCTATCGTTCCAGCCCCAGTCGCGCGTATCTGCGTGTGATGTGGTCCACCCGTTGCCTCCTGCAATCCAATCTATGGGGTTACCTGTGGCATCCATCGTCCAGGTTCTTCCGGACCCGGCGCCACCTGTAAGCATACCCAGCAATTCTCCGGGAGCAAAGGAAGGGTCGAAACCTTCGTCGGGCTCAGGGATGGTTTCTTCGGGCACCCAGTTGTCACTATATTCTTTGGAGATGAAGTTGTATACCAGGTAAGCGGGATTAGGATCGCAACTGGTTTTTCTTACAACACCGAGCTGCATGTAGTCTTCGGTCAGCGAAAAAATCCTGATACTTCCCCAGTTATCTACGCAATTTTCGTTTCCTTCCTGGTGCAATATTCCAACATCAACCAGGTTGAGTGTCTTGGCATCCTGATCCAGGAAATAGGTCCCGGATTCGGTACCTCTTGAAGGGATCATCAAATGCTCGGCAGTGACAAACGGTCCTCCGTCCAGGCTAAAGGTTATGGAACCGTAATCTCCGGCAGGAGCGAGCCATTGATTTCCGGCCCAATCCGGGTTCCAATTCCAGCAAGTAGTATCATCACCACCGTAACAACCGGTATCACCTCCATCCCAGGAACCACCGCCTTCCAACCATCCCATATCCGGACCATAGAAATATTGAGGACCCTCAAAATATTTGGAAACCCCATCCGCATCCAGGTCCAGGTACCAGGTTTTGGAATTGCCGACACCCCCGGATAGCGCTTCCCAAAGCGGGTCGCTTACATAGTTGAGGTTGTCATCCGTAACGGTTATATCCACAGGATCCATTTCCACTACTCCACCAGCTGTTGATGCCGAGAATTTGATGGTATAATCACCTTTAAAGGCATATCGTACGGTATCTACGGCACGGTTGGAACGCCCGGTGCCGTAATCCCATATGGAAACGGTCTCCGGCGTGTTGTTTATCAGGATCACCGTATTTCCCCCGGCATCGGCATCGAAATCCTGGATAACTTCGAATTGAATATCCGATCTATCCAGTTTTTCTCCCAGTTCGTAATCGTTATTCTGACAGGATATTGCGAGTAGCCCTGTCAGCAATAACATGGATAAAGTATATCTGAAAATTTTCATGTCTTATCTTTTTAAATTAACTGTTACCACCCGGTATTTTGTTGTAACACACCATTGGAGAGCGTTATCTGGTTGTTCGGTATTTGTTGCAATCCGCCGGTACTCTCCACATTTTGAGCGGAAATCACCTTGTTGGTCGCTACACCTCCGCTCAGGAGGGTGGTGTTCTCGGCCAGTTCTGCCCCCGCGGTACTGATCCCCTGACGAAGCAGATCCCAATACCGAATACCTTCCAGGGCAAATTCCAATTGCCGTTCCCTCAAAATGTTTTGTGGATTTGCCGGGATGGCCGTAAAATTTTCTTTATAGGCCCTCTGCCGTACCTGGTTAAAATACGCCTGGGCATTGGAACTGCCCAACTCCGCAGCCATCAACAGCACATCGGCATATCTCATGACAAAATAGTCCTGGAACTGACCGATCTGGAAATTCTCTCCTCCTACCTCGTCGGTAACACTGTTTCCATCTTCATCAATCATCGGGCTGTATTTTTTGTTGTAATAGCCCGTATATTCCCTGTGGCCATCTTGTTTGTCATAGGGGATCTCCTCTTCATCAATAGCAATGACACTGGCTCCCCGGCGAGTATCATTCTCATTATAAGCATTCCACAATTTAGGGTTTATTGTTACCCCCCAACCTCGTCCGTAGGGATAGTGGTCATAGTCCCGCATACCAAACATCACCATCCAGTGATTGCCATCCGTGTTTCCATCAAAATCACTGGTATAGGTATGTTTTACGGAAAACACGATTTCCGGGTTGTCTTCACCGGCATAATCTTCGACAGAGGCTGCCGGCCACAGCTTGGCAAAATCATCTACCAGGCTGTGCCCGCTATTGGCAATCACATCTTCCAGGTAAGCAAGGACCTGGGGTTCACTCACTACTCCTGCCAGGTCGGAAGCATTGTAGTAGCCTGTATAATAAAGGAATACCCTGGAAATCATAGCCTCGGCGGCCCATTTGGTAACCCTTCCGCTTTCTGCCTCGGTGTAAGGTTCTTCCGGAAGGTTTTCCGCGGCAAAAACCAGGTCTTCGGCTATCAGCTTATACACCTCATCAGGATCTGCCTGGGGGACATTTTCGGTGGTCGGTTCGATAATAAGCGGTATATGGCCCCAGAGGCGTACCATTTCAAAATACAGGTGTGCCCTTATAAACCGGGCTTCCGACTCGTATTGTACTTTTATATCGGCATCATCGCCCCAATCGATATCGGCCATCTTCTGTATCAACACATTACAGCGATATAGTGCCTTGTAATATTGTATCCAGTTATTTTCGTACAGGTTGGCATCGGCAGGCGACCTGGAAATATCAAATTCATCTACAGCCTGGAAGCCATATCCGTCGGAATTACCCGTACCGCCAAAGCAGTTATCCGAAAGTACTTCGCTTGCTACAGGGAAACTCAATCCGCCAATCCCCCCGGAAGCGATCTGCATGCCGTCATAGCATCCTACAAGCGCATAAGAAGCACTGGTGGGATTATTGTAAAAATTCTCGTCCGTCCCCTCCTGCGGTTCTACGTCCAGGTAGTCTTTTGAACAAGCCCCCAATGCCAAGGCGCCGAGTATCAGTATATATTTTAAGGAATTTTTCATCTTTCAAAGTTTTTAGAATTTAACATTTAATCCCATCATAAATGTCCTCGGCCTGGGATAATACCCGAGGTCTACGCCCGAAGAAAAGTTATAATCGTCATTCGAAATTCCATATCCGATCTCGGGATCCATACCATTATAGTTGGTAAATGTGTAAAGGTTTAGCACAGAAGCGTAAACCCTGAACTGGCTGGCGAAGAACTTTTTGTTCAACTTTAGTTTAGCTATATCAAAACCAACAGTCACATTGCTGATCCTCAGGAAGTCCCCGTCCTGTACATAGAGGTCGGAAAAGTTTACCCAGTTCCTGTTGTCTTCGGTAACCCTGGGCACACTGTTGGACGAACCGGGGCCGTGCCAGCGGTCCAGGATTGCCGTGGTGTGGTTGCCATACTGGCTGGACTGGTTCCGGTACGATTGTACGATCTGATTGCCCGCTACCCCATTGGCCTGCAGGGATAAATCGAAGGCCTGGTAGTCAAGTGCAATGTTAAAACCGAAATTAAAATCGGGATTAGGGTCTCCGATGTTTATCTTGTCCAGGTCATTGATACTGCCATCCCCGTTCTGATCGACATAAATAACATCTCCCGGTTGTGCCGAAGGCTGTATTACAGTTCCGTTTGAGGTATGGTTCAATACATCCTGCTCGGTTTGAAAAATACCCGCGGTTTCGAGTCCCCAGAAATATCCCAGAGGATACCCGCTTTGTGCCCGGTAAAATTCTGAAGAATTATCAAACAACTGGTTGGCTTCTCCATGAATAATGCCGTCTTCCGTGGGAATGTTACCCACGGTATTTTTGTTGTAAGCACCGTTAACTCCTACCGTGAAATTCAGGTCTTTAATATTACCACGGTAACTTAAGGCCAATTCTACCCCTTTGTTTACTACATCTCCACCATTAATCCAGGGAGCATCGGCACCTGCTGTAGCGAGGATAGGAGGCTTGATCAGCCAATCCTTGGTGGTCTTCTTGTACCAATCGAAATTAACCGTCAGGCTGTTGCGGAACAAGCGGGCATCGAAACCGATATCTATCTGCTCGGAAGCCTCCCATTTCAGGTCAGGATTGGCATATCTGCTCGGATAGGCTCCGGGGGACAGAACACCTTCTTCATTTCCGAAAATGTAATTGGTATATGCAAATGTTACGGGCGACAGGTATTGAAAGTTACCCGCGTTCTGGTTACCCACCTGGCCCCAGCTTCCTCTCAACTTAAAGAAGTCCAGCCAGCTGGTGTTGCCGAGAAATTCTTCTTCCGTAACTATCCATCCCGCCGAAACCGAAGGAAAATAGCCCCATCGGTTGTCCTGGTGGAACTGCGAAGAACCGTCTGCCCTGAAGGTGGCGTTTAAAAGGTATTTGTCTTTGTAGCTATAATTCAGTCTTCCGAAATACGACATCCTTTTGTTGATATTCCTAGGTCCGCCATTTAATGTTATCTGCGCACCGTCGGTGTTCAGGGCATTGTCCAGCCAGGCACGTTCCAAATCGTCAAAAACCAGGTTAACATTGCTTCCAAACATATAATTGTCTTCGTACTTGAATGAGGAAGTCCCCGCCATAGCTTCGAAATTGTGGTTTTCCGCAATACTGAACTTATAGGTCAGCAGGTTATCCCATAGGAGAGAGTGTCCTTTGCTCGTGGACTGGCTGGCCGTAGTGTAGTTATTGAAATTATAGACGGATAATTGATAGATGGGACTGAATGAATGCCCTTCGTTAGCCGTATAATCGATCCCCAGGCTTGTTCTGAATTTAAGGTTTTTCAGCAATTCGAATTCCAGGTAAACATTACCGACAAGTTTTTGGCTGTTGTTCCTGTTCTGGTTTCCGTAAACCATGGAAGCATACGGATTTGATTGTCCGGCCAACCAGCCTTCGGTATCATCGGAAGTATTGTAATAGTTGCCGTTTTCGTCATAAAAAGGTACCAATGGATTTGTATTGAATGCGCCTCTTAACGAGTTATTGTATTGGTTGCCTACACCGACTCCATTGTTCTTAATGTAGGCGAAACTCAGGTTCTCCCCAAACGTCACTCTACCGTCGTAGAGCTTGTGTTCGGAATTTATCCTGAAGTTATAACGCTCGTAATTCGAGAGGTCTCTTCCACCGACAATACCCTCTTCGGCAGTATAGGAAAGTGATGATGAGAACACGGAGTTTTCCGAGCCCCCGGAAACACCCAGGGTATAATTCTGGGTTACCGCATTGTCTTTGAACATGGCACCCATCCAATCCGTACCGCTTCCTATGGCATCGATATCGCTATTGCTGAAATAAGGCAGTTTTCCGGAATTTACGGCAGCTTCATTGAGTATGCTGGCGTATTGCCCGGCGTTGAGCATATCTATTTTATTGGCCACCTTCTGTACACCGTAATATTGGTCGAAGGTCATTTGTAAATCTCCTTTTTTGCCACCTCTTGTAGTAACCAGGACCACTCCATTGGAAGCCTGTGAACCGTAAATAGCTGCCGAAGCGGCATCTTTTAAAATAGAGATCGATTCGATATCGGAGTTGTTCAGGTACGATATGTCCCCTGTCAGCACGCCGTCCACTACGTAAAGCGGTGCATTGCCTCCCGTTGACCCCAATCCGCGGATAACTACATTCAAACCCGACCCCGGCTGCCCGGAAGTAGAAGTTATCTGAACCCCAGGAGTTTGCCCCTGCAGGGCCTGCAAAGCATTGGTGGTACTCTGCTTTTGCAGTTGTTCGCCACCTACCTGTACATTTGCCCCGGTCACCAGGGCCTTTTTCTGTGTCCCGTAACCAATAACCACTACTTCATCCAGAATGTCAACGTCTTCGCTTAGTGCAACATCTATGACTTTCCTGTTATTTATGCTGATGGTCTGGGCGGTAAAACCGATATAGCTTACCCGGAGCGAAGCTTCGGGAGGAGCGGAAAGTTCAAAATTACCGTCAAAATCGGTAGTCACACCAGTGTTGGTTCCGATTATAAATACACTCGCACCCGGCAGAGGCATGTTATCCGAAGCGGAAGTAACCGTTCCTTTTACCGTAATTTCCTGTGCAAAACCGAACCATGTGCAAGCAAGGATAAAAAACAGGGATGTGACACTGTTTTTTCCCAACTTTAGTTTGAGATTAGTTTTTGTCATAAGTTTTTAACTTGATTGATTGTTGATTTAATAATTGGCATCTCATTAAATTATTTAAAAACTATTTTTAGTGCTTATTTAATGAGTAATTAACAATCGCAAAGTATATGAGTTAAGGGAATAGGGAGTACATCAAATCATCATAATCATAGACTATTTGTTCACAAAGAGGAGGTACAGGCTAGTCCCAAGGAAATCAGGGAGGCAATGACCACTAATCCCGGGAAAGCTCCGTAAATCAGTATTTAGGACAGGATCGGGAGATCGTTTTATGGAAAAAGAGGAAGTCCGCCGGGAGTTTCCGGTAAGTAATTTCGTTCAACGGGCCTTTCCGGGAGTACCGGGATATGAATACTCCCTGAGGGGCCCGACAATTATGTTATCTGAAATCAAACCACAGCCTTCCCTTTATAGGAGTGTAGTTTATCATTATGTTCTTTTGGCCCTGGGGACCCAAGGTCTCCGGGGCGTGGAACTTGGTACCTATGGGGCTTATGGCATGAAGAAAGCCCAGGTCGCCTTCGGGAAAAGGGGGACTGGTATAATCATTACCGGCTCCCCGGGGCTTTTCCGGCGAAAGCATCTGGAAAAACAGCCCGGAAGTACCAGAATGTATGGTAAAGGGAGATTCATCAGTGTCAATTTTCACCCAATGAAGATCGGCATGATACCCCTTGAACTCGGGATATTCCCACCCGCTTTCTCCTGTAACGGTATTGTTGTATGATTTTTTCCACACCCCGAACCCTACTCCTTTTAAGCGGTTTTTCCATACTCTGTACGGCCCCTTTCCCAACCATTTCATCCCTTTGATGTGTTTCTCCGGGTATTGAAAGGTTATTCCCATGAAATCACTCCCGCCCGGTACCTTATATTCATAGTTCAGTTCAGCCGGATGGCCTTTTCTAAAGGTCCAGACAGCCTGGAAATAGGGTTCTTTCTTATACACAGCCCTAACCATATAGGCATCTCCGTCCCTATAGTGCTTAAAATTCTCCAGGTCAAGATCGTAGCCTGCAAGCATGGGGCCTTTTGAAATGGATATTGTCTTTTCCCCGTTCTTTACCCGGTCCAGGTAGCCGGAAGACCTGTCAAAAACATATTCGATCCGATCCACCTTAATGAATAGTTTATCATTGTTTTGCGATACCCTTATTTTTTCTCCTTTCCCTGAAGCAGCAGGATAAGGATAAGAAGAAGGGCCTTCGGGGCCACGTAACGGCCAGCTCCAGGTAAATACTTCGTTGTCATGCGGATCAATCGCCATAAGGTAAAGGGCGTCAAAGGTGTTCCAGTTCGCGGGGAGTCCCAGTTCCATAAAGCCTTTTTCACCGGGTTGCAGCGAAATTGGGCTTACTTCTCCGGTCTTCATCACCGTAACCTCAGTAGACCCATCATCAGGCCCCGGGAAGTTTTTCAACGACCAAGTGAACCTGCAATCCTTCAAATCGGTATAGATGTACCTGTTTTCAACGGGCAGCTTGCCGTCAAAGCCAGGGCTTATACTTTTCTGTCCAACAACTATGGGCGACCATATTTCCCGTATGGTGTAGAAACTACCCTCTTTTTCCCTGTACGGCCCCAGTATCCCGTCGGGTGCCAGATTTCCCCGGGTATCTATCTTACCCTCCATATCGTCCCTTGCCAGCCCTTCATCGCTGAATACCCACAGGAAGCCGCCGGCGCTTAGGGGATTCCTTAGCATCAAATCCCAAAAGTCTTCCAGACCTGCGCCATGCCCGCCGTCATAAAGGCCATGCATGAACTCTGTCGGAAAAAAAATATCGGTACTGTAGAGGGAAACGTTGGTTACATAATTGAAATCCGGGTAATGTTTGGTATCGGTATGGTTGAATCTCTCCCAGGGATGTATTACCGGACGTTTTTGCGGGTCGTAAAGTGCGTAATCACCATCCAGTTCGGTATTCCAGCCCCCTTCGTTACCATTGGCCCATAATACTACCGAAGGATGGTTGACATCCCGGGTGACCAGTGACCTGACCAGCGGGCGGCCGACCTCAGTATCGTAACCGGCCTGCCACCCCGTGAGTTCGTCAATGACAAACAATCCCAAGGAATCGCACAAATGAAGGAAATCCACATCGGGAGGGTAATGCGACATCCGGACCGCGTTCATATTCATCTCTTTGATCAATCCGAGATCCTGCAGGTGAAGCTCCCTGTTTAAGGTGCGCCCGCTTTCCGGAAAGAAACTATGTCTGTTCACGCCCCTGAATATAACTTTACGGCCATTGACATAGATACCGTCTTTCGGACGGAGCTCTACCGTCCTGAATCCGATCCGTTCTTCGGTCGTATGCACCAGTTTCCCTTTGTCCAAAATACTTACCTGTAGTTTGTACAGGTACGGAAATTCGGGGTTCCAGGTTTTGACATTTTCGTATTTGTTTTCCAGCCGGACCTTTTCTTCGTTTTTGTTTATCTTTTTTCGAACGGGCTCCCCTATTTTTTCTCCTTCGAGGGTATATAATTGAGCCTTTATTTCCTGGTGCCCCCTGAGATCAGAACCATATACGTCGATTGCGAGTTGCCCGTCGGCTTCTGCGTTGACAGCGATCCTCCCGATATTTGTCTGAGGTTTGATCTCCAGGTATACCGGTCTGTATATTCCTGCCAATGTCCAGAAATCCGCAATTCTTTCTGCTTCGTTCACCGAAGCATCGGTGGATACTTTTCTTACCGTGACTTCCAACAGGTTGTTTTTATCGAAATCGAGGAACCCCGAAATATCGTAACTGAATCTGTAGAACCCACCCTTGTGAACGGGGCCTGCCGGTTTCCCGTTTATCTTTACTTCCGCTTCTGTCATAACACCTTCGAATACGATAGAGATTTCCTTGTCTTTCCAGCTATTTTCTGCTTGGAACTCCTTCTTGTAGTATCCTATTTCATCAGGATTGGTTTTGTCAAATCCATAGGTGTAGCTGCCAAAACCCTGAGTTTCCCAATGTCCGGGAACATTGATCTGGGTCCAGTCCCCCCGGTTCCTTCCCGATAAAACCTTAAATTCCCAACGTTTTGTGTTATCCTTATCTTTACCTGACAGATAAACCCTGTCTGTGTTTTGCCCGTGAAGTGCATATAGAGTTCCCACGAGCAGGATCACAGAAATGCATAAGGTATTAGGGCGGAAATTTTTCATAATGCATTAGTTAAGTTAATAGGAGCAAAAATGTCCAATGAAATCTAAAGGGTATGGACGATTTTATCACAAAAATAGCTCATTTGTTCACAGGCTTATATTCCGGGAAGGCCGTTTACTGAACTTCCTGCTTTTTACTGATAAATTCCGAGGGCAGCATCCGGTACTCCTGTTTAAAGTATTTGGAAAAGTATTTGGGGTGGTTAAAACCTACCGTAAAAGCAACCTCGGCAATGGTCATCTGGCTTTTTTTCAGTAATTCCGCTCCTCTTTCCAGCCTTATTTTCCGGATGAATTCCAAAGGCGACTTTTCCAGTAAGGTCACCGTTTTGTTATAGAGATATGTACGGCTTACCGCTAATTTCCCTGCCAGTTCCTCTACGGAAAAATCGGGATTGCTTATGTTGTCTTCAACGATCCTGACGGCATCCCGGATGAATTTGTCATCCATAGACAGCAGGTCGACCTCGCTGGTCCGGATGGTTATTTTCTTTTCATATTCCTTCTGAAAGGACTTTCTTTGCTTTATAAGGTTATTGACCCTGGATAATAACAGTTCAAAACTAAATGGCTTGGTGATATAATCACTTGCCCCTGTTTTCAGTCCCCTCAATTGATGTTTTTCCGAGTTCTGAGCGGTAAGCAAGACAAAAGGAATGTGTTTGGTCCGGGAATCGTTCCTTACTTTCTGGCAGAGTTCCACACCGTTCATTACAGGCATCATAATATCACTGACAATAAGGTCGGGCAGGGTTGAAAGTGTTTTTTGCCACCCCTCTTTACCGTTTTTTGCCACCTCTACCTGGAAATACGGTGTAAGGCCGTCTTTCAGGTAAAAGAGGAAATCTTCATTGTCCTCTATGATCAGAACCCTGGATTTCCGTGGATGGTCAACAACCGGAATGGGTTCCATACGTATGGTATCCTCATTGTCAATATAATGCAGAAATTCCGTTTCCGGGTCCTTGCAATCCACACCCGTCAGTTTACAGCTGGAATCGGCCTCCAATTCCTCCAACGGTAGTTTTAAAATAAATGTACTCCCCTTACCTACTTCGCTTTCCACACTAATGGTCCCACCATGTATTCCGACAAACTCCTTCACTATGGACAGTCCTATTCCGTTCCCCTGGTTGACCAGTGTTTCGGGTGTTTCGGACCTGTAGAAACGATCAAATATCAGTTCCTTGTCCCCCTGGGGGATTCCCACGCCATTATCCCTGACACGTAGCACCATGTATTTGAAAGACTTCTCTAACTCCGGGGCATCCGTTATTTCCACCTCAACAACCACCTGCCCTTTTTCAGGGGTAAACTTAAAGGCATTGGAAAGCAGGTTGAACACTATTTTTTCCATTTTGTCCATATCAAAAGAAGTATGAAATTCTTTTCTTCCGGTATGGAAGCCGAGCTCTATTTGTTTATTCTCAGAGATTACCTGAAAGGAATTGACGGATTGTTCTATGAATTTGATCAGGTCTCCCTGTGAAAGGCTAAGGTCGAGTGAATTGTGCTCGATCTTCCTGAAATCCAGTAACTGGTTGACCATATTCAGCAAACGCCGTGCATTCCGGTGTATAAGTTCAAGATGCTTGTTCTGATCGCTGTTCTCCTCCGAATTTTTAAGGAGTTTTTCCACCGGGGATAATATAAGGGCCAGCGGGGTTTTAAACTCATGACTGATATTGGTCAGAAACCGGATCTTCATCAAATCCAGATTATGCAAATAATTGGCTTCCCGTCTTTCCTGGTCCAGCTGAAAACGCATTTTTTGCTTTTTCAGGGTCCTGTACCTGGAAGCATATAACAAACAGGCAATACATACAAAATACAGAAAATAGGCTATGGGTGTTTTATAAAAAGGGGCCAGGACGGTGATCTCCATAGTCGCAAGCTGATCTTCCGGCGTCCACTTCAAATCGTTGTTGGAAGCGAGTACCTTAAATTGGTAGGTACCAGGATCGAGATTAGTATAGGTTACCCGTCTCATCTCCGAATTTCCTTCCTGCCATTCCTGGTCAAAGCCTTCCAGCTTGTACTTGTATTTGTTTTTGGAGGGATGGATATAATTCAGGGCTGAGAATTCCAATGAAAAAAGATTCTCATCGTGTTTAAGTGTAATGTTTTCGGTAACGGATAAGGGCCCTTTCAGTAAAACCCGGCCGTTGAGATATTGGTCCTGCTCCACAGGCTTGTTAAAAAGATAGAACGAGGTAAAAACAACTTTCGGCACATCGGTGTTCTGGCCGATGTTTGACGGGTTGAAGAGATTAAACCCGTTAGCACCACCAACTATGAGATCGCCATTACTTGTTTTGTAATAGGAATTAACATTGAACACGTTTCCCTGAAGTCCATCACTTTGATCGTAATTCCGTACAAAAAACCTGCCTTCTTCCCAGCATTTTCTCACCATCTGGGAAAGTCCGAAAGAACTTGTAAGCCAGAGATCCCCCTCATTATCTTCCATGATCCCCAGGATGTCATTTCCGGACAATCCGTCTTTGCGCGAAAACGACAAAAAACCGTCTTCCTCTTCCCGGAATAAATTTAGTCCGTTATTCGTTCCTACCCAGACGTTATCCCGGCTGTCTATATGAATGGACAGTATAGAATTACTATTTATAGTATTGGATTTATGAGGGTTATGTTCATAATACCTGTTTGCACCGGTCTCCGGGTTAAATACCTCAATACCATTTCCGGTCCCCACCCAAAGATTACCATACTTGTCTTCGGTAATTGCCGAAACAAAATTGGTGTGCAGCGGGTACAGGCCGTCGTGATCTACCGAATGATGAAATACTCCCTGCTCCCTGTCAAATAAATCCAACCCGCCGGTCAATGTCCCTATCCAGAAATTTCCCCTGGAATCTTCATACATCTTCCAGATATTATTATCATTTATTGAGTCCGGATCGTCCGGATCGTGTTTGTAGCGCTGAAAGGTTTTGCCATTAAACCGGTTCAGACCTCCCATATAAGTACCTACCCATAAGGTATTGGATGCGTCTAACAAAAGAGAGACCACCACATCGCTGCTAAGACTGCCGGGATCATTCGGGTCATTTTTATACTGGGTATATTCTCCCGTGGACCTGTTCATATAAATCAGCCCTCCTCCATTAGTCCCTATCCAGAGGTTTCCCGACCGGTCTTCGGCAAAAGTATTTACATCGTCAAAAGGAATGCTTTTCGGATCTGAAGCGAGCTTCCTGTAATGCGGAAAACGGATCAGGTTCGGGTGATAGAAATCCAACCCGGTTTTGAAGGTTCCCACCCAAATGATTCCTTCATTATCCTTGTAGAGAGAAGTGATGCTATTATGGGAAAGGGCGCTTTTAATCTCCTTATTCTGGGTTATATAAGTAACCGAAAAATCACTTTTATCTATAATATTAATCCCTCCGTGATCCGTACCAACCCATATACTGCCATTTTCTTCCTCCACGATGCCACTGATCCGGTCGGAATTAAGCCTGGTTTCAGGGTGCTGTTTATGGAACACTGACAAACTATCCTTATCCGCATCGTAATAAAACAAGCCGTTGTCCCCGGTATAATAGACCCAGATATCATCATCCCCGTCAACAAATAGTTTGAATGCAGGTTTTGAACCTTCCGGCAGATTGGTTATAGCCCGGTTTAAAGATCTAACCCTATTCGTCTTATAGTCAATTTTTTTAATAATGCCTGACTGATCTACAAACCAAATGTTACCTTCGGAATCTTGTGATAAATTGGAAATATCCTGAGAAACAATTCTTCCCTCTTCAGATGGAACGGTTACGGGTATAACTTTTTGGGTCCCGGTCTCATATTTTGTTAAAGTGCCCTGATCATGAATAAACCAGTAATTATTGTTTTTGTCGTTGTAGATCCCCAGCACTTCGGGGAATTTTTGCATGCCGAGTTGTCTGAGGACTTCGCTTTGGTCATTGGTGAATTTTTCTGTTTCAGGATTTAAAATATTGATCCCCCAGGCTGTTTGAATCCATATATTGCCCAAAGGATCCTCGAAAATCTGCTTTATATCATTGTTTTTATGCACATTAGATTCCATCTGATCAAAACGAAAAACCTTCATTTGATACCCGTCGTAACGATTAAGTCCTGAAGAGGTACCAATCCAGACAAAACCATTTTCATCTTTAAAAAAACAATTAACGGATCCCGGTGACAATCCTTCATTAATATCAATATGGGAAAAACGCGGTTGTGTAGGCAGCCGACTTCCGGAAGAGTTAAGGATGCAGGTAAGCGCTACTATAATGGAAAACAGGTACTTCAAAATATTATCGGGTTAAATTGTCAATCCGCTGCCAATATACAAATTCATCTCTGGTTGTGTCGAATTTCATGATTCATAAGAACTGCCCGGCTATTCCTTTTGGCCTGACAGTTCTGTATGTAAATCGACAGTGAACCTTATTCTCACTTCCCGGTGGCTTGCTTCCTGTTCCTAATTTTCAGGAAAACCCGGATCGGCCTTTACCTCTTCTATCTGCAGGGTATGCCTTGCGCTATGTGCGGCAACGAACAATAAGGACTGGTAACCGTCCACTTTCCCGAAAGGAAATTCAACAACGTGATCGCGTAAATTTTCCATAGAAGTATTTTCTATATATTCCAAAACGGCTTTACGGCTTGTTTCCAGGTCCCGGATAGCCATTCCAGAATCGGTATACTTACCTTCTCCCCGGAGTTCTGCCGGAGCTTCTGCCTTTTGGCTCCGGTCGGTAATAGATGCAATAAGTTCTTCATCGGAAAATTTCACTTCGTCCTTTTCCTCCGGATTGGCGGGACCTTCCAAACCTTTCAGGGCCATACCAGACAACATGTTTTCCGTAGTGACGATGTGCTCTAAGCACTGGCTTACGGACCATTTGTCTTTTGCAGGCTTGAATTGTAACTGGGCCTCACTTAAACCGGACACACTTTCCGTCAGATTATCTGCAGTTTGCTTAAAATAGTCGATCAAAAATTCCTTGCTGCCGGCAGTTATGGTTTGCCTGGATTCCAGAATTTCCTTTAAATTATTCAAACCGGTCTGCAGGTCGTCCCCGATCACCTTTTCAAAATCCACGAATACCATCATCAGGTTCATCGGGTAGTTCATGTGCCCTTCAAAGCCCCATGTTACTTTGGTCTGGTTTTCCGAATTGGCTTCGGTGGTCATGTATGCCGGGGAAACGGATTCGAACGGTTTAAAAAATCGGAGTTCAAAATCTATTCGTTCTCCTTCTGTTATTTTTTTAATCTCCTGCTCGCCTGACCCCACATCTTCTTTATTGCTGTTCCAGGCCGAGACAAACCCTTCGGTACCGTCTGTTCCGCTATACGTTTTTTCCATATCGGGGTCCTTCATTGCCCACGTGCTGTAATTATCCTGGTTTTTAAGGTATTTTACATAGTCAAAGACCTCCTGTTTCGGTTTATGGATCACAATATCACGCGCTACGGTATAGTCTTTTTTTACAAACAGTGCTACAATAAGTGGAATGGCAATTAAAATCACCAGCACCAAAAGGATTCTTTTAAGTATTCTCATATCTCTGTTTTTTTGGTTGATTATCAAAAATAATGATTTTCCAACTCAATATTTTAACTTTTATTTAGTATTTTTTTAAGATTTAAATAAAGTTCACGAACTATAATGCCGTAAGAGATGACCCTTTCTACATGTTTATCCGTCTTTTTTATAAAAAGCCGTGTATGTTTTTTGTGTAAGGGAAAGTAAAAATGAAAAGTAGCGGAGTTTAGTACATGACAAAATTAGATTTTGGCACTATTTGTCGGAAAATCAGTTTTACCCTACCCCTAAAGGGAACCCGATTTTCCTCTATTTCTCCCTTTAGGCGGTGCATTGATCCCGATAAATATCGGGACAGTCGAAATGGCCGGGGTCAAATCCCGAAAGCTTTCGGGAGAGGAAAATCCTGCATAATTGAATTTTGTCATGTACTAAAGTAACGGAGCTATTGTTAATATACAACACACAGAAATAAAGGATAATTTACGTATTCAAGGTAAAAACCAAGCCTGGAATTTCAAGCCAAAAAGTACCTTTGCGTGTGGAATGTTAACAGGCCCTAGTTTACTTTCTGTAACTCCAGTTCCTGTTTCTCCCCGGTTTTACAAGCCGTATAGATAGCATCGATGATCTTTAGGTCTTTCACACCTTCTGCTCCGTCAACCTGTACAACAGGCTGTTTGCCTTCCAGAATAATCGCGGCCATTTCTTCCATTTGTACGGTCTGGTGAGTTACATGTGGCTTTGTTAATTCGCCTTGGTGTGTACGCCCTTTTATGGGTCCATAACCGGTAGAGGGCTGCAATTCGGCAAATCCTTTTTCTCCATTCAGGAAAAAGCGGTCCAGGTTGTTCATATTATAGGTCGACAAACAGGAAGCGACCGCTCCCCCGGGAAACCCGAGTTGAAACTGTATGGTTTCGTCTACACCTTCTTTGAATTTAACCGGATCTGTCTTTGTTTCCTGTGCCGTTACCCAAACGGGTTCTTCGCCTACCATATAACGGGCGCCGTTAATGGAATAAATACCTATATCCATCAAAGCGCCACCACCTGCCAGTTCTTTATTCAGCCGCCACTGACCGGGATCACCGATACGGAAACCGCTCAGTCCCTGGAAAAACAGTACCTTCCCCAATTCACCCTCATTTCGCATCCGGATGATCTCCAGGGTATTCGGTTCAAAATGCATGCGGTAACCGACCAGTAGTTTCACATTCGCCTTCTCACAGGCATCTACCATTTCCTGTCCTTCCCTGGCATTTAAGGCCATAGGTTTTTCACATATGACATGCTTTCCGGCAGCGGCTACCCGCAACACGCCTTCATGGTGAAGTGCATTCGGTGTAATAACATATACGGCATCAATATCCGGGTTGTCTTTTATACTATCGTAATTTTCGTAATTGTAGCAGTTCTTTTCCGGGATATTGTACTCCGCCTGCCAATCTTTGATCTTGGCAGGGGTCCCGCTGATCACGCCGACAAGTCTTGCCCGCTTACAGGATTCCATAGCTTTGGCTACCCGGGTTCCATAACTTCCGAGTCCCATGATGGCTACACGTAATACGGGCCCGTCATAAGGATCACTGCCAAAGTCGAGATAGTTTGAATAACCGTATAAGGATAAAAACGGTAAAGATACAGCCGAAGCTGCTATTTTTTGTAGGAAGTCACGACGTGGGTTCATAAGCTTAAATTCTGAATATACGTGCTAATTTAGGGAAAATAATATCTTTTTCCCATTCCGAATTACCTGTTTAACAATAATATTCCTCGGTTTCGTTAAATGACAAACTATCTCACGACGGATACATGAATAATAGTCTAAAAATTATCCGTGCATCCATGGCTGAATTATATGGGCCGAAAATACTGTCCGAAGCAGGATTTTAAATCCGAAATCCCGACCAATAAAAAACCGGCCACAAATCCAATTGCGGCCGGCTCCGGTATGAAATCAAACTAAGATATGGGGCTATTCTGTAAAACGGATACGGGCTACTACCGGTTGATGATCCGAAGGATACCGCTGGTCTTTTGCATCGGTGAGCACCGCGTACTCAGACACATTGAAATGCTTACTCACAAATACATAATCTATACGATGTTTCATAGAAGCTTCAAAACGGAATCCGTTACTGGTTCCTACCGGGCCGTAGGGAGGAGTTTCTGTTATCGTATACGAATCCCGTACAACAGCTCCCATACCCATAATCTGTTCTGTTTCCGGCCTGGAGTTAAAATCGCCGGTACATATTACCGGGGCATCACCGGCAATCTCTTTGATCTTGCTCACCATCAATTTACCCGATTCCCGCCGTGCGATTACCCCCTGGTGATCAAAATGCACGTTGAATACATAAAAGGTCTTATCGGTTTGTTTATCGGTTAATTTTACCCAGGAGCAAATCCTGTTGCAGCAGGTGGCATCCCAGCCCTTACCCGGTTTTTCAGGTGTTTCGCTTAACCAGAAGTTCCCGGAGTCCGTCAGGGTAAACCGGTCTTTCCTGTAAAAAATGGCCGAATGCTCCCCGGCGTGCTTCCCATCGTCACGACCGGCTCCGAAATAGGTAAAACCCGGCAATTCGAGTAAGTCTTCCAATTGATGTGAAAACCCTTCTTGTGTACCAAAAATATCAAAATCGTGATACCGGATCAGGCCCTTGACATTTTCCTTGCGATGCGACCAGGAATTGAGGCTATCCCTGGGAGTATCCATTCGTAGATTATAACTTGCCACCCATATTTCTTCATCATGTTTACTTTGGGCAGATGTTGATATTGTCAAAAGACAAACAATAATTTTTAAAAATCTGGTTTTCATCTGTTACTGTTTATTTGTTTTTAAATGGTGCCGTTTGCTGCGGATACACGAGTCATTCTCAAAAAGCCAATTCCGATTGTGCGTAAATCCGCAACCGAAATTTACAGGAACTTTTACCAATCGGGATTCTGTCCCAATTTCGGGTTTTGCTCCAGATCTGCCTGGGGAATGGGATAAAGATATTTCCGATCCTGCCATTCCCGGTCGCCCGGGTTATATATAAGTTCCCCGGAGGTTCCGTTGGAAAGCCAGCGACGCCCCGTGGCAGTATTGGGAGAAACATCTATCATTACTACGGAAGGATCAGAAGGTTCGGGCTGGCTTCCCTGATAGAAACATACATCCATAATACCGTCGCCATTCAGGTCCTGTTCACCTAATTGCGGAACATAAATTCCGTTCATCGGGGCTTCCTGAAAAAGTTCTCCTATGTGCCAGCGTTTCAGATCGTCGGGCCGCAATCCTTCAAAAGCCAGTTCAATAGTCCGCTCCCGCATGACTTCCAGCAATACCGGATCGGTAAATTTCCCCAGGTAATAATCCACCAGGTACGGATCGGCCTCCGCAGGCATGGTGGTAAGCGTAGGGCCAGTAATACCTGCACGTTGTCGTAATTCACCAATGGTAGATGCCCATTCCGCATCGTTCATTTGCCCCAGCTCGGCCAGGGCTTCCGCCTTGTTGAGTAATACTTCTCCCCAACGCATGATGATGTGGGCATTATCGTTAAGGCTTTCATCGTCATAAGGAAAGCGTTCGTCATAACACCATTTGATAGGCTGGTACCCTGTCCAGGATTGGCTTAGGCTCGGGGGAGCAATAACAGGAACACCATTCTCAGTACGGTGGTAGTCCCCGAGACGAATGGTCTGTTTTAAACGGAGATCACGGTCCTTCACCTCTTCGACAAAGGGCATCGTTTCATAACCGGAAGCTGCCGTAAACGGTGTACCGTCCAGTTTGAGATACGTATTCACGAATTGCCTGGTCAGCGCCGGACGGCTGCCATAGGTAGGGCTTATAAAACGCCTGTTTGCCGAACTAAATACCTGTAGAGACGGATCTAATACCACGGCGAGCAGGGTTTCATCGGTATAAGGAGTACGTGTAATGAACAGTTCTCTGTAAGACAATTCGTTATCAGTCCCTTCATGCAGGGTGAATCCGCTGATATCATTGGCTTCATTCACCACTTCCTGGTACCAGGTATCGGCTGTGCCCTGCATACCGTAACCGGTATGATACTTACGGAACGAAGCTTCGAAAAGGCAGATCCGGGTCTTGTAGGCCCGGGCCACGTTCTGGGTGATACGTGTACAGGAAGGGTCGTTTGTAAGCGTAATATTTGCAATGGCATAATTTAAATCTTCCAGTACCCTTTCCATGACTTCAAACCTGCTATCCCTGGGGGCATTTAAAGTCAGGGTGTCGGAGACATCAATCGTTTGATCCACCCAGGGCACGTCTCCAAAACGTTTTACCTTATCAAAATAGAACAGCGCACGGAAGAAGCGGGCCAGACCGATATAATGTTCTTTTTCGTCTACCTCACTGTCCTCTGCGTTTTCAATAAAATAGTTGATATTTCGCAACTCCTTCCAATCCCATCCATTACTGGTAATAGGGCTCAACGCATTGGGAGTAAGATAGGTATCCACTCCGTTACGAGCTACAAAATCCGAAGTGTTGTCTATGGCAAACACGCCCTGATCGGGTCCGGGAAGGATATCGTAAAACGAGTTGACGTACAGTTCCATGCCGCTCTCGGACCCGAATACGGCATCTCGTGTAGCGGTCGCCACTGGTGTCTCATCCAGGTCGCAAGCAGAAAAAGATACCAGGATCAGGGCAGCTAAAAAATAATTAAATAGTTTCATATACTCTGTTTGTTTTTTCGATGATCAGGTGATTAAAAGTTTATAGATAATCCAAAAGAAATGGCCTTCAGCATCGGGTAGTTATAACCATCCCCGCTGCTTCCGCCACTCAGATCCCTGTCTGAACCATAAATATTGGTTACATCCGTATCTTTTGTCCATTTGTACAGCGGCGACCAGGTCCACAAGTTCTCACCGGACAAATAAATTTTAACATCTGTGGCTCCGAATCTGGACACGAAATCTGCCGGTAACGTATAACCTAACTGGATATTCCGTAAACGGATATATGCCACATTCTGTATGTGTCTGTCATTGGGCTGATCGTTTAATTGGCTGTATCCGACAAGACGTGGCAGATACGCATCGAAATTGCCCAGTTCTTCGCGGTACATATTGTTTTCCTGCCAGCTCGGGTACGGGTTGTAGGGACGGTTATACTGCCCCCAGAAACGCGATTCGCTTGACGGGAACCAATCCTGTTTAAGCACGCCCTGGAAAAATGCTGAAAGGAAGATCCCGTTCCAGTCTCCATCCAGGTTAATACCGTAAATGTAACGCGGTTCGGAATTACCGATAATAGTTTTATCACCGGGGTTATCTACTGTATTTTCACCGTGATAGATTACATCGTCACCGTCCAGGTTTTTGTACTTGATATCTCCTACATAATTTCTCCTGGTATTGGTGCTTTGCACATTGGACTGGCTGGGCGAATTGGCAATTTCTTCATCCGAACGAAAAAGCCCTTCTACGCGATAACCCCATATTTCTCCTATGCGCTGTCCTTCGTAATAATCGGTGAGTATTTTGCGTTCGTTGTTATATTTGGTTATGACGGCCCAGGAATCCGACATCATCAGTCGTATTCCATAGTTGAACGGTTTGCCGCTCATATAAAACTGGTCTTTCCAGTTCACGGAGATTTCCCACCCGGTAGTTTCCAGATCTGCATAATTCCCCTTAGGCACATCCGTACCGAATACCGCCGGCAAGGTGGGCCCGGTCGTAAACATGTCCTTGGTCCACCTGCGATACAGGTCGCCAGTAAACGTCAAGCGATTGTTGAGCATAGCAAAGTCCAGACCAATATTGCCTGTGGTGGAAGTTTCCCAGGTGAGTCCCGCAGGCACTACTCCCGGCTGGCCGGTCTGCTGCGGACGTACGCCGTTAATAATGCGGTCTGACTGGGAAATGGAAAAATTCTCCGTAAACGAATAGGCATCGATATTCCCGTTACCCAGGGAGCCGTAAGAAGCCCGTATCTTTACATTGGACAGTACCTTCGGGTCCAGTTTCCAGAACGGTTCTTCGGAGAGCCTCCAACCCACGGAAGCCGAAGGAAAGAAAGCCCATTGCTCATCGGTAGGGAATTTGGAGGAGCCGTCGTAACGCCCGTTAACTTCGAGCAAATAACGCTCCTTAAAGTTATAGTTTACCCGGAAAAAACCACCGGCGATCCGCCATTTCTGAAAGCCTCCTTCGGTAGTTATACTTTGTCCCAATGCGAGATTAATGTCATCGGCATCTTCATAAACGATCCCGTTACGACGGGCCGTGAGGTTCTTGTACTCCGATTGTTCGTAATTGAACCCGACCAACAGGTGGAGGTTGTGTGTATCGGAGAACGACCGGGTATAATCGGCATACATATTGGTAGCAATGTATTCTGTAGTCTGCCTCCGTTCCTGTACATCATTGGTATTGGTACCTGTGTATCCTATAACCCCTTCGTAACGGCTGTAAGGTACCTGTACCCGGTTCTGATTGGTCCCGACATCTGTGGTCTGGTAGGTGAAATTTCCTCTGAGAATAAGGCTCTTATCCAGGAACTCGGCCTTCGCGGCTATCTGGTTCTTTAAAAACCGGCGTTCGGTATCGATCCCGTTGCGACCTATGAAATAATCTCCTACCGTATAGGCAGCAGGAAACGTAAGTGTGCCGTCAGGATTCTGAAGAGGGGCCAGGGGATGGCCTTCATCGGCCATGTTCCGCCAGATACCGCTCCCCTCCCCTACGTTCAGGGGCTGGTGATAATCCATCTTGGAGAATTCCATGTTGTTCTCAATGGAAAGCCAGTCATTGAGCTGGATATTTCCTTTAGCCCTCAGGTTGTACATTTTATAATTATCGGAATTGTATTCGAACAATCCGTCCTGCCCGTTATACCGGCCACTGAGGTAAAAGGCAGCCTTGTCGTTCCCGCCGGAGAACGTCAGGTTGTGGTCCTGGGCCATAAACTGATCTTTCATCAATACATCGTACCAGTCCGTATTGTAGAAATAGATGTATTCTCCCGTTTCCGGATCGATGTCAACACGAGGCAGGGAGGGATCTTCCCACCGGCGCTTGATCTCTTCTAAATACTCGGGAGAAAAAGCCAGCGTTTTGTTTATTGCCGTAGGAGTGTTACCGTTATCATTCCAGTTGGACCAGGCATCGTTGAAATTCTTGGCCCAGGGATAGGATTCCGTAATGTTGTCTGGTACGGTTGTAGGCGATTTAATGGAGTAATTGGTGGAGTAACTGATGGAAGTTTTCCCTTCTTTAACAGATTTGGTGGTAATCAATACCACTCCAAATGCCGCCCGGGCACCGTAGATAGAGGCTGAGGCCGCATCTTTCAATACGGATACACTTTCTATATCGTTAGGGTTCAGCATTCGCGGGTCTCCTTCCACACCGTCAATCAAAACAAGTGCATTTCCACCCTGGCCTATGGAAGTTGTACCCCGGATATTGAAACTGGGGGATTGTGTAGGTTTTCCATCGAGCATCCGGATATTAAGGTTGGGAACTACCCCTACCAACCCTTGTGTTATATTCGGAATGGGACGATTCTGAAATACTTCGCTTCCTACCTGGTCTACGGCGCCGGTGAGATTTACTTTACGTTGTGTACCGTAGCCTACAACGACCACTTCGTCCAGGGCCGTGTTGTTTTCTTTTAAAACGATCTCCAGACCGGGCTGGTTATTCACCTTTATCTCCTGCGACTGATACCCCAGATAAGAAACCTGCAATACGGCATCCGGTCCTGAAACCCTGATGGAAAAATTACCGTCAAAATCGGCTGTTACCCCGTTGCTTGTTCCTTTTTCCAATACGGTAGCTCCGGGTAACGGTGTACCGGTATCATCGGTTACCGTACCGGTTACATCCATTTGCTGAAGCGCATTACCGGGTGGTGTACCGGAAGTCACGGCATTGTGAATAATAATATTGTTTCCTTTTACCGTAAACTCAAATCCGGCTTCTTTGCCAAGTTGTGTCAGGATGGTCTTTAACGGTTGGTTTTCATAAACAGTATTATACTTTTTATTGTTTTTTATCACAAATTCGCCATAGGAGAACTGCGCGTCCGTTTTTTTACTGATCTCGGAAAAAATCCGGACAAGGGTAACATCTTGCAGATTAATGCTTATTTTTGCTTCTTCGGTGTTCTTCTGCTTTATAGCATGTGATGTGGAGAACATCAATAAAAAAGTAATGGTATATGCTATTTTATACCTGAGTTTTTTTAAGCTCATAAAATTAAGTGTTGTGGTTTTTTTAACTATTTACTTCGACGCTTTCTGAAAAGAGCCTGTTGCCGCAGGCTCTTTATATTTTCGGATCATTTGCTTTTTTCTACCATTATCATATTGTTTTGTGTTTTAGTTAGTTTGACTTCGTTGATCAGGTTTACCCGGCTAATGATATCTTCCGGTTTTTCGTTTTTATTTAGTGTTATAGCTATCAGTACCTTTTTTGATTCCCGGTCCTCAAAGACCATTTCCATATCGTATAATGCGTGCAACACGATACATAAATCTTCTATGGTAACCCCGTTCAGTTCTATTTTATCCTTTTGCCACAGTGTATACAGCGAAGCGTTTACTTCTTTTTCTTCCAATTCTCCGGATTTCAGCTTATACACCCCCTGCCTGCCTGCCGTAAGGTTTACAGTGTCTTTTGCGTGATACACCTTAACCTTCCCTTCGGATACGGTAACGCTTACCGATCTATTGTTTTCCTTAATATTGAACCGGGTACCTACTACCCTTGTATTGAGTTCTCCTGTTTTTATGAGAAACGGTTTCAGAGGATCCTTAGCTACCTTAAAAAAGGCCTCTCCGGTTAATTCTACCTTCCTGTCAGCCTTCCCGAATTCATCGGTATACACTATCCGGCTGTTCCGGTTTAAGGTAATTACCGAGCCGTCTTGTAAGATCACCTCTTTCGGCTCTGATGTTTCGTTATATACTACAACGCGTTCGGGAATTCCGACCAGGTAAAATATGCCATATCCCATACCTATTAAAAACACTATGGAAGCCGCAATTCCTGTCCAGGAAAAACGAACCGGGGAGATGCGATTTTTAATACCTGTATAAATTTCATTTACTATTACATGTTTATCCCTGATATTGATCATCTTCTCCCTGTTTTTATTCAACATGAAATCTTCGAACTTTTCGATATCGTCGATTTCCTGCTTCGTAGCCTTTCCTTCGAGGAATCTGCTCAATAGTTTTTTAAACTGTTTTTCTGTCATCAGGTATTCTTTGTTGTGTATATATACCGGAGTTTTCAATTTACCCCTACACATCTAAAATTGTTAATCATTACATAACACAGGAGAGCCAAAAGCCCTTTTCTTGTTTACGTTATCTTAACGTAATGATCATTGCGTTTTATGTTTAGGTTGTGAAGTATTCGAGAATGGCTGCAAATAAAACGGGTAATGGAAAAGCAGCCCTTTTCTTGAGTAGTTTAAAAGCCCGGGTAATATGATTCTCGACCGTATTTTCGGAAATTCCCAGTTCTTCGGCAATTTCTTTGTTCTTCAAGCCGTCTAATCTGCTCAGTTTAAAAACTTCCCTGCACTTGTCGGGCAGAACAGCTAATTTTTTATCCAGAAGTTCTTTCGTTTCTTCCAAATTCAGGACAGGGTTGTCCTCGGTACTATCTTCATTATGAATGGTTTTTAAAGCCTCCAGATGAGACTCTTTAAGTTTGGAATCCCGCAGTTCCTTAAATACCCGGTATCTTACTGCCTTGTATAAATAGGCTTGTATATTGTTGTTTTTGATGTCCAGTCTTCTCTCCCAGAAGTCCATCCAGACATCCTGGACCATATCTTTGGCAAGAGTTTTATCTTCAAGTAAGGAAAAGGCGTAATGGTACAACGGCTCCCAAAGTTGCCCGAAAAGTTTATTAAAGGCCTTTTCATCAGAAGCTTTGACCTGCTCTACATAAGTACTGATTATAGCAGACTCCCTGTTCATTCCACAAAGGAATAAAAATTTGCACTAAGCCAACTTTAAGAAAATGTAAAATAGTGAATTCAAGTTCCGGGGTATTCGGTTACCTGGTTATTAAGAGGCCGGTATAAAAAAGGGATGTTACCACGCACTATTCGGTATAAGTTCGTTGAAGTTCTGCGTCATGACGACTATCATAAATAATGTCCGGAGAATTTTCATTGGTTCCTTTACTTCCTGCCCCTTAATGTTTCTACCATTCTTTTTCGTCTTTCCCCGGAATTTTCCGGCGTTTGTTACCAATTTGAAAGGCCCGGGATATATTAAATCCGAAATGGATATCTCCCTTAAAGAAATCATCTGTCGTTTCCGTAATAAACGACTTTTCGATCATGGTAATAGCATTGGAGACCATGAGCTGGAATACATGTCCGCCTGTTTCTATATCCACACTCAAAGCAAAAGCATTTTTGGTATCCACGGACTTCAAAGGATTGATCGTGTAGAAATATTCGGCGTTGACCGAAACCCTTTTGCTCAATTTATAACGACCTCCCGTTCCTATGGCAAATATATCATGAGGATCGGCATCAATTCTTACCGAATTCCGGTGTACATAGGTAGGGGAAAGTTGCAGTGACAGATTTTCGTTAAATTTCCGGGCGATGAGCACCTGGGTGGTATAGAACAAACGATCGCTGAAATCGGGCTTGTCCTCCGGCTCGTAATCCTTCAGCGTCTTCCAGGCAACACTGCCGAAGAGGGATACACTCAATGGAAATGGTTCTTTGCCTGTCGCCTGCTTCAGGAGTTTATATTTTACAAAACCGTCATAAGTCTTCTCAAAAGAACTCCTTCCTATACCGAACATCAGATCATCGGTTAAGGCGTATTCCAGGGCAAAGCGGATATTGGAATCGTCCAGGCCGAACAACTCATCTATACCGTCATTGATCCGGCCGAAACGGTGGGAAATGAGAAATTCCAGAATTCCTTTTTTCCGGTTTTCTATGGAATGCCCGTTGATGATCCGGGTACCTTTGAATGCTGCGCTTACGTACTCTTTATTTTCCGGAGTTTCTTCCTCCAGTATCTCCATAAGGTCCTGGGCAGATACCTGGGTATAAACGCACAGGAAGAGCAATATGAATATTATTTTTTTCATTGATTTCAATAGGTTAAAAGTTTTTATTTAATGTGCCCATGTGATCATGTGCAATTGGAAAATCCGATAATGTGATAATGAGCCGTCCAAATCCGTCAACCAGTTAATAATGCGAATTAAGAGTTGAAATTAAACCTTTATAGCCTTCGGGGGTATGCGATTTAGTTACTGGTTATTAGGTTATTTAGGCGATACTTATAGACTTAGTAACTCAATAAGCCAATAACTCAGTAACCGGACTAAAAAACCGCCCCTTATTTCGCATTAATATATCATTAACTGCGCCATTAGCTCATTGACTAATTGGTACATTAATTATACGGAAGGTGATCGAGCTTAAAGGAAACCTCTACCTCCCGGGCAATATTATTGCGGACAATTACCGGTATTTTTATATCGTAGTCCGCAACAGCTATCACAAACTTTCCCTTCAGGGTTACCTTATCTCCTTCCAAATCGGATTTAGCCTCGATGTCCACAGGTTTTGTAATGCCGTGAATCGTCAGCTTTCCTCTTACTTCCGCCACGTGATTATTTCCGGAAAGGACTTCCTTAAGGTTATGTATCTTTCCTGTAAAAGCCGCCTTGGGAAACTTATCGGACTCTACATAATTCTCGTTGAAGTGTTCCTGCATCAGGGCTTTTTCAAAAACAAAAGATTTCATCAGTATGTTTATGGCTATCTCTCCGGAGGAAAGGTCCACGATGCTCAACACCTGTTTGTTCTCCGCTTTGATATCCTCTACCGGGGTATGAGAGTAAAAAGAAACCTCTCCCTGCCTGGTAAGATACTTTTCCTGGGAAAACAATACGGAATTAAAACTTATAAAAAACAGTAGCACTATGAATCTGATATACATGTTGTTCAATTCTTATTTTTAATTGATGATTACTGCCCTGACCAGGATAACATCGAGCAGGAAGCCGGTACAAATTCCTTTAACCTTTATCTTTTGTCCCTTATGCAGGCCAAGCGCCTTTTTATTTTCGGTAGGATACATGTTGCATATGATGTTCTCTCCGGAATTTTCCACTCCAAGGGTAATAACACTATTACCATCAACTATACTAATATCTTTTATTACGCCTTCTACCTGTAAGATCTTGTCCAGATATAAACCGTTGGCTCCTGTTTCATCAGTTTTAAATGCTTCTATCAAGGTTGTTGCTGTAAGGGTATAGTCCGGATCAGCCCTATGTACATCGGTGTGGGGTTTGTTATACAGTTTCATAAAGACCAGGGAACCTATTAAAGCGCCCGCAGCTATAATTATGCCCGAGATATAGACAGAACGTTTTACTTTATTCATAAATTTCCAGTTTTAATTATCCGGAGCTCCGTTGTCTACCCAGCACCCTATAAGGGCAATTTCTTCTGAAGTCAATGATCCCTGCAATGGCATGGCCCTCGTCTGGGTAAGCTCTTTGATCCTTTCGGCATTATTCTGTATCACGGTAAAATCGCGGAGATCAAGCGGATGCCCGGAACCGTTATGACATTGTATACAGCTATTGTCTATTATAGGCTTGACTGCGGTAACGAATGACAGATCGGGATCGCATAAAGGCTCATCTATATCCTCCTCCTCTACATTATACTCGCATGAGGTCATACCTACAGCAAGTAGAAAAAGGGCGGGAACACAAGTTTTTCTAAAAATTTTTGGTATCATGGATCATTAAAATAAGATGAAGGGGAAAGGATATGGTTTCTATTCCCTTTTTTAAATTATGCACTCTATCCTTCGTCGGTAGCTTCCGGGGCTTCGGTGGATTCCGTGTTCAGTATAGGCCATAAGCCAGGACGCGGAAAGCTAATACCCTTGTTATCGCCCTTAGCTTCGTCCTGTCCGAAATAATACATGGGCCAACCTTTATAACTCAATTGATCGCGCTCTCCATGAACACTGATCGTATTAAAATCGTCGGCATTCAAGATACTGGGAAGCCTGTCCAGGTCAATATGAAAGATCGGCCATATGGCATCATTGGAGAAGTCCTCATTCGTATAGGTGTTATTATCCCTGGTATCCGGCACAAACGCGTAAAGTGTATTCCCTTCGGCATCGGTAATATAAAAAGAGTCTCCATCACCTTCCACATAGGCCCCGTTTTCGTCTATAATGTAGTTTTTGCCGTCATGCCCTACCAGCTGGGCGTGGACGTACATCAGCGAATAATCGGGTTTGGCAACATACCATATTTCATTGACTCCGTCACCGTTAACATCACCGGTGTCACTGTCATTCGCAAAATAATATAGCGGCCATCCCTTGTATGTGGTTTGTTTTTCCCCGTCTTCCCGTGTTATTATCGTAAAATCGTCAGCATCCAGCCCTTCATCCACGGTAATGTCTTCTGCATAAAATACGGGCCAGACACTCAGGCAACCCGCTGTACAGGTAGAAGCCTCCCGGGCATCATCGGAGAAGAAATATAAGGTCTTCCCCTCACTATCGGTAAGGATCGTTCCATGCTCAGAATTTTCTGTCAGCCCAATATTGTTTTCAATAGGGTCCGGGTCCGGATCAGAAGAGGAATCGTCATCGCTGCTACAGGAATAAAAGGTAAAAACAACAGCAGTAAGTAAAAAACAGGCTTTTTTCATAGTACAAATTTGTTTTAAGTTGGACACATCAAATTAACTGAAATCAAAATTATTACACCCCATAAAACTGGACGAGAGGGAAAAAACAGCTTTTAAAAAGGAAAAAATGCGATTAAAAAGTCCGGGGAAAATAAACTTCTGTTCTGTTTGTTAAGTTTTTCTTAAAACCCGTATTTTGTACGACGTAAAATACTACCCCAAAAATGAAAAAAGACCAAGTTTACTTCTTTACTTTCTTAGGCCTGGCTATCGTAACCTTTATCGTAGGCTATTTTAGCATGAACTACCTGCTGGAGATATCCACCAATCACTTTTTGCAAACCCAGATCGAATCGAGTAAACGGGAAGCAAGTGAGGTTTCCTCCCTGGTACAGTTCCAGCTGGAAAACGGCCTGTCTAAGGACGAAGTGATAAACAATTTGCAAAGAAGCCTGGAAAGCACAAGTATGGAAGCCGGTTTTGTATGTATGTTTAACTGGTCGGGAGTGGAGATCTGTCACCCCGATCCGGAAAAAATAGGACAGCAGATAATACCAGAAGAATCTTTTGTTCAACCTGCTGTGTATGCAGAACCGGATCCTTATGACCTGTACAACCTCCTCAAGGAAAAAAAAGAAACCGGGGGAATCCGGAATTTTTCGGATGAGGGAAGGGATTCGGAGATCATTTACCTTTACCCGGTGAAAAATACGGACTGGATCATCGCCGCCCATGCCAACATAAACCATATTAAGGAGCGAATGCAGAAGCTCAAGAGCAATTTTATCCTTGCTTATGCCGTGTCGGGCATGCTTATTGTATTGATGTCCCTGTTTATGGTGCGTCTTATCAGCGGACGCTATGAAAAGAGACTGGAAATAAAGAACGAAGGATTATCTAAAGAAATCGTCACCCTTTCCAAACTGAATCACGATCTCATCCTGTACAAACAAAAAGTGGAAGATAAGGAAAACGAAAACGGGAATGATCCTGAAGAGAATACAGAAAGCAATTTTGTCAAAAAGAGATTATTAACCTATGTGAAAGATGAAATCGTTTCTATTGAACCGGATAATATAGCCTTTATATACATGGAGAATACCATTACACATATATGTTGCAGGGACGGCAGAATCTTTCACAGTAACAACAGTCTTGAAGAAGTCTTTTCCGACCTGGACGACACTTTGTTCTTCCGGGCAAACCGGCGTTTTATCCTCTCTATCAACAGCATTGATAAAATCTATAAATACGGGAACAATCAGTTGAAAATAGAGGTCAGCCCCAGGTCCCCGATCGATATTGTTATAAGTAAAAATAAGGCCTCGGAATTCAAGCAATGGTTAAGGGGGTAAAAGGATGGTTGATATGCCCAGTCAACTTTTTTCTATTATCACGGAAGCCCTGGCATTGCGTCGGGGCATACGGCATCGGACTTTCTTCAAATACGATACAAAAGGCCTCCTTGTATGGGAAGCCTTTTATATCTGTAATATTCCGGTTGGGTTTATAACGGTGAACCCGTTTACACTTTCAATGTCTTCATATAAACCGCATCATTCGCTAAACTTTCGAGTGATGATACCGGGTATTCCTCCTGCTCCACCATAAAGTATTTGATACTGCTTTTAAGGGCACTTTTCAAGGTACTTTTCATATCCACGCTCCCTTTCCCGAGATCACACTGAACGGGTTTTCCATCCTCTATATTATAGTCCTTTATATGGCACAATTCGTACCGGTCACCGTATTTCTTAAGGTGCGCTGCCGTATCCACTCCGGCTACATCTATCCAGCAAAGATCGAGCTCAAACATGACATGGTCGGGATCTGTATTTTCCAGAAGATATTCCTGGGGGAGCTTTCCTTCCAGTGGCTTAAACGAATAATCGTGATTGTGATATCCGAATTTCAATCCGGCCTTGTTTATTTCTTCTCCTGCCTTGTTCATACCTTCGGCAATTCTTTTCCAGTCGTCCCAGCTCTTCTGTGCACCGATGTACGGACATAACAGGTATTTCAGGCCTGCGCCCTCGGCCATCTCAATATTTTTCTTTAATTCGTCCGGTTTATCTGCTACTCCCATATAGTTAAAGTGCGTACTCACCATATCCACACCTATATCGGCGAGGAAAGCTTTCATTTCCCGAGGCGACAATCCCCACAGAAAACCTTCGGAACCGGCATAACTTTCAAACTGTTTGTAGCCCATACCAGCCAGTTTGGTCATCACGCCCTTAGGATCGCCGGGCAATACATCCCGTACACTGTAAAGTTGCACCCCAAACGGGTCTATAGTTTTATTTTTTAAAACGTTAGCTACCATATTGGTATGCCCCATAGCAAAGGCCCCGACGGTGAGGAGCCCGGTATTTTTCACGAAATCTCGTCTTTTCATTTGATAAGTATATTGAAATTGAAAGATTCTTATTTAAGCCAGTCTTTATGGACTTAAGCCTACCAATATACAATTTTTTCTATTTTTATGGTAACAAAAGTATAGATATCCGTGAATTTAAGGCGTTGGAGCCAGTGAAAACAAACCTGACATACATATTTCCTGAACTTTCATTTCATACAAGTTCAATCATTCGAAATGATAATTTTCAGTGCTTTTTCCCTCGCTCCGTTTAAGAATACCTGGTAAGCATGTTCCAGTTCATTCAGTCGAAAATGATGTGTGATCAGTTTTTTCAGGTCAAAGCGATTGGTGGACACCGCCTTTAAAAGCATCGGGGTGGTATTCGTATTTACAAGGCCGGTGGTTATGGTAAGGTTTTTAATCCACAGTTTATGAATATCAAAATCAACTTTTTTACCATGTACACCAACATTGGCAAGATGAGCTCCGGGCTTTACAATACCCTGACATATATCCCACGTTACCGGAAGGCCAACGGCTTCAATAGCTACGTCCACCCCCTCTTCTCCCACAATTTTCTTTACGGCTTCTTCGGCATTTTCTTCAGCGGAATTTACAGTATGTGTTGCTCCCAGTTCTCCTGCCAATGCCAGCCGGTTTTCATCCACGTCTATCATAATTATAACAGATGGCGAATAGAACTGGGAAGTTAGAAGTACGGACATTCCTACCGGACCAGCTCCCACTATCGCTATTGTATCTCCTGGTTTTACATTACCGTATTGCACCCCTATTTCATGACCGGTTGGTAAAATATCACTTAACAATACCGCTATCTCGTCGTCTATAGTCTCCGGAATTCTATGCAAACTGTTATCAGCATGGGGAATACGTACGTATTCGGCCTGTACGCCGTCTATCATATATCCAAGTATCCACCCCCCGTCCTTGCAATGCGCATACATTTGTTTTTTACAGTATTCACAGGAACCGCAGGATGTTATGCAGGAAATAAGAACTTTATCGCCTTTTTTAAATTGCGATACACTGCTCCCCGTTTCCTCGATAATACCTATACCTTCGTGTCCTAGTATGCGTCCGCTCTCTATTTCTGGATTTTTACCTTTGTATATCCCCAAATCCGTACCACAAATGGTGGTTTTCAAAACCTTTACAATGACATCCGTAGGTTTTTGGATTACAGGTTTCGGCCTTTCTTCCAGGGCGATATTATGTTCGCCGTAATAAACTAATGCTTTCATTATCTTACAGATTAAAGTTATTTTCAAAATGTAAGTTTACATCATATCTTCTCCTCGTGAAATGATATTTATCATACGGAAAGTTCCCCCCCCCCCGGAAGCATCCCGATATTCTTATGGATGGACAACAAACTTCACTTAGTGAATGAGACCGGAACAGGCATGCGTATTACAAAAGCGGACTGAATATCCTGGCAATACCTTCGAGCATCTTGTTCAGGAAAGATCTTTGCCGGAATATGGCAAGTTCCAGCTTTTTTGCTTCGGAACAATCCTTGTCAAAATCTTCCCGGAGACACATCGCAATTCCTTTGTCAAAAAGAAGGGCGTTCACCTCGAAATTCTGATCGAAACTACGGTTGTCAAAATTCCCGGAACCTACGGAAGCTATTCCATCATCAACGATAATTATTTTACTATGCAAAAACTTAACGGGATGTTCATATATTTCCACTCCGGCATAAAGCAGTTCTTCAAAATAGGAGTGCATACCGTATTTCACCAGGGAGGTATCTGATTTCTTTGGGACCAGTAATTTAACTTTTATTCCGCCCAGAGCGGCTATTTTCAGGTTCTCCAGTATGGTGATACTCGGAATAAAATACGGATTTGCAATATAGACAGACTTTTCTGCCTGGCCTATCATCACAGCATATTGATACATTACGGAAGAAAAATCGGAATCCGGCCCCCCGGCCACCACTTGCATTGTCGTTTTCCCCGCTTCACTGTTTTCCGGAAAATATTCGGGTTGCCAAAGGTCTTCTCCACTACTTGCAAAATAATAATCCTTGACAAAAACCCGGTGAAGGCTCTCTACGGCAGGCCCCTCAATACGAAGGTGCATATCGTCCCATATGCCGAGA
This sequence comes from Sinomicrobium halophytocola, assembly GCF_052983395.1. Taxonomy (NCBI): domain Bacteria; kingdom Pseudomonadati; phylum Bacteroidota; class Flavobacteriia; order Flavobacteriales; family Flavobacteriaceae; genus Sinomicrobium; species Sinomicrobium halophytocola. Next base: position 152,470 of record NZ_JBRKIT010000040.1, read on the forward strand.
TCGCGGGAAGGGCGTATATATTTATCCGAAATATTAACACCTCCGGTAAAACCGGTTTTACCATCAACAATAATGATCTTCCTGTGATTCCTGTAGTTAATGGTAAAAAGTATACTGCCAAACCGCAAAGGCATCGTGGAATATATTTTAACTCCAATCGACCGGAAACGCTTAATGTGTTTCCTGCTTAAGGAAAAACTGCCTATAGCATCGTAAATAACCCGCACTTCAACACCTTCTTCTATTTTCCTCCGGAATAACCGAAAAAGCCTTTCCAGCAATTCCCCGTCCTCAAAAATATAGAATTGTACATGAATAAAGCTTTCCGCTTTTTCCAGGGCACTAAAAATGGCCTCAAAGGTTTTTACCCCGTCATTCAGCACGGTTACCGCATTTCCCTTTCCCGGTAAAGCCCCTGAACTGCCCTTTACCAGTTCTGATATCTTTTTTTCCTTATCCGAAGAGAATTCCATAACCGAAGTTCTGCCGTTAGTATGGAATAAGGAATAGGCCCGCATTTCATCAATTCTCTTGAGCTTAAAAAACTTTATTTTCCTTCGGTTGATACCAAAGAGTACGTATAGCAATACCCCCATGTAGGGCAGCATAATAATAACCAGTAACCAACTAAAGGACTTGGATGGCCTCGTACCGTACAGGATAAGCGTTACCAGGGAAACCAGCGTAATAAGGATATAAAAGCTAAAAAGGACGGTAGTCATCTGTCAGGGGACTTAAGAATAACACTCCGGCATACGTATGCCCGGTGACGATCTTTAATTTCTGCTAACCAATTTAGTAATTCTTTTTCATTCGTAAAGGCAAAAGAGCTATATCTGCTCTATTATTAAAAAATACCCGATATACATACTATCATTTGCATATTGCATCTCCACACCCGAAAACAACGAGGGAATGAATGGAGAAGAAGCCTAAATTATTTGGCTAAAGAGTTTTTCACTGGGGAAGATCACTTTGTTTTTCCATTTACTCCCCTGTTTTTTTCGGAAAAGTATTACCGAAAACAGCGTTATAGTCTTTAAGACAACAATTTATTAACAATTAGCGCAATGGGTTGCTTTAAAACTTTCAAAAGACCGGTTTTTTATTTAATTTACTCCGTTAAATAAAATCAACCAATAACCTGCAACCCTCTGTCGGTTGCTTAAAAGAGCATCAAATGTCATTTTTAAAAAAAATTCTGTTTTCCGTCCTTTTCCTGTTCTTTTTTCCCATCCTGTCTTATGCCGATAACGGTTATAACCTTTGGCTGACCTATCGGAAAATTGAAAACCCGGGTATACTGTCGGAATATACCAGTTATATCCAGAGGATTGATATGGAAAGCGGGGAAGAAACCCTGGATATAGCCAAAGAAGAACTGGCCCTGGGATTGAAGGGACTCCTGGATACTCCCGTTCCTTTTGTTTCCGAACAGCCGGAAGCACATTCCCTGATTGTGCGTAAAGCAGAAAATCTATCCCCGGAGATGCGGCAGAAATTACAAAAAGACATTTCCGAAATTACCAAAGACGGTTTCCTGATCCGTTCTGTGGAAAATAATATTGTGATTACAGCGCAAAATGATATTGGCATCCTTTACGGTACCTTTCACTTCCTCCGGCATTTGCAGCAACAACTCCCGCTGAAAAACATCCGTATACTGGAAGTTCCCAAGACGGATATCCGCGTACTCAATCACTGGGATAACCTGGACAGGACTGTGGAACGCGGCTACGCAGGCGCCTCCATATGGAAATGGCACCGCTTACCTGGATATACAGACCCTCGTTATAAGGACTATGCCCGTGCCAATGCCTCTATAGGGGTTAATGGTACGGTGCTCACCAATGTCAATGCCAGCGCATTGGTACTTACTCCCGATTATATTGAAAAAGTGGCGGCACTTGCCGATATATTCCGTCCATACGGTATAAAAGTGTATCTCACAGCAAGGTTCTCAGCCCCTATGGAAATTGGAGGACTCGATACTGCCGATCCGCTGGCTCCGGAAGTCCGGCAATGGTGGAAAGATAAGGTTAATGATATCTATAAGGCCGTCCCGGATTTCGGCGGATTCCTGGTAAAAGCTAATTCCGAAGGACAACCGGGGCCCCAGAATTACGGACGGTCTCATGTAGACGGTGCCAACATGATGGCCGATGCCCTGGCCCCTCATCACGGTATTGTGATGTGGCGTGCTTTTGTCTATTCGGAGCACGATGCTACCGACAGGGCCAAACAGGCCTATAGCGAATTCGTTCCTTTCGACGGAAAATTCAAGGACAATGTACTGGTACAGGTCAAGAATGGTGCCATTGATTTTCAGCCCAGAGAACCCTTTCATCCCATGTTCGGAGCCATGCCAAAGACCCCTTTAATGATGGAATTCCAGATCACCCAGGAATATCTGGGCTTCAGTACACACCTGGTTTTCCTGCCCAAACTTTACGAGGAAGTATTGCAGTCGGATACCTGCAGGCACGGTAAAGGATCGTTGGTGGCCTGTGTCGTAGACGGTACGCTCGACAATAAAAAAATAAGCGGTATGGCCGGGGTGGCCAATATTGGCAGTGATATCAACTGGACAGGACATCCTTTCGGGCAGGCTAACTGGTATGGTTATGGACGTCTTGCCTGGGATCCTTACCTGTCCGCCGGAAAAATCGCAGACGAATGGCTGCGGCTCACTTTTTCAAATGATGAAAATTTCGTGAAACCTGTTAAGGAAATCCTTTTGCAATCGCATGAAGCCGTAGTAAATTATATGAGCCCGCTGGGATTACACCACATTATGGATACGGGGCACCACTATGGTCCAGGCCCGTGGGTTGACGACTTATCCCGTCCGGAATGGAACCCGGTATATTATCACAAAGCAGATACAAAAGGTATAGGGTTTGACCGTACCCCTTCCGGCAGTAATGCCACCGCACAGTATGCCACAGAAATTGCCGGGATATTCGACAATGTAAAGACATGTCCTGAAAAATATTTACTGTGGTTTCATCATCTCTCGTGGGATTATAAATTACATGACGGAAGAACACTTTGGGATGGCCTCGGTATAAAATACCAGGAAGGTGTGGACCGGGTTAGGAAGGCGCAAAAAACCTGGGATACTATACAATCTTATGTAGATAAACAACAGTTTAAAGAGGTACGTATGTTGCTCAATATCCAGTACGAAGAAGCCCAATGGTGGCGCGATGCCTGTATGCTGTATTTTCAGACTTTTTCGAAAAAACCGTTTCCGAAAGAAATGGAAACGCCGCTGCACCCGCTGGAATATTACAAGTCTCTTAAATTCCCTTATGCCCCAGGTATAAGTCCGAAATGGCATTGACCTGTTAAACTATTTCCGGATTTTCTTTAATTACGGTAGTAAAAAGTACCGTTTCATAAGAGATTCCTATATTTTAATCCGTATTTCCGTGTTTTTACAATTGACATGCCTTTCGTTATTGTTCCAGGTTGTTCCGAATATCAAAATAACCAAAATCCACATGTCCTCCCGGATTTTCGGTCGCGTAGTTGAAAAGGGCAAACCGGTATCCCATAAAATGGGCCAGAGTATATTTCATTTGCAATACATTCCCGATAGGCTGCCATTCTTTACCATCGAGACTGTAGTAAAAGCGGGCTTTGTCCTTTTTATTCCGGAAGTCGCAAGTTGCCCTGAGATGTACGACATCCTGTTCCAACGGAATTTGTTGTACAATTTCCGGTCCTCCTGATCCGGTATTGATCATAATAACATTCTTTTTACCATTGACATAGTGCACGCCTACCATACCATAAAATTCCTGTAGTAAAGCCAGCCCGGCAATATCGCCTTCTTTCATTCCGGAAACATCAATACCTATATCTCCGGTACATTCCGGACCTATAGTACGCTGTGTAAGGGTATTTCGTGCTTCTTCCAGAGAGTTATCCACTCTGCCCGTGATGATACGCAGATAACCTTTCTTTCCGTTCAGGGACCAGTGTCCCCGGTCGGGATTATGGTTCCATTGCCATACCGGAGGAAGGATCGGCTCATTTTTTTTACGCTTGAAATCATCGGGGGCAACAATGCCCGGTATCAGGCTTTTATTGAACCGAAGCGATAGGGTATCAGGTACTTTGCCATCCGTTCCGAGAACGGGCCATCCGTCTTCCCAGTTAACCGGGACCAGGTAAGGTATACGCCCTACGGCTCCGTAATCGCGAAACAGATAGGCATACCAGTCTTCCCCCTTGGTGTCAATAAGTCCTCCCTGTGCCACTCCCTTGTCCTGTAAAACCACTTTGCCTTCATAAGGCCCGGTAATTTTATCGGCACGGTGTACAAGTACGGTCCGCATACCATTCCGCGGCCAGGTTATATTAAAAAGATAATATTTGCCGTTTACCTTGAACAATTGTGAGCCTTCTGCCGGAAGTGCTATATCCGTCCCGGCAGGCGCGCTGGCATTTTCAATGAGTACACGTTCCGTACCTTCTTTGACCCCGGTAAGATCTTCTTTGAGTTCTACCATACGCAGGTTCCCTCCTCCCCATATCATATATACCTTTCCGTCATCGTCAAAAAACAGGGTATGATCGTGATAAGAAGGGCTGAAAGAAATAGTTTCCCAGGGGCCCCTTTCAATATCCTTGGTACTGTATATATAAGTTTTTCCGGTAGTCTGAGCAAAGGTACTCACGTAATAGGTCCCGTTGTGATAACGCAAACAACTGGCCCAGGATCCTTTGCCGTATGTACTTTTACCACCAGCCAGGTTAAGTGCTTCGTTGTCCGGGTCCAGGATATCATAGGCATAGTTTACGATCTCCCAGTTGGACAGGTCTTTGGATTTCATAATAGGTACCCCCGGATTCATGTGCATGGTGGTACTGCTCATGTAATAGGTATCTCCCACCCGTATCATGGACATGTCGGGAACGTCGGCATGAATTATAGGATTATGTGCGGAGCGGGATTGCGCCCGCAGGCTATGACCATACAACATAATGATTCCCAGGATAATATTTATACAACGATAATACATGCTGAACAGATTTAGGTTTTGTTTTCTTCTTATCCGGATACTTTTAATTTTTAACCGGGGCTCCTACTCTTCCGAAATTACGATGATTTACAAAGAACGCCATTCCGGGTAACTTGGTTCAAGCAGGTCATTTCATAACACATGACTACTTGTTGTTGTGAATCAGTCCCAGAATTGAGTCTATTGCTGATTTAGGCTGATTATGACGATCGAACAGCAGTGGATAATCCGTTCTTCCCGGTACGGGCCAGTTATTGCGCCATGAGTTCCCGTCATTTACTCCCCAAAATGTGACACGCGTAATCTTTTCTTCATGTTTTAAAAAAAGTTTGAAGAACTCTGCATACCTTACATCAAAAGTCCGGGTCATACTGTCTGGCAATCCTTCCTGATAAGGGTCCATCTCTTTACTGTATTCAAATTTTGCAGACACTTCGGCCCCGGTTTTTTCCCAGGGTGAGGGTAGAACGGTCATATCAAATTCCGTGATCATCACCTTTACCCCCAGTTCGGAAAATGCCAGGATACTTTTTTCAAATTCTTCTATGGTCGGGGTGTTAAGATCTACATGCCCCTGCATGCCTATACCATCTATCTTTATTCCTTCCTTCTGAAGTTTCTTCACCATGCTCACAATACCTTCTCTTTTTTCCGGTAGGGTCGTAGAATAATCATTGTAATACAATTCGGCCTCCGGATCGGCTTCGCGGGCAAATTTAAAAGCCAGTTTGAGGTAATCTTCTCCGATAATCAGGTAAAATTTGCTCTTTCTCAACTCACCGTTATCCAAAACGGCTTCGTTCACTACATCCCAGGTATTGACCCGACCTTTGTATCGCCCTACTACGGTATGAATATGTTCTTTCATTCGTTGAATGAGCACTTTCCTACTTACTGTATTTCCGTTTTCATCTTCAAAAAACCATTCGGGTGCCTGGGAATGCCAGATCAAGGTATGCCCGTTGATCCGCATCCCGTTTTGTTCACCAAATGCTACAAATTTATCAGGAAGGGAAAAATCGTAGGTATCTTCCGAAGGATGTATCCGTTCGCTTTTCATACAATTTTCCGCCACAATGGCGTTGAACTGTTTTTTTACCAGGGCCATTTCATCTGCACTCTTTCCTGCTATCTGGCTCTCATTAAGTGCGGTGCCTATGTAAAATCTACCGGTATAGGCTTCCTTTAACGTATTCCTTTCCGCTATAGTATCAACTCCTTTATATGCCGTTACACCAGCGATAAGGCCGCAAATGCAGAGGAAACTCACTATCCGTCTTTTTCTATTCATAACTTATGCAATGTTTCATTTTTATACCTTCTGTATTTTTTAAAGGAAAAATCCTTGTTCTTACCTGGTATTCTACCGATATTCCTGTAAGATGTACAACCTGTTTTTATGAATATATGCCAAGGAACAGGAACTTCTATATAAAAGCAGTCCCTGTTCCATAAACAAACTTCATAGTTAAGTTCAGTAGCGTTTTCCTTCTTTATTCTGCGAATCCGGGTAACTTCCCCGGGATTCTTCACTGCATCTTACGGGATACTTTTTAATATCCCGGGTTCTGATAATTACTCTTGTCCCCTTCCATAGCATCCAGCTGTCCTTGCGGGATGGGACGTAAATAGTGATATGGCCGAATATCACGCGTTATGGTCTGAGGGGTATGATCTCCATAATTGCTTCCGCCGATCCGGTAAGTACCGGCAAGCTCTTCCCACTTTTGGGTGCGTATCAGATCGTACCAGCGATAGCCTTCGCCGTAGTATTCCCGCGAACGTTCGGCAAGAATATAGTCGATATCTATATCCGTCGGGGTAGCGGCGATCATTGCAGCACTGTTATCCTCTATTTTTTCCGTGTTGCCGTTATTGTCCCAACGCCATTTTCCGGCACGTTCACGGATAACATTAATGAGGTCGTATGCGCTCTGTCCGCCCGATGCTCCTTTTACAGCCGCTTCGGCGGCAATGAAATACAGTTCCGAAAATTTGGCAATGTTAAAAGGCCGGGTACTTCCGGCATTGGGTTCCCCCAATCCGTTGCCATTATCCGTACGATACGGACCAAGTTTCCAGAGTCCCGGATACACGATTCTGCTAATCCCTTCGGGCGATATGACAAAATCGGACCTCCCGGGTAACACTCCTGCTCCAACATTGGCACCCTGGCTCGCCGGGGTAATATAATCTATACTTTCGGCTGGTTCTTCGTCCAGAAAAGTGAGGATCGCATCCCCGGGATGGACTTCCATAGCATTGGCATTATACAAAGAACCGCTAATGCCGGCCTTATCCCAGTTACCACGATACATAGTAGTAAAGGTACCGTCATAACGAGAGTCGTTTGCTTTATCGTTAAAAGTATTGGTAATAGCTCCTATGGTGGGACACATACGGGTCCACGGGCGGCCCAGGGCCTGTACCGCTTCTCTTTGAACAGAACTTACTGGTTCCCAGCCCGAATCAGATGAGCTGCTGTTGATCACCGTATAGTTCCAGGTCATCATCCAGCCTGCAAAGTTATCGGGGGCACCACCACTACCGTAAGTAAGGCTTCCCGCGTTGTAGAATTCGCTTGTTTCGGTATGGTCGGCATACAGCAGGATCTCATTGTTGCGATCGTTCGGCCCCAGGCTTACGTCATAAAAAGTTTCCTGCAAGCCAAATGGCCCCGGGTTGTTAATGGCTTCCATAGCTACATCGTATGCCTGCTGAAAATACCACTGGGCATCGTGCCCGTCCGGATCGGTCCGACCGGTTTCCGGGTAGGTAGGAATGTTGTTCGGGTTTTCCAGCCACCACCCGTAGGTTAGATAGGCTTTGGCCAGGTAAAGGCGTGCCAGTGTTTTGGTCCCCCCCCCGGTAACACGGCCTGCATCCGGCAGATCGTTGACGGCTGTCAGCAGATCGGGAAATACGCCCCTGGTATAGACCTCCGGCACGGTATTGCGTTCGGAAGTTCTCGAAGGATTGGTATTGAATGTCAGTTCACCTGCTCCCAAGTCCAAAGATACGCCTCCGAATGTCTGTACAAGCATAAAATAATCGAACGCACGAAAGAACCTGGCCTCTGCGATCAGGTCATCCGAAATTCCCACTTCTGCTGCATTTTCGATAATACCGCTGGCTGTATTGATATTGGAATACGCGGCTCCCCATAACACATCGGCCCGGCTGGTTGTGGAAGTTATGCTCCCTCCAACACCACTGAGGTCCATAACCTGAAAATTCTGGTCTGCACTCTGGGCATAAGTTACTTCATCAGTTCCGGTAAGGCAGGTATTGTAATAATACGCCTGGCCATATATGTAACGCAGATGGGCATACATGGATGTCAATCCGCCAAGAACCCCGGCTTCGGTGGCAAAAAAACCTGGTTCATAAATGCTTCGCGGCTCTTCATCCAGAATATCGGAGCAAGATGTCAGGAACAACGCCATCAAGACCGCTCCCATAAATGTTTTTATATATATCCTCTTCATCATTATTATTATTTTTAGAATGTTACATTAAGCCCTAACATATAATTGCGTGTTGCCGGTGCGTTGGTACCTATGGTAAGCAAACGGCTCGGGTATGTCCCTGTCACTGCCGCATTTTCGTCGGCATATGAGTTGGTTTCAGGGTCCATACCGGTTTCCTTGTGGAAAGGTGAAAACACAACAAAGGGGTTCTGCACCGTAGCATAAAGCCTCAGGTTTCCGATACCGGCTTTTTTCAGCCAGTTATTTTGGTCAAAATTATAGCCCAGGGTTATGGTACGTATTTTGAGGTATGAGGCATCGAAATACCCCAGGGTACTTCCGTATTTGGGATTGTCCCCACTCATAATGCCCCCGGGCGCGGGATAACTGGCATCGGTATTCTCCGGGGTCCAGTAGTCTACTTTTACATTATTCCGCCTTCCGCTCAACATATTGAGATACCCGGATGCCGTGTGAAGCGTACTGATGAGTGTGCCTCCGCTCCTGAAGGCCCCTACCGTACTGAGATCAAAATTTTTATAGGCTACACGGGTATTAAAACCTCCCTGAAAATCAGGCTGCATGTTAATGATCTGCCGGTCTTCGGGACCGATTTCTCTTGTGGGTGAACCGTCCTCGTTATAATCACCGGCATATTTTACCTTGATCATCCCTACATTCCCGCCCGGTTCCAGGACATCCAGGTAAGGATCACCTTCCTGCCAGAGCCCGGTTTTTTCATAGTCATAGACCACATTAATAGGATGCCCTACAAACCACCAGTTCCCTTCATCCCTGTCTGTTCCGGAAGCGAGCGATACCAGTTTGTTCCGGTTGCCATATATATTGATCCCGGCTTCCCATGTCCAGCCACCGGGGGTATCGAGGATCAGACCGTTGAGGGAGAGTTCCAGACCTTTGTTCTGGGTCTCGCCTATATTGGCCGTATAACTGCCCACTCCCGAGGTGGCGGGCAGGCCAACGCCGAGAAGAAGGTCTTTGGTATTCGTCACATAATACTCTATGGTACCGGACAGGCGATTGTTCAATAAGGAAAAGTCCAGTCCGTAATTCCAGGTCTCGGAGTATTCCCATCCCAGATTGGCATTGGGAAGTGTGGACACAAAATATCCTGTGGCGTAGTCGTCATCGCCAAAATTGTAAGGCCTTGTGGCCAAACGTCCAAGCGTGGCATAAGGGGAAATGGCCTGGTTGGAAGTTTGCCCGTAACCGACACGCAGTTTCAGCATATCCACAAAGGAAACATTATCCATAAAGGATTCCTTATTGATATTCCATCCTGCCGACACCGCAGGGTAAGTATGCCATTTATGCCCCGGCGCCAACCTGGAAGAACCATCCGAACGCACAGTGGCCGACAGCATATAGCGGTCATCGTAGGAATACATGACACGGCCCATCCACGACATCAATCCCCAGAGTTCATAAACCTGATCTTCCGGGTTTATGGTGATCTCACCATCGGCATGCCCCAGATTGTAGAACTGAAATTGTTCGGCGGGGATGTCCCTTGCTGCCATGCGTGACCTGGTATACTTATTCTGCTCGGTAGAATACAGAGCCGTTACATTTATATTGTGTTTGTCGGCAAAGGTGCGGTCGTAAGTCAACAGGTGTTCGATCAACCAGTGAAACGTATGTGAATTGCTTACGGAAGCCGTTGAAGGGGTATCTTCATTGACACTGTTTATTCCCCGTCCCTGAAAAGCACCTCCGTTGGACTGGCGATAGTCCAGTCCCAGGTTCATACGGTATTTCAGACCTTCAACCCAGGGGATGCTTATTTCGCCATAAAGGGAATTGTATGTGGCAAATCCCCTGGTCTCACTCACCCACCGGTCTCCCAATCCTTCGATCACTCCGCGGGTATATACCCAGGAATCATCCAGGGCCGAGCTTACGTTCCGTTTTAAAGTACCGTCTTCGTTATACGGGTCAATAATAGGCGACATGCCCAACGGCCCCCCGACGCCGATCTGGTTACCCTCGCTAACATTATAGTTACTGTTTGAACTTAACCCCACACGGAGGTGCTCCCCGATCTGCTGGTCAAGTGTCGTCCGCAATGAAATACGTTCATATTGCTGTGTTGGGATGACGCCTTCGTCTTTAAGGTATCCCACGCCAAAGTTAAAGCTTCCTTTTTCGCCTCCTCCGGTAACAGTTATATCGTGACTGGTCAGGATACCCGTTCGGTAAAACAGGTCCTGCCAATCCGTATCAACATCGTTAAATTCATCGGGGCCGTTCTCATACAGACCGGCAGCCTCACGAAGCGCTACGAATTCCGGGCCGTTCATCATGGGATATTTGGCAAAAACGGACCGTGTTCCGAAATAACCACTATAACTTATCTTGGCTTCCTGACCCCTATACCCCTGGTTGGTTGTCACCAGGACAACACCGTTGGCCCCGCGGGAACCATAAATAGCTGTGGACGAAGCGTCTTTAAGGATATCAATGCTCTTGATATCTGCAGGGTTTATATCTGCGATAGATCCGGTAAAGGGAACGCCGTTCAGTACCACCAACGGATCGTTACTGGCCGTGAGGGAGCGTGTGCCACGTATGCGTATCTGCATGGTGGCCCCCGGTTGGGACGATGTTTGCGATATCTCTACCCCCGGCATACGCCCTTGCAGGGACTGTGTGATATTGGGTGTAGCCACTTCGCGCATCATATCTCCGCTTACGGAAACAACCGATCCGGTTACAGCTTCTTTTCGCTGGGTTCCGTAGCCTACAACAACCACTTCATCGAGTTGTTGTAAGTCTTCTTCCATAGTAACATTCACGGTGGATTGTCCTCCAACGGTTATTTCTGTAGTTTTAAACCCGATATAGGAAAATACAAGCACGGCATTGCCTCCGGGTACTTCAATGGAATAATTACCGTCGAAGTCGCTGACGGTTCCGGTATTACTACCTTTTACCCTGACACTCACTCCCGGGAGTTCCGTACCGGATTCGTCCAGGGTCTGCCCGGTTACGGTTTGCTGCGCGCTGGCGCTGACCGTAAGAAATAGCAGGAATATCAGGAGGCAGGCGATCCGGAGAAACCATAAATACCTCCATTGCAAAAAAGGTTGTAGAATTACACTTTGCATAGAATTTGATTTTAAAGGTTAATTAAAACCCAAGGCGTATGCGGAAGGCAACTATAAAAGAACAGCGGCATTCCACAAAGAAGTTCTTCTTGTTTACAAGCCCGGTTTTTAATTTTTGACTGGTTAAACTTCGTGTACTATAATTAACATGAGTCGGTAGGTTCGAAAAAATACTGGGGTGCGGAAAGGTTCCATGACATCGTCTATGAAACCTTTATTACGTTTTAAAACTCTTTGGAACTGGCATACATCCCTACAGTGGTGCCTGTAAAGCCAAATGTATTGGCGGTGGATAAATGTCTTGCAGGTACCCGGCCTGCCACCCTGCTCCAATCATTTTCTCCCTGTTTACAGAAAAAATCAAAGTATTTACCTGATGAAATTATTTTCAGTTCAACAGGCACGGAAGCTTCGCTTGCCGGAATATCCCGGCTTCCGAGTATTTCCATCCCTTCGGGACTGATCTTTTGAACGGATACTTCCATTCCTCCACCTTTTTTTCGTACCAGTAATCCGTATTGATGTTTTTCATCCTTAAACAATAACAATCCGGCCCGGTCATTTTCTATTTCCGGAACAAAATGCAATGTGGTCTCACATTCGAACTTATGGTGTTGTACTCTTCTGGAAACAAAAGCCGGTTCCCTTAATTCGGTGGTATTTACATCTGTACATTTAAGGGCCAGGTAGTCCGGTTTGTCTTTTAAGGAGTACAGGCTATCTGCCGGTCCGCGTAAAGTCATCCATTCCGGGGGCAGTTGTCCGGCATTAAACTCTTCTTTTACCGAAAAATTCCCGAAGGTCATCTTATCTTTTCGTTTCGTCCCTTCCATTTTCAGTATTCGGGGCACAACTTCATCTTCCCGGGTCATATAAGGGAATCCATCTTCGCTCCAGCGTACGGGCATTAAAAACGTTTCCCTGCCCAGGTTTTCAAATTCGTTTTCTATGGGACGGCATGCCAGGAATACGGCCCACCATTCGCCGTCCTGTTTTTGAATGAGATCAGCATGGCCGGCACAGGTAACAGGCAAGGGCCTTTCCGGATCGAGGTGTTTTTGGGTAAGAATGGGATTTTTATCCCAGGGCTTATACGGCCCCATAGCAGTTTCCGAAGAAAATATCACTTCCCGGTGATTCACGGAGGTCCCTCCTTCGGCACACATCAAAAAGTATTTGCCGTCTATCTTATAAACATGCGGGCCTTCTATCCAGATCGGCTTTTCTTTTAAAGCCACACCACCATTGACAAGCATTTTACTGACACCTGTCGTTTTTTCGCTTTCCACATCAAATTCCAGGATACGGATAGCACGGTGGCCTTCGTAGGTAGACCCTCCGTCGGGTTCATCGTTATTAACTATATACGCCTTTCCGTCATCATCGAAAAAGAAAGAAGGGTCAATACCGTGAACATCCGGAAGCCATACGGGATCGGACCATTCGCCGAAAGGGTCTTTGGTCTTTACAAAAAAATTCCCTCCACCAATGTTGGTGGTTATCATGTAATAGGTCTTATTATGCGGATTGTAACTAATGGCGGGAGCAAAAATACCTTCACTGACCCGTTGCCCATCAAGTTTCAGCTGAGAAGGACGGTCCAGTATATTTCCGATCTGCTCCCAGTTTACCAGGTCTTTGCTGTGAAAGATGGGAACTCCGGGAAAATAGGAAAAGGTACTTGTTACTAAAAAATAATCCTCCCCATTACTGCAAATACTGGGATCCGAATACCATCCGGGAAGAATAGGATTATAAAAAGATGTTGCGTCCGGTAAGGGATTCTCCTTGTAAAAATCATCCTCACCATTGTAGTGAAAATAATCAAAGTATGCAGTCCGGGCATCCCATTGCTCCCCTTCTTTCTCCTTCTCTTTCCGTCCGCAGGCAGCTAATTGTACAAATAAAATTGTAAGGAACAGGCTTTTAAACCGTAACGAACAGGTCGCAAATTTTGGCATGGTTGGTTTTCTGATAGATTTTAATAATTAAATGAGTAATGAAAGCTTCTCGCTAACGATCACCGGGATACTTTTTTATTGGTTGTGCCGTAACAATAAAACAACACGGTACGGATACCGGTTTACTTTATCATTTCGCCGGTTATAAAATTATTTCTTCGGATTCAATAAGGGTATTCGCCAGGTTACAATTTCTTTCCGGTACGTTACAATATTTCCAGGCCACATTACATTTAACAATAATTAACCTACATAAAATATAAAAACAGTATTTTTCAATCATTTTTAGTGACAAATAACAATTTAAACATCTATTTAAAAATAAATATCATATTACCATCAAATCCAATCTTCCTTTCTTAACGAGCTTACCCCCTGATAATCATACCAACTATCAAATTCTACTGCATAACAGTATTAATAAACACTCCGTATTATTTAAATCATTTAAAAAGGCGTACTACACGGACACTGTTAATATTTTTTTAGCATAAAAATTGAGAATATCAAAAAATAGCAATACATTGTAGTCATTAAAACTATATGGTATATATGCAATACATCACATAGGTTTAAGAGCGACGTTTACAAAACCGGAAAACCGTTCCGTTTTTTAGTACATGACAACCGTGTCGGAGGATTAATAGAAATTATATACCAGTCTGTTTTTAGTTTAATTTCAGCGCGACCACCATGATAAAGAATATAGCATCCAGGTATTTTAAGTCCCTAATCACTTTCACCGGTCCGGCTTTGTTCAGGGCCGTAAGTTGCTTGCTTTTTATTCCGATAGCATGGGCGCAATCGGGGAAATTATACTCCACCGATGCCGAACTGTCGAGCAGTCTTATCAACCAGGTCTATTCGGATTCCAGAGGTTTTATCTGGATAGCTACAGAAGACGGGCTGAACCGTTATGACGGGGCCAAATTCAGAAAAATAAAGCATGATGAACACGATACTTCCTCCATTTTAAACAATTACGTCCGCGTTATTTTTGAAGACCGTAAAAACCACCTGTTATTCGGTTTTTTCAACGGACTGCAAATGTATGATTACGATACGCAGTCTTTTACCGAAATCCCTATCTATAACAGGGATAAAACCAGGCTGCAACCTCATATAACATCGATCACGGAACGGAAGAACGGAGATATTCTGATCGGCACTTCAGGGTTCGGGATTTTTTTATTGAAAAAGGAAAATGAACAGTATTCCGGAATACGCATGGACCCGTTAATCTCGTCGGACTTTATCACAAAACTTTTTGAAGATGATTCCGGAAATTTGTGGATACTTACCCACGACCAGGGACTTTTTCAAGTTTCTCCGGATAAGAAAACGAATAATTTTTTTACTGACAATACGGGAGAAGGAAACATTTCCAGCATTTGCCAGCTCAAAAACGGGGATATATATACCGGGAACCTCAATGAAGGACTTTTTAAATACGATAAAGTACATAAAAACTTCCATCCCGTAACGCTACAGGAGCGAAACCAGCTACCCGTAAAAACACTATATGTAAACGGCGAAAACGAAATTCTCATTGGTACGGACGGAGAAGGCATTAAATTGTTCAATACCCAAAACCGGCAAATAAGCGACCTGAACCCTGGGGTAGATAAATTTGACTTCTCCCGGGCAAAGGTGCATTCCATAACAAAAGACCTGTCCGGAAATCTTTGGTTGGGCATTTATCAGAAAGGGATTATGTTAATTCCTTCCACCTCCAATAATTTTAAATATATAGGTTACCAATCCGCTCAAAATAATGCCATTGGTTCCAATTGTGTCATGTCAGTATTTAAAGATCACCAGGGTATTTTGTGGGTGGGCACGGACGGAGACGGCCTGTACGGTGTAGCCCCGGATGGCAGGCAGATAGCGCATTTCGCTCCTCCGAACGCTCCTGCTACCATTATGTCGGTTTTCGAAGATTCGGAACACAATTTATGGATAGGTTCTTATTTGAAAGGCCTGGCAAAAGTAAACAGGGAAACAGGGAAATTTGATTACGTGGACCAGATTGTTGACGATCAGTCACACAAAGTGGAAAGCATTTATGCCATTACAGAAGACAAGGACAAAAACCTTTGGATCGGTTCTATGGGTGCAGGATTGTTTTCCCTTAACCTGCAAACCCGCAAAGTCACCAGGCACTGCCGCGGATCCGGTGACAAAGCGGATGACCGGCTACACAACAAATGGATAAACTGTTTGCTATACACGGACGACAACCGGTTGTATATCGGCACCTATGACGGCCTGAGTTTCCTCGACCTCAATACCATGTCCTTTACAACCGGGGAACATTCCAACCACACACTCCGTAAAAATATTATTTATACGCTTTATAAAGACACTCAAAAAGATCTTTGGATAGGTACTTCAGAAGGTTTGTTCCGAAAATCCCATGACCCGGGAGGCCTGAAAAAATTCACAAATGCCGATGGCTTGTCCAGCGACTTTATCTGTGCTGTCAAAGGAGATGGAAAAGGTAACCTGTGGGTAAGTACACATTACGGCATATCCAAAATGGATACTCAAAAACAACATTTTACCAATTATTACATCAATGATGGTTTGCAGGGAAATGAATTCAGTAAAGGAGCAGTCTACTCCGATCATTCCGGGGAAATTATTTTCGGCGGGACCAACGGGGTAACCCTTTTTGACCCCGGGTCTATAAAAGACGGCGGAAAAACACCTGATGTAAAAATTACGGCATTTTATGTCCAAAACAAGGAAATAAAAAAGGGAATGAAATCGGGAAATCATGATATTATCGATAAAAATATCACGGAATCCGACACCGTACAACTGGCCTATCACGACAATACGTTCAGCATTGAATTTGCTACTACCAATTTTACCTCTCCGGAAAAGATCACCTATTACTATTCCCTGAACCGGAACGATTGGGTGAGCCTGAGACAGATGAGTAATAACGTTACTTTTAACGACCTCGTCCCCGGGACTTATACATTCCGGGTAAAAGCCAGGGAAAACAAGACTTTTTCGGTTCCCGAGGAGATTACCGTAATCATTCATCCCCCGTGGTATATATCGATACTGGCAAAAATATGCTATGTGGTGCTTGCCATACTTATAGGTATCCTGATCTACCACCAGATCCATCAGCGGTACAGAACCCGGCAAAAGATCCGGAAGCAGCAATATCACAACCAGATAAATGAAGCCAAGCTACAATTTTTCATCAATATTTCGCATGAAATAAAAACTCCTATTTCATTAATCATCAACCCACTGAACAAACTTATCCGTTCCGACGGTGACCCGGACCGGCAGCGAAGTTACAAACTCATGCAGCGGAACTCCGAGCGCATCCTCCACCTTATCAACCAACTGATCGATGTGCGGAAAATAGACAAAGGACAAATAACCCTGAAATTCCAGAAAACAGAGATCATCGGTTTTATTCATAAAGTATGTACCATTTTTGAAGACCAGATACAAACTAAAAACATACATTTTGAATTCCGTCACAGTCTACCTTCGCTCTGCATGTTCGCTGACCCTGCATATTTTGACAAGGTGATCCAGAACGTACTCTCCAATGCCTTTAAATTCACCCCGGACAACGGTACTATTCTGCTGGCACTGGAAACGGTCAGGCACAGTAATGGTGAAGACTATGCCAGGATAACCGTAAAAGATAACGGCATCGGCATTAAGCCGGAGGAGACCAAACGCATATTTAATCGTTTTTATCAGAATCCGAATGCCGACAAACCCACGGAGGGCACCGGGATAGGCCTGCATTTTACACGATCTATCGTAAACCTGCATCACGGTACCATCCGTGCGGAAAGCAACGCGGCTTCCGAAGGCGCTACTTTTGTCATAGAAATCCCCCTGGAAGCACATCATTTCGGGATGGAACCTTCGTCGCAACCGAATATTTTATTGCCGGAATACGAGCCTAAACGAGAGCCGTATATCACCAATTTTTATCCGGACACCGAAGACGAGCACGTACAATCCAAAACCAAATACAACGTACTGATCGTAGATGATGATGAGGACATTCGCAGTTACCTTCACAAAGAGCTGGCCCCTTTATACCATATTGCGGAATGCTGTAACGGTAAACAGGCCATTATCCGTATCCTGCAAAAAAATCCGGACCTTATTATCAGTGATGTGAAAATGCCGGAGATAGATGGCATTACGCTTTGTAAAAGGATCAAACAAAATGTGAATATCAATCACATCCCCGTAATACTGCTCACGGCAAAAACAACAATAAACGATAATATCGAAGGACTGGCCACCGGCGCGGATGCCTACCTCTCCAAACCCTTCAATATGGAGATCCTGAAAAAAACGGTACGCAACCTTATAAAAAACAGGGAATTATTAAAAAACATATACAGCGGAAATCAGATCAAAGAAGATAACACCTATAAAATTGATATTAAATCGGCAGACGAAAAACTGTTACAAAAAGTAACCTGCCTGATCAACGATAATATCAGTAACCCGGACCTCCATGTGGAAATGATGGCTACGGAAATCGGTATTAGCCGTGTTCACCTGTTCCGGAAATTAAAAGAACTCACCAACCAGTCTCCCCGCGACTTTATCCGGAACATCCGTCTGAAACAGGCCGGCGAACTGTTAACTTCAAAAAACCTGAGTGTAACGGAGGTCGCTTATGCCACAGGCTTTTCCAATGTATCGAAGTTCTCCTCCGGTTTTAAGGAATTTTACGGGGTGCCCCCTACGGTATACCGGGAGAAAGAACCGGAAACTGTGGTGAAATAGATCATACGGTGGGGTTTGTGCAGGGATATTTCAGCTTTTATTGTTTACGGGCCGGGTTCTCCGTCCCGATTCCCATGTCTTTCAACACCCTAATGGCAGCATGATACCCACACATTCCATGTACCCCGCCTCCCGGTGGCGTGGAAGATGAACAGAGATACAAGCCTTTTGCAGAGGTGCGGTATGGGGATCTCCTAAGCGCAGGACGGGTAAAAAGCTGGCGGATATCCATAAGTCCGCCATTAATATCCCCTCCTATATAATTAGGGTTATACGCCTGCATCTCCCCGGTATTCATCGTGTTCCGGGCAAGGATAAAATCTTTGAACCCGGGGGCAAAACGTTCTACCTGGTTTTCAATAACGGCAGTACGGTCTTCCGCAGAACCATGAGGTACATGGCAATAGGCCCAAGCGGTATGTTTTCCTTTTGGCGCCCTGGTCGTGTCGAACAAACTTTGCTGGGCCAGCAATACAAAAG
This sequence comes from Sinomicrobium halophytocola, assembly GCF_052983395.1. Classification (NCBI taxonomy): domain Bacteria; kingdom Pseudomonadati; phylum Bacteroidota; class Flavobacteriia; order Flavobacteriales; family Flavobacteriaceae; genus Sinomicrobium; species Sinomicrobium halophytocola. Next base: position 171,333 of record NZ_JBRKIT010000040.1, read on the forward strand.
GCTTATCGGCTAACTTCCCTCTCCCCGCTTCCCTTTCGGAATGCACTATCTCTTCCATCGTGTTCCCCAGGTGCACCGTCCCCGCCTTTCTGCAGATTTCCGCCGTAAAGGGTATGGGACCATCGAGGGCCCAATCTATTTTAAATACGCCCATTCCGTAACGATAGCGTTTTAACTGCCACCTGTACACCGTAGAAAATTTATGTCCGGCAATCTCCAGCAACTGACGGGGCGTAACATCTAACAGAACGGCCCGGGCAGATGGTAATTGTTCCAACGACCTTACATATAACCCGGTTTGGATGGTACCGCCCAAAGAGGAGAAATAAGAAGCAAGGGCATTGGCGATGCTTTGCGAACCTCCTTTTGCTATGGGCCAGCCTCCCATGTGCCCGGATACGGAAAGCACAAGCGCTGTGGCCGAAGTAGTCCAGTTTGTCAAAGGCTGTAACGAATGGGCTGCCATACCGGCCCATAATCCCCTGCCCTTCTCCGTGGTGAAGCGATTTGCGAACCTTGTGGCCGGTTGAAGGGCTTTCAATCCGAATTTCAGCATTTTTACCGGGTGTGAAGGGATGGACAAAGGCCCCAGTACATCCGGGGCTATCTGTTCCCAGTATTTTTTAAACGGCCCATATACATCCAGGTATACCTCTTTATCGGAACCTAATGAATTTGCTGTTCGCTTTACCGAACGTTCCAGGTGAGCCGCCGAACCGTCGTCAAAAGGATGTGCGCAGTCCACTTCGGGCAGAATGTATTCCAGGCCGTGTTCGTGAAGCGGAAGTTGCGATAAATAAGGAGAAGCAATAGCAGTGGGATGAATGGCGGAGCAGACATCGTGGCGGAATCCGGGCAGGGTCAGCTCCATGGTCCGCATTCCCCCTCCAATCGTGTCTTTTCCTTCCACCAGCAAAACCTTCAGGCCTTCGGACTGGAGTTTTATTGCGGCAGCAAGGCCGTTCGGACCCGATCCTACTACTATGGCATCGTATTCCGTTTGCATTGTATCCGATGGTTATGGTGTCATTATATCCCTTCTACACACGAATATCCGAAAAATTATTTTGTTTTATGCTCTTTCCAGGGGCGAACTAAAGAGTAGGAGTTTGGGGATTCTTTTATTGTCTGGTTAAGACCCTGCCTTCGGTGGCAGACCAATTTCATTGAAATTACTTTAAGTTTTAGCCATGGATTCACGGATAAATAGGAATTATCGACTTATAAAAAGGATAATAGGTCCGGTGAGTATGAGAAAAAGGCAGATAGACCTTGTTCTCTCCCGACTTTTCTCTTTTAAAACCGGAGAAAGATACACCCCGGTTTATTTTATTCCAAAGGTATTATCTACTGTATTATAGACATTTATATCGTTACGATACCTGTAAAATGTATATTCTTTACACATAAACATCCCATACATCAAGAGTTACACACTTATTACACATATCTGAAAAACCATAAACAACTAAAAGACAGAGCATTAATAGACAATTGCTTTTATGGCACGAAAATCTCTATATACTAACTACAAACAATTAAGTTTAATCAAAAAATATAAGATCATGAAAAATTTATTTTTAGCAGCAGCATTAGTTTTAGGAGGATTTGCTACACAGGCAGCAACTACTATAGATGCTAACGAGAACCTGGTAATTACAGTTAACCAGGAAGAGTTTACGGAAATTTCCGCAGATGAAGTTCCTGCTGCCATTACAGAGGCTCTAGAGAAAGATTATGCCGGAGCTACTATAGACAAGGCATCTGTAAACGAAGCTAAAGAATACAAACTGGAAGTAACCATCGGTGAAGAAGCCAGCGTTCTTTATGCTAACGAAAACGGAGAATGGATTCAGAAATAACGGAATAACATTCTTTAGTTAAAAAGTATTTTTACAGTAAAGAGGCTACAATAATTATTGTGGTCTCTTTGCTTTTGTATGAGCTCATAAGAACAAGGAACATGCTTACCGTAAATTACTTCATCACCCCTCTTTTCCAAGGGGATAACATAAAAAATAATAAAGAAAATATGTTTTTCCCTTTGAAAACATCGGAAAATTGAAAGAAAAAACTTCAATAAATTCAAAAAACACCTTTTTAAAATAAGCTTTACGAAAATCTAACATTATTTAACGAATAACCTCTTGTCTGGCTAATTAACTTTCTTTAGTTTTGACCCCGATATGAAATTAGTAATTCGGTTTTTTATATCGTTGAGCGTTTTTCTTTTGAGTGGATACAATCTTCTCCACGCTCACGTAGATCGGGATGACGTTTCTTGCATTGCCCCGGTATCAAACATGGAGAGCTATGAGTTCGCCGGTTTTGATGCCATACAGGACAATCCGGACTTCGTTATCCGCTCCGTTTCCCTCAACCGGGAAAAACGGGGACACGAAACCGAAGAAAGAAATATCGAAGAAGAATATAACGAGTTAATCTCGTTGAAAAAATATTCCGGGAGCAGCAATATGCATATTACTGCTCTTTTTTATACCCTTATTTTTGGCAGTTTTCTTTACCACGCCAACAAACGCCTGTTTTTTTCCAGGCATTTTTCCCGCTTTTTATCATTAACACCCTTATATATCCGGTTTCGCGTATTCCGGTTATGATTTATCTTTTAGCAGGCATTTCCTAATAAGGATTTTTGGCTGCACTTCCCTTTCGTATTTTTTTGGTACGGAAATACGCTTTGCCCATTTTTATGGCTAAAAGACCTGTATTCCTATACCATTCTTATATCATACCACAAAAATCATCTACCAAAAACTGTATCACTAAAAAACTAAAGTTGTGATGAAGAAAATTCTCATGCTTACAGGCTTGTGTGCCCTATTGTGCCATACGAGTTGCAGCACTAAAAAAGAAAAGAAAGAAGAGGACACAAAGTACCTTGTCACCAATCCTATAAAAAAGGACACCCTGATCACCAAAGACTATGTGGCACAGGTACATTCCATACAGCACATAGAACTGCGGGCCCAGGAAAGAGGTTATCTGCAAAACATTTATGTAGACGAAGGGCAATTTGTTAAAAAAGGACAGTTGTTATTCCGTATTATGCCCAACCTCTATCAGGCCGAACTGCAAAAAGCCCAGGCCGAAACCGAACTGGCGGAAATCGAATACCAGAATACCAAGAAGCTGGCAGACAGTGATGTTGTGGCCCCGAACGAACTGGCTATGGACAAAGCAAGACTGGATAAAGCCAAGGCAGAAATGGAACTTTCCAGGGTGCATCTGCAGTTTACCGAGATCAGGGCCCCCTTTGATGGTATTATCGACCGCTTTCACGTAAGACAAGGTAGCTATCTCGAAGAAGGGGAACTACTGACTAACCTGTCAGACAACAGTAAAGTATGGGTGTACTACAATGTTACCGAATCCGAATACCTCGATTATATGTCGAAAGCCGAAGAAGATAATCCGGCGGCTGTTAACTTCCTGATGGCAAACAACCGGCTTTTTCAACAACCGGGAGTCGTAGAGACCATAGAAGCTGACTTTGACAACGAAACCGGGAATATCCCCTTCCGGGCCACTTTCCCTAATCCCAAGGCGCTTTTAAGACATGGCGAAACCGGAAGCATTCTTATGAAAGTCCCTTTTGTGGATGCCTTGATAATACCCCAGAAAGCCACCTTTGAGATCCTGAGCAAAAAATTTGTTTTTGTAATCGATAATGATGGCCGTGTTAAACAAAGGGAGATTGCCATAAAAGCAGAATTACCACATTTATTTATTGTAGATAAAGGATTGTCTGTCAACGACAAAATATTACTCGAAGGAATCCGGATGGTGAAGGACGGTGAAAAGATCGCTTATAAAGTTGAAGAACCGAAAAAAGTGATGGCGAACCTGGACATGTATGCAGAGTAATTCAAACCTATAAAAACAGCGTAAAATGTTTGCTAAATTTATAAAGAGACCGGTATTGGCCATTGTCCTATCGGTAGTCATTGTTTTTGTCGGTTTACTGGCCATAAAACAGCTACCCATATCACAATTTCCGCAAATAGCCCCGACAACAGTCAATATTTTTATAGCGTACCCCGGGGCCAGTGCGGATGTATTGGTAAAATCAACGCTCATTCCTCTGGAAACGTCCATAAACGGTGTTCAGGGCATGCGTTATATCGCTTCGGATGCTACCAGTGCGGGTGAAGGGACCCTGCGTATCATTTTCGAACCGGGGACCGATCCCAACCAGGCCGTAGTTCGTGTCAAGACCCGGGTAGACCAGGTGATGCCCTTGCTCCCGGAGCTCGTACAACGGGAAGGGGTTGTTATCACACCCGTGCAGCCCAGTATGCTTATGTATGTGAATTTATTCAGTAAAGAAAAAAAGAACGATGAAAAGTTTCTTTACAACTATGCATACACTAAAATAGTGCCGGAAATCCAGCGTATAAACGGTATAGCCAGCGCACAGATACTCGGTAGCCGAAAATATGCGATGAGGGTTTGGTTAAAGCCGGACCGTATGAGAGCCTATAAAGTCTCCGCAGAAGAGGTCCTGGAGGCTATGGATGAACAGAGTATTATTGCACGCCCGGGACGACTCGGAAGAAGTTCGGGTAAAAAGACCCAGTCGCTGGAATACGTGCTGGTGTATCAAGGGCGGTATAATGAGCCCGAAGATTATGAGAATATTATTATCCGTGCCAACGATGAAGGCGAAATTTTAAAACTCAAGGACGTAGCCAATGTAGAACTGGGTAGCGAGTTTTACGATATTTATTCCAATCTGGACGGCAAACCTTCCGCCTCCATCGTGCTGAAGCAAACTTTCGGAAGTAACGGTAGTGACGTTATTAAAGATGTCAAAACAAAATTACAGGAGCTGAAAGAAGACTTACCCCCCGGGGTGGAATATAAGATAGGTTATGATGTCTCTAACTTCCTTGATGCCTCCATCGAACAGGTATTGCATACGTTGAGAGATGCCTTTATCCTTGTGGCCATTGTGGTATTCCTCTTTTTAGGAGATTGGCGTTCCACGATTATCCCCATTATAGCCGTACCGGTATCCCTGATAGGTACCTTCTTTATTATGCAACTGTTCGGACTATCCATAAACCTGATTACGCTTTTTGCCCTGGTACTGGCCATTGGTATTGTGGTAGATAACGCCATTGTGGTGGTAGAAGGAGTCCACGTGAAGATGGAAGAAGAGAACCTCTCACCATACAAAGCATCCTATGCCGTATTGGGAGAAATAGGAGGCGCTATTGTTGCCATTACACTGGTTATGGTCTCGGTATTCATACCTATTTCATTCATGACGGGGCCTGTAGGGGTATTTTATCGTCAATTCTCGATCACTATGGCAGGGGCCATCATATTATCTGCAGTGGTAGCGCTTACGCTTACCCCGGTATTATGTGCCATGCTGTTAAAAAATAATCACGGAAAGGCCAGGAGAAAATCCCCTGTCGATAAGTTTATAGATTGGTTTAACGGCAAGTTTGATAAACTGACAGGTAAATATGTAAACGTGCTGAAATTAATCGTCAACCGAAGGGTCATTACCTTTGGTATGCTGATAGCCTTTTGTGTCGGTATCTTTTTAACGAACCAGGTATTACCGGCAGGATTTATTCCCAATGAAGACCAGGGGATGATCTATGCCATCATACAGACCCCTCCCGGGGCCACATTGGAACGTACCAATGAAGTAGCCAGGAAATTACAGAAGATCTGTGAAGAAACAGAAGGTGTTGAATCGGTTTCTTCATTGGCGGGATATGAGATCATGACCGAAGGACGGGGTTCCAATGCGGGGACCTGTCTCATTAACCTGAAACCCTGGTCCGAACGCGAACACAGCGTTCATGAAATTATGGAAGAACTGGAGGAAGAGACCAAAGATCTCGGGGCTATTATCGAGTACTTCGAGCCACCGGCAGTTCCCGGCTTCGGTTCTTCAGGAGGTTTCGCCATGCGTTTGCTCGATAAAACAAACGGTACGGATTTCCAGGAGTTCGAAAAAATCAATGACAACTTTATGGATGCCCTGAGAAAACGTAAGGAAATCACCGGGCTGTTTACCTTTTTTGCCGCAAATTACCCACAATACGAGTTAAAGATCAACAACAAAGTGGCCATGCAGAAAGGCGTTTCTATCGGAAAAGCCATGGAAAACCTGAATATCCTGATCGGTAGTACATACGAACAAGGGTTTATTAAATACGGTAGGTTCTTTAAAGTATACACACAAGCAGCCCCGGAGTACAGAGGAATGCCTTCCGATCTGGAAAAACTCTATGTAAAGAACGAGGAAGGCGAAATGGTGCCGTATTCCGCTTTTATGACCATGGAAAAGAAACTGGGGCCTAATGAGATCACCCGGTATAACCTGTATAATTCCGCATCTATCCGTGGGCTTCCGGCACCCGGGTATACTTCGGGAGATGCTATCAACGCCATAAAAGAAGTTGCTGAACAAACGCTGCCAAGAGGATATGATGTCGCATGGGAAGGCCTCTCTTATGATGAAGCATCCCGCGGGAATGAGTCTATATACATATTTGCCGTCGTACTCATTTTTGTATACCTGGTACTTGCCGCACAATACGAAAGTTTCATGTTGCCACTGGCCGTAATCCTCTCGTTGCCCGTAGGTATCTTCGGTTCCTTCCTGTTGTTGAAGCTTATGGGACTGGCCAACGATGTGTATGCCCAGATCGGTGTTATCATGCTTGCCGGTCTTTTAGGTAAGAATGCCGTGCTGATCGTTGAATTTGCCGTCCAGAAGCGAAGGGACGGCGCCTCTATCCTGGATGCCGCCATTGAAGGCGCCAGGGCAAGGTTCAGACCCATACTGATGACTTCATTTGCTTTTATTGCCGGACTAATTCCGTTGGTAGTCGCTACAGGAGCCGGGGCCATAGGAAACAGGACCATAGGTGGTTCTGCCATGGGAGGAATGCTTATAGGAACCATACTGGGGGTATTGGTCATCCCGGGACTGTACTATGTTTTTGCAAAAATGTCAGACGGGAAAGAACTTATCAGGGATGAGGACACCGAACCCGTTTCGGAAGAATTCATGCGGCTAAGTGAAGGAGAAAGCAAGTTGCAAACCAGGATCAGTAAAATGAATAAGCTTTTGAAAAAATTAATGAAAAGATCAGACGATGAATAAAAAAAACAGAGTACACTATAGCAAAGCATCTTTGGTTGGGATTTTTGCATTGGCTACACTGTATTCCTGCGCGCCAACTTTAGAAACCGTACAGGAAGACACAACGGTCCCGGTTCAGTATGCAAATCAATCGAAAGACAGCTTAAATTCTGCCCGGATAAAATGGCGGGAGTACTTTATCGATCCGTATCTCGACACCCTTATCAGTGAGGCGTTGCAAAACAACCAGGAACTGAACATCACCCTTCAGGAACTGGAGATCGCCAGGAACGAGGTCAGGGCCCGAAAGGGAGAATACCTGCCATTCATAGGCCTTAAAGGGGGCGCCGCAGTTGACAAAAAGGCCCGCTATACGAGCCTAGGGGCCAGCGAAGCTACTACGGACATCAAACCCGGCCGGGAAATGCCGGAACCTTTACAGGACTACCTGGTTGGCGCTTATGCTTCCTGGGAGATCGATATCTGGGGCAAACTGCACAATGCTAAAAAAGCAGCGGTAAGCCGGTACCTGTCTACTATGGAGGGGAAAAACTTTGTGATCACTAACTTGATCGCGGAAATTGCCAACTCCTATTACGAGTTACTGGCCCTGGACAACCAGTTGGATATCGTTAAACAGAACATCGACATCCAGACCAACGCGCTCAAGATCGTAAGGTTGCAGAAACAAGCTGCACGGGTCAACGAACTGGCCGTGCGTAAATTCGAAGCGGAGGTGCTGCACACCAGGAGCCTGCAATTCGATATACAGCAAAAGATCACGGAAACCGAAAACAGGATCAATTTTCTCGTAGGCCGGTATCCTCAGTCTATAGAAAGGGATTCCAAAGCGTTCAGTGACCTGGTCCCCGAACAGGTGCATTCCGGATTGCCATCGCAATTGCTGGAAAACCGGCCGGATATCAAACAGGCGGAACTGGAACTCGTTGCTTCCAAGCTGGATATAAAAGTGGCCAAAGCCCGTTTTTATCCCTCGTTGGGTATCTCCGCGGGGATAGGCTACCAGGCCTTTAATCCCAAGTACCTGCTCCGTACCCCGGAGTCCCTGCTCTACTCGGTTGCCGGGGACCTTACGGCTCCTTTGATTAACAGGAACGAGATAAAGGCCACCTATTACAGCGCCAATGCCAAGCAGATACAGGCGGTCTATAACTATGAGCGTACTATCCTGAACGCTTATATAGAAGTGGCCAACCAACTGGCCAAAATAAGCAACCTGGAGAAAAGCTACGACCTGAAATCCAAAGAAGTAGATGCCCTTATCCAGTCTATCGATATTTCCAACATCCTATTCAGGTCCGCAAGAGCCGATTATATGGAGGTATTGCTTACCCAAAGGGATGCCCTGGAATCGAGGTTTGAACTGGTTGAGACCAAGATGCAGCAGATGAGCGCGGTGGTTAATATGTACCGTGCGCTGGGTGGCGGCTGGAACCAGGAGTAAATAACATACCCACTATTTTTTATCTGTGGGGTTGGTCGGAATGCGGTCGGCCCCTATTTTCAGAAGCCTTCGGAACCTGCCATCCCGAAGGCTTTTTTATCCGGATGAAGTCATAGACTTCAGAAGCATATCCTTTCTTCTATCGGAAACGATTTCAGATTTACAATGCGGCATGCAAAAGATGGGACCCGGAACCCCGGGAAACATCAGTGCATTCATGGCACAACAACGGTCATTTCACTATTTGCCATATCTCCATTCCTAAATCATTCCTAATTTGTGCTGTACTTTTACATGTTTAAATTAAGTAATTTAGCGTTATGAAGATCCTCATTATAGAAGACGAGCACGACCTGGTAAAGGTTATGAAAGCGTCCCTGGAAAAGGAAACTTACCTGGTAGAGACTGCTACCGACTTCCGTAGTGCGCTGGATAAGATCATTTCTTTTGCCTATGACTGTATACTACTCGATATTATGCTTCCCGGGGGAAGCGGACTGGAATTGCTCTCGGAGCTCAAAAAACTGAAAAAACAGGAGGCTGTAATTATTATCTCGGCAAAAGATGCCGTAGATGACAAGGTCCTGGGGCTGGAACTGGGGGCAGACGACTACCTGGCCAAGCCTTTTCACCTCGCGGAACTGAACGCCCGTGTAAAATCGGCCATACGGAGGAGGAACCAGAACGGGGAACAGCACATCGGCTGGCGCAATATTACCGTAGACCCGGAAAACAGGACAGTACAGGTCAATAAACACGAACTGGCGCTCAACCGGAAGGAGTTTGACCTGTTGTACTATTTTGTTACCAATCCGCAGCGGCTCATTACCAAAACCTCCATTGCCGAGTACGTCTGGGGCGATCATACGGACCAGGCCGATAGCCTGGATTTTGTGTATTCTCAAATAAAAAACCTTCGGAAAAAACTGAATAATGCCGGGGCCGAAGCCGATATACAGGCCGTATACGGCGTAGGGTACAAAATCATATAAGCCATGCAAAAACGCTCCCTTAAGAATTATACACTGCGTTACCTGGTCATTGCCATCCTGGGCATTATCGCGCTCTGGGCCGCATTGTTCTATATGTATATCATTGAGGAAGTATACGACAATATAGATGACGGGCTGAAAGACAGCAGGCTGCGTATTATGCGTGAAGCCGAGGGTGACCCGGAAATACTCCAAACCCGCGAATACGATATTGCCCGCTTTAAAATTACCCCGCTCCCACCCGGCGATTATTCCCGGAAGTCCCACATATACAATTCCAAAATGTATATGCCTTATGACGATGACGATGAACCGGTACGGGTATTACAAACCATTTTTCAGGTCAAGGGGCAAGAATACCAGTTGGAAATCTATACCTCTACGGTAGAAGAGGACGAACTTCTGGAAGATCTCCTCACGGCCCTGGTGGTGTTGTATGTGGCCCTGGTAGTCAGTATTATACTCATCAATCACTTTATCCTGAAAAAGGCGTGGAACCCTTTTTATCGCCTTATGGAACAGTTGAAACATTATAAAATAGGCGGTCGCAGAAGCCTGGAACCCGTAACAGCCAATGTCCGGGAGTTCGACGAGTTATACAACGAGGTCTCCGCGATGATCGAAAGGAATGAAGCGGTTTACACCCAGCAAAAACAATTTATCGAAAACGCTTCCCACGAATTGCAAACGCCCCTGGCCATCGCCACGAACAAACTGGAATTGTTTATGGGTAAACAAGACCTTTCGGAACAGGACCTGGTACAGGTAGACGAAATAAACCGTACGCTCCAACGCCTGAAAAGGTTAAACCGTTCTTTACTCATGCTTTCGAGGATAGAGAACAGGCAGTTTCATCCTTCCGAAAGCATCCGCTTCAATGAACTCGTGCAGCAATCGCTGACCGACCTTGAGATCCTGACCGAGCACAAAAAGATCACGGTTTCCGTGGACGAAAAGGGGGAGTTTATAGCGGAGATGAACCGAGACCTGGCTACGGTGCTTATAAACAACCTGCTGAAAAACGGCATTGTTCACAATACAACAGGCGGAACATTGGACATATTTATTTCGGAAAAAGAAATTGTCATTTCCAATTCCGGGGAAACTTCCCTGGACCCGGAACGGATCTTCGAGCGTTTTTACAAAAACGAGCAAAATGAGAACTCCACGGGGCTTGGCCTGGCTATTGTCAAATCCATTATCCACCTCTACCCTGCCCTTTCCATCGCTTATCGTTATGAAGGAAAGCACTCTTTTATACTGCGGAAGAAATGATTTGAAGAAGGACGCTTATAAAACTTGTTTTAACCGGGTTTCCCGGAGGATCAGTTTTATTCCTAACCTCCGGTTTGGTTAAGGATATTTGTTCGTTTTTCAGCTTTTTTTAAAGGCTCCCCTCTTGTGATGAAGAGGGGTGGACCGCTTTGCGGGACGGGGAGTTTTGACCAGCCCGAACTTTGGCGTATTTGCCTTTACGTTTAAGGCTATACCTATGGTTCGGGATTTCAAACCCTCCCCCGTTGCTGCGCTCGGGTACCTCCCTTCATCACAAGGGAGGAGCTTTTAGCTAATTATAATATGGAACATCTGTCTCTTTAAAATGACGATAACACTAACTAAATAACATTACTCTAAAGAAGCGATGTCATTTAATGAAGCCAATTTGTTCTTTTTTAGCTTTTTTTTAAAGGCTCCCCTCTTCATCCCGATGATTATCGGGAGAAGAGGGGTGGACCGCTTTGCGGGGCGGGGAGTTTTGACCAGCCCGAACTTTGGCGTATTTGCCTTTACGTTTAAGGCTATTCCTATGGTTCGGGATTTCAAACCCTCCCCCCGTTGCTGCGCCCGGGTACCTCCCTTCATCACAAGGGAGGAGCTTTTAGTTAATTATAATATGGAACGAACATCTGTCTCTTTAAAATGACGATAACACTAACTAAATATCATTGCTCTAAAGAAGGGATGTCATTTAATGAAGCCAATTTGTTCGTTTTTTAGCTTTTTTTAAGGCTTCCCTCTTCATCCCAATGATTATCGGGATGAAGGGAGGAGCCTTTTGTTTTTTCTTTCTCCAGGAACCGGGATTTTACCAGGAGAAACCGTACCGCAGCTTCAGCCCGAAGCCCACGGCCCGGAGCTTATCGCCAGAGGATGTATTGGAAGAAGTGGTCAGCGAACTGATGTCAAAATCCGACGGGTTGTCCGGCTGATAGGTCAGTACCGATGCTGCTGTTTCTCCATCGGACAGATCATTGAGGCCGTAATTCAGGTATACGCCCAGGTAGAGGGCATTCTTGTCATTAAGAAGTTGTTTTATACCTGTTTCCAGTTTTAAGGTGTACGAATTTTTAAGCTCCAGGTCACGGGAAGCTACATGTCCGCTGCCGTAGTTACCAAACCCCATGAATTTGGGTGCGTGCAATTCCGCATCCCACTGCGGGTAATACGCACTGGTACTCAACCGATCGTAATCCGCACTGTACGTCGCATCAAGACTAAACCCGATACCGACACCTGCCGCGGCATAAAACTGTGTATGCATACCATTACTGGTATATTGCAACAGTAGCGGTATCTCGGCAACATACGCTTTTTGTTTTTCCCTGTACCCCGAAAACCTGTAGCGAAACTCCATGGCATCTCCTTCGATATCCGTAGTTTCATAGGCATCTGCAAAACCTTCGTAGCTCCAGGCGGAGCGGTACAACTGTATTTCGGCATTCAGCAACAGGCTCCAGTTTTTGTTAAGGGCATAACCATACCCTATACCAAAACTTCCGCCGTTACGGGAGTGGTATTCTCCTCCTTCGCCGGCATCGGACCGCAGGGACTGGAACGGACCGGAAATAAAGACGGACAATTCGTTACGGTTCTGGGCGGAACCTAGCGTGGTGGTAAGTCCCATAATTATCATCAGTATTACAGAAGCAGGGAGACCTGTGGTATTTTTTAGTGCCATAACTGTTTTGTCTTTTTAAAAAGAGACGCCTGAAACCGTTAACGGTTAATATTTGAAACAGAATTTCTACTCAGGCGTCTCCGTGAGGTTGTATTATTTTACAATGATCTTAAAGGTTTTTTGTCGCTGTCCGGTCTGGCATTGCACCAGGTACACGCCCGGAAGGCGTGGAAGCGAGAGTGCTGTTTCCTTGCTCTTGCCCGTGGTTTGCAATACTGTTTTACCGCTCTGGTTATATACCCGGATGGAGAGCTGCGAAAGTTCTTCCTGCGGCAGGTCGGCCATGATATGCAAAAGCTGGCCGGAAAGTACCGGGTTCGGATATGCTTTCATCTCCAGGGAGGCTTCCAGGATGATCTCCGCTTCACAGGTGGTCAGTACATCGCCGCTATCCGTGGTCATACGCACGCTGTAATGTGCCGTAGGGTCCAGCAGGTCATTGCTGTTATCCCCTGCCGAGTAATATTGCCCGGTACCTATCAACGCCCCGTTCTTAAACCACTCGTATTTCACAAAACGGTAGCCCCCGTTGGTTTCCGGGTTATTGTTGACCAAAAGGACATTGTTGAACTTCTGTTCTACGATATCATCAAAGTTAAACCTGCGTTCTACCGTAACCAGGTATGTCCGGGTCTGTTCCCCGTTTTGCGAAGTAACGGTTACTTCCCGGCTGTAAAGGCCCGCTTCGGGAGTATCTATGACAAAGGTACGACCGGGATTTACGGTTGCATTAGGATCATCGGTATATATATGCACTTCGGCCTGTGAGGCAAAGTTATCACAATCCATAATATAATGGGTCTCTTCCCCGGGGTTGTCATATGCCGTACCATTAATTTCCAGCAGGCTGACGGATGCATTAGAACTGTTGATGCGTAACGTCCTGGTCACGGCATTTGCCGGCAGGTAATTCGCACTGCCTTCCTGGTGTGCCGTAATCTCCACTTCTCCGGAACTCAACAGGCTTACCATTCCGTCCGGGCTTATCACGGCAGGCGGGTCTGCGGACAGGTAAGTATAGGTATACCTCACCGGCAGGCCGGAACTTGCCGTAGCTTCCAGCTGAAAATCCGGATCGTTCTCCAGGTCCTTGTCTGCAATCGGGGCAAAGTCGATAAGCTGGGGGGCTTTTTCTACGGTCAGTACGGCAGTCAGTACCAGGGTCTCATAGTTCTCGCCGGTGACGGTAGCCGTAACTTCCTGCATTCCCGCATCGGTACGGCCGTTATTTTCATAGCTGGCAGATGTGCCTTCGGGCAAAGTGCCTGTAATGGCTAGTTGGTGCAGGGTGCCATCGTATACAAAAACCTCATCATTAAAGGTAATGTTGTTTACAGGAGCCTTAACGATCTCCAGTGTTGCACTTTCAAAAGTCAGTATATAATTGGCATTCAGGGCCAACGTGCCCAGGTGTATGCTATACGTTCCTGCTTCTTCTCCCGCCTCACGTACCAGCGTTCCGCTGAAACTGTCACCGGTTACCAGTTCCGGGGTATAAGTATAGGTCAGTTCCGGGTCGGTTGCCCCGTAAACTTTTTCTTTATCGTCAGCCGTTACCGTAATGGCAAGAGGTGTTATTTCCAGATCGGCAGTCAGTTCCAGTGTCTCGTAATTAGCGCCGGTAATCGTTGCGGTTACTTCCTGGGTACCCACTTCCGTGCGGCTGTTGCCGGTATAACTTACCGAGGTGCCTTCCGGAAGCATCCCTTCGATGGATAGTGACCTGGCCGTGCCGTCGTATACGAAACTACCGTCGTTAAAGGTAATGCCCGTTATAACATTCGGGGTGATCGTCAGGTCTGCGATCAGCACCAGCGTTTCATAATTAGCGCCGGTGATCGTTGCGGTGACTTCCTGGGTACCCACTTCCGTGCGGCTGTTGCCGGTATAACTTACCGAGGTGCTTTCCGGAAGCATCCCTTCTATAGACAGTAACCTGGCAGTACCGTCGTAAACGAAACTGCCGTCATTAAATGTAATGCCTGTTATAGCAGCCGGGGTAATGGTAAGGTCTGCGGTCAGTACCAGCGTTTCGTAATTAGCGCCGGTGACGGTTGCGGTGACTTCCTGGGTACCCACCTCCGTGCGGCTGTTGCCGGTATAACTTACCGAGGTGCCTTCCGGAAGCATCCCTTCGATGGATAGTGACCTGGCCGTGCCATCGTATACGAAACTACCGTTGTTAAAGGTAATACCCGTTATAACATTCGGGGTGATCGTCAGGTCTGCGGTCAGTACCAGTGTTTCGTAATTAGCGCCGGTGATGGTTGCGGTGACTTCCTGGGTACCCACATCCGTACGGATGTTGTCGGTATAATTTACCATGGTGCCCGAAGGGAGGTCGCCTGTAACGGATAACGACTTGCCCACGCCGTCATAGACGAAACTGCCGTCATTAAATGTAATACCTGTTATAGCAGCCGGGGTAATGGTAAGGTCTGCGGTCAGTACCAGTGTTTCGTAATTAGCGCCGGTGATCGTTGCGGTGACTTCCTGGGTCCCCACATCCGTACGGATGTTGTTGGCATAATTTACCAAGGTGCCCGAAGGGAGGTCGCCTGTAACGGATAACGACTTGCCCACGCCGTCATAGACGAAACTGCCGTCCGCAAAGGTGATGCCGGTTATCGTAGCCGGGGTAATGGTCAGTTGAGCACTTTCAAAAGTCAGCTCATAGTTGGAATCCAGGGCCAGTGTACCCTGTGCTATGGGATAGGTGCCGATGTCCTCACCGGGAGCACGTTCCGGCTCCCCGCTAAAATTATCTCCTGCAACCAGTTCCGGACTAGAGGTATATGTCAATTCCGGATCATCTTCTCCGTAAACCTTGGTCTTATCTTCGGCGGTTACGGTAATCGCTTTCGGGTTAATGACAAGAGACTGTACTACGGGCATGGCGGCATTATATGTATCATCACCTGCCTGGCTTGCAGTGATCTCTACCGTTCCTGCCCCGTGGATAGTCAGTTCATTACCGGAAACAGATGCTACCGCAGGATCGCTGCTCGTGTAACTAACTGTGAGACCGGAAGAAGTTGTAGCGGTTAATCCGAAAGAGGCGTCGCCATACGTTCTATCGGTTAACGCGTCAAAACTAATTGTTTGATTGCCTTTGGGCCGTGCATTAACATCGGCAGTTTCACCGCTCTCATTCCCTGCCTCATCCACGGCCGAGATCCGGTAATAATAAAGTGTGCCATTGGTCAGGCCGCTATGTGTATAGGTCGTCAGCGGAGCATCTGCCGTTTCAAGTAAGGTGCCGGGGTTTGCAGTAGTTCCGCCATAAATCTTATAGCCAGCCAGGTCGCTTTCGGTATTGGCTGTCCAGTTCAGTATGACTTCGCCATCTCCCGGTACGGCTTCCAGTCCTTCCGGAACACCCGGAACGGTTGCATCATAATCATAGCTGAGGATATTTGATACCGTATTGCCGTTCCCTGCAATGTTTGTCGCTACATCGGCGGGTACCTGCAGGCTTACGGGGCCGTCGGCATTAGGTGTAACCAACACGGTATACACTATATTATCTGAAGTCTGCAGGTTGCTCAACATGGCATTGGTTGCGTTGATATCGCCGGTCGTAAAACCGGTAACCGCTTCACTGAATGCAACGGTCATGGTAAAAGCGGTGTTTGCACCGGGTGTTCCCGAGAGGGTGACGGACGGAGCTGCGCTGTACACTAATATGTTACCTGTCGGAGGGGTATTGTTCAATGCAAGTGAGGCATTGTTGCCCGCGGTATCGTCTATGACACTACCGTTCAAAATCAGTGCGCTCGCCAGGCTGATACCGTCCAGGTCTTCATCGTCCGGCTGCACTACATACCTGAACAGCAGTACATTTGTTCCATCTCCTGATATATAACCAGCTTCACGGGATGCTGTTCCTACGGTCAGTCCCAGGTAAGGAGTGCCCCCACCGGTACCTACATTGACATTTTCATGGAATTGCACGGTAAAATCCATGATATCCCCGTTTTGATAATAGCCATTGGCGGGTACATTTACGCTACTTACCACAGGTGCCGTACCATCATAGACTATGGAAAGCGTATTGGAAGCGCTGTTGCCATTCTCCCCGATATTCTGTGCGGCACCGGCCGGCACCTGTAAGGTAACTTCGCCATCTGCCCCTGGTGTAACTGTGACGGTATACGTAATATTATCGCTCGTTTGCAGATTGCTGATGGTCGCGTTTGTGACCGTTATATCTCCTGATACAAAACCGGTTACGGCTTCGCTAAAGGTAATAGTAGCGGTAAAAGCCATGTTTACCGGGGAAGGTGTCGCAGTACTTATGGTAACGGTGGGCATGGTCGTATTTACCCGCACATTTGTGAGGTCGGGTACGTTATTCAGCGCCAGCACGGCATCGTTACCTGAGGTATCGGTAATGGTCCCGCCATTGAGCGACAGGTTATTCAGCGCAATACCGTCCGTATCGTTGTCACCTTCCTGTACGGTATAGCGGAACAACAAGGTTGTACTGCCGGTGCCGCTTATGTATTGGGCCTGCCGTGTCGTATTACCTACGGTTAAATCCAGGGAGGGTACACCGCCAACGGTTACATTTTCGTTGAAGTCCAGCATAAACGTGAGCGCGTCACCGGTGTTATAATAGCCGTTGGCTGGTACGTGTACGGATTCTATAACCGGAGGTATATTATCATTGATCGTAAACTTTACGGCGGTGGTATCGCATAGCGAAGGTGTACCATTATCACACACCTGGTATTGTAAGCTATCCAGCCCGCTATAATTTGTAGTTGGTGTGTACGTAAGGCTTCCATCTGCATTCAGTACTACTGTTCCGTTAACCGGGGCAGTAACCAGGGATGCCGTGAGGGCATCGCCTTCCGGATCACTGTCATTGGTCAGCACATTGCTCGTTACCGGTGTATTTACATCTGTTATTATTTCGTCCTCTACTGCTACGGGGGCATCATTAACGGCTGTCACGGACAGTGTCACGGCAGCGGTATCCTGTTGACTGCCCCCGGAACCGGTATTACCATTGTCGTTGATAGCCACGGTCAATACAATATCATTGGTTTCGTTAGCCGCCGTGGTGAAACCAACCCCGCCCGCTGCTATAAAGGCATTGATATCTGTTATTGATCCTGTGAGCGCCAGGGTATTCCCCGATCCGCCAACCGTTACGCCTCCACCGGAAGTGGCAGAAAGCGTGCCGCCGGGTACCGAAAGTGTTACCATGACATTGGCAATATCCGCATCTGCATCACTAAAGCTAATGCCAGTGAGGGCTGTTGCTGCATCCTCATCTACATTAATACTGGCCGGGGCAGCAATCACCGGGGCATTATTGATAGCTTCAATTGTAAATTGTACGGAAGTCGTATCGCACAGCGAAGGTGTACCATGATCACAAACCTGGTACTGTAAGCTATCCGGCCCGTTATAATTTGTATTTGGTGTGTATATAAAGCTACCGTCCGCATTTAATACGACCGTTCCGTTAACGGGGGCGGTAACCAATGAAGCGGTCAGGGCGTCTCCTTCAATATCTGTGTCATTGGTCAGCACATTGCCCGTTACCGGTGTATTTTCATCTGTCGTTACTTCGTCTTCTACGGCTACAGGAGGGTCATTTACAGGTGTGATATCAATCTGGATTTGTCCTAATTCCACCATTGTTCCTCCTCCTTCTCCTGTATTTCCCCCATCGTTTGCGGATAGGGTAAGCGTAGCGGCCCCCGGGCCACTTAGATTTAAAGGGGGAAAATAAGCCGCATTTGTATTTGTACTGAGATAAGTTTCGATGTTTGCTACTGTTCCTGTTAAATATGCTGTAGGGGTTCCAAACCCGGTAATGGTAATTACCCCCCCAGGATTTGCAAAATTTAAAGTCCCTTCATTTACACTCAATACCAGGGTCACGTCATTATCGCCCGCGTCTACATCTGCAAAAGTAGCATCGGAAAGGGCATTGCTTAGGTAAGCTATCTCTGCATCTTCCATCACCGTTACGGATGCCGGCAGTCCGTCAAAAGTCGGATCATCATTAATCCCGGTGATGTCAAAACTTACGGATGCCGTATTCGAATTTTCAACACCATCATTAGACACGAAAGCGATGCTCGCCGCATTGCTGCCATATAGATTTGGTGAAGGCGTAAATGTGGCTGCATCCAGGGCGGTATTTATATTCGCTAAAGTCCCGGAAGCGGTAAAACCGGACGAGCCGTTTCCCGAACCTCCGAAGGTAATTCCCGCAGTTCCTATACTTAAGGTCCCCCCGGTAATGGTAAATGTTACGGTCTGGTCATCTCCGTCGGCATCTGCCACCTGGATATTATCGGCTAAGGCTATATTCGTGTTGTCCTCTGTTACCCCTGGTGCGGAAGGCGCTGTGACTACCGGTGCCGTATTAACCGTAGTGGGCGGTGTATCTGCTACATCGCCGCTTAATTCCCCGTGTGTTGCATCCAGCGGATCGCAACCGTATTCATCCGCATTGGTCCAGTTGCCAATGGCTATGTTGGGCGGATTGGGATGGGTGGCCACCGTACTGGTGTACAGCAACTCGTTATTGGGGCCGTCATCGCCGTCAAAGGAATTAAAGAGGATCTCCCACCGGTCTGCGGTGGCGTTCCATTTGATAATGATCAATTCCCCGAAGCTTCCCTGGGCGGGATTGCTTTTATACACCGTCCGGTCAATCCCCGCATCGGTGATATTACCGCTTGCGCTAAGGGTGTAACCGGAGATAAAGTCCTGGTTTTCGCACCCGGTAAAGGTTATGCTTTGGGCGGATAACTGCGGAAGCCCGCTTAAACCCAGTAGTAAAAAAGAACGCAGTAAAAATTTTTTCATAAGAAAACTGTTAATAATGAACTCGTTTAATGCTAATTAAGGGTCCGGTCTTGTTTTAGTTAAAGATCAGTCCGTTGTGGCTTTTCAATGTAAAAACAATTGGGTTACTGAGTTATTGGGTTATCCAGGTCATACCTCTAACGGAATAACTCTATACCTAAAGTGCCGTTTTCCTGTTGGACGGACAGGATCGTTTATCAAAATATGCTTCCTGAAGGTTATAAAGGTTGCATTTCAACCCTTAATTCGCATGCATGTCCAATGGTAACCGTATTAATCTCTTGACGGATAAATGCCATACAGGGCAATGATATAATTCAATCCCAGATAGGGTTGCATATTGTTTACGGGTTGCCCCCCTCCTGTCATACCTGTCATTTGCACATTCATGGTGATGTTGGCATTGCCGGAATATTCCTTGTCGGTAGCACCGCTATTGGCAGGAAAGCTATTGGAAGGGTCTCCGGTTGTTCCGGGTTGGTTACTTGCCATTACGGGGTGGTTATGACGTGGTATATTCATTATCGTCAGGGTATTGGTATTTGTCCCCGATGCTTCACCGAGCCGCACATCCTGCAATCCAGGGCCCTGGCTGTTGCCTGCATGGACGGGTACTCTTCCCCTGAGGTCCGGTAAGGCAAAGGTGGTCCGTCCGTCTCCCCCGTAGGTAGTTCCTAAAAGACTGAACAAGGCCTGGTTTTGTGCTATAGCAAGCAGTTGTCCGTTGCAAAAAGCCCATCCCCTGGGGGCAAAGTTTCCTGCAAATAATTTGATAACGCCTATTAGTTCTTCTTCCATGGTTGTTGTATTTAAAGGTTTATAATTGGTTTTTTTCTGTTTTTACTGTGGCTTTCTTTACTGCATGGTTTGTCATCCCGAATTTGGTTCAGTATCCCCTGATGCCGGAATGTACCGGGCGCAACAAAAACGTAACAACTAACGATAACGGAGGTAACTCGTTTAAATACAGCATGTATAAATGGCAGGCCCCATAGGTGTAACCCTAAGGGCTTATTCCCCGTTAAAGCGATTGCTATGTATTTTTCCGGTTATGGAGTTTCACAGGATGGTACCCTATGTCCTGGTGTGTATAAATTGTAGACGAAGAAGGGGTATCATAATACTTAAAAAGGTAAAGGTGTTTCATGTGTCGGTTGGATTTAGTGCAACAAAGAAAAACAAATCGGGTATGAATAGCAATATAACAACGTTAAAAAATACAAAAAAAATTCGACAATACGACACAAAATAGGTGTTTTTTTTCACGATCAGTTGCTATTTCGCAATATGATGCGCGACACTTG
This sequence comes from Sinomicrobium halophytocola, assembly GCF_052983395.1. Classification (NCBI taxonomy): domain Bacteria; kingdom Pseudomonadati; phylum Bacteroidota; class Flavobacteriia; order Flavobacteriales; family Flavobacteriaceae; genus Sinomicrobium; species Sinomicrobium halophytocola. Next base: position 192,019 of record NZ_JBRKIT010000040.1, read on the forward strand.
TGCATATTGCGATTTTTAAAACGGAGGGAATAGGTTTCAGGGTACAAACGGAACGCTATAAAACATTCCCAATTCTTTCCTAATTCGTTTTTCAACTTTGCCTTGTAAAACAGAAAAAACAGTATCATGAAAACAAAAAAGAATGTTATAGCAGTGGTTACGGTGCTTACCGTAATGCTGTTTGGTGTACGGGTAAATGCACAGGAAACTGTAATTACGAAAGCGGAACTCCCGAAACCGGCACAGGAGTTCCTGGACACGAATTTTAAGGAACAGAAGATCATCCAGGTGGTTAAGGATGTGGATTACCTGGTAAAAACGGACTACGAGGTTTTGCTGGACAATGCCATGAAGCTGGAATTTGATGGTAAGGGCAACTGGAAGGAAATTGATGGTAGCCATAATCCAGTTCCTGCCGCGCTGGTTCCGGAAAGAATAGGTGAGTATGTTAAACAGAATTTTCCTATGCAGACAATAATTAAAATGGAAAGGGGTTCTGTTAAATACGAGGTTGAACTGGCTAATGGCGTGGAACTGGTGTTTACTTTGGCGGGGGAGTTTTTGAGGATTGATGATTAGGTTGCAGGTTACAGGTTACAGGTTACAGGTTACAGGTTGCAGGTTGCAGGTTGCGGGTTGCGGGTTGCAGGTTGCGGGTTGCAGGTTGCAGGTTGCAGGTTGCAGGTTGCAGGTTGCAGGTTGCAGGTTGCAGGTTGCGGGTTACAAAGCCGGAAACGGAGGTGGCTGAGTGGCGGCCTTCAGGCCGTTGTATCGAAGCCACCGGGTTGTACGTTGCGGGTTATACACAAAATGTGTAGATGTGGCTTAAGTGTTTCAGGAAGCAGGCAGGCTGTAAAATGTAAGGAACACAACCTTATTAAAAAAACCGGAACAAAGGCGGCTGAGCGCCCAAGCGCAGCGAAGGGTATACGGAAGCCCCGGGAATGGTTTAACAATTTAATTATTTAACACATGAAAAAACGTTTTTTTAAAGGATTGGCGATACTGGGAGCGGTAGGTGCCTTTGTAGCTTGTAGTAGTGATGATGATACTAATGATAGCAATATTGATGCTTCGGACCTTCCGGCAGCGGGGATAGTGCTTATTGAAACGCATTTTGAGGGGACTACGGTAACGCGGGCGGAAATGAAAAATAAGGCGGATGGGGATGGTACGTTGTATGAGGTTAGGTTGAGCAATGGTTTTGACCTGGACCTGGATGCGGAAGGGAACTGGACGGATATTGACGGCAACGGACAGCAGGTACCTGACGGGCTGGTGCCGGAACGGATACTGGAATATACGCAGGAAAATTATCCTGCTCCTCTTTTTATTGAGGGTATAGACCTGGAACCTGCGGGGTATGATGTGGAGATCTCGGACGGGACAGACCTGGACTTTGATGCGGAGGGTAATTTTGTCCGTGTAGATTCGTAATATCTCATCTGCTATTCTAAAAAAACGAAAGGCCACCGGTACAACGGAAGGCCTTTTGTTTTTTACAAAGGGGCTTTTTACAGTGTAAAACTCCGTACGCTTTCGCTATATATCTTTTGCGGGGCGGCGCCTACGCCTGCCACACGAAATTCGTATTCACGCCCGCTGTCCAGGCTGTTGAGCAAAAGCGAGCTCTTGGTATGGGCTACTACGGTCCAGGGCTCCTCCCCGACCCTGCGGTATTCAAACAGATAGCTCTTGGCCCCGTATATGGAGTTGAGGGTTGCTTTTATCATCCCCCTGTTTACGGGTACGACTACAAAGTTTTTGGGTTTTGCCAGTATGCCTATGGGTTCCGGTGTTTTACGGAGCGTAAAACCGGAACTGGCCAAAACCACTTCGTCGTTGTTGCTTTCCATTTGTACATAGAGGGCCAGCTTTTGGAGCAGGGCCACCAGGTCTGTTCGCTTCTGGTCGCGCGCAAGCCTGTCCGTCTGCCCCCCTTCCCCGGCTTTTACTATAGCGGCACCAAAGGTGTCTATAGCTGTTCTTACTTCGGTAAGCGCCGGTATTGGTGTTGCAAAACTGGCATTGTCCGTCATGCTGTCTACAATAAGTTCTGCCTTTTGTATAAAGGCGGCATTATTGTAACTCGTAAAACTGGTGAGAATCTTAGTTGGTGTTCTCATAATGTAAAAAATTTAAAAGATTAGACAAATAGTTATCACGCAGGAAACGGGTACCTCTCCAGATCGCATCCCGTTTTACCTAAGTTTGCATATCATGTTATTCCGATTGTGAAAATCATGTAAGACAAAAGATATGTCCTGGTGCTACAGTAAAGCATAGGGGGGTCATGCGATACACTGTGCACTTTTCACACATATAAATTTATATATTTAAGGTAATTGCACCAACAATTAGAAAGAAAAAGTGTTTAAAAACGGCAAAAATTGTTTAAAAATGAAAAAATTAATATAAAGGCAAGAATATTTTTATTAAAAACACAATTATTTTGATAAAAAAAGGGCTAAAAATTGTTTAAAAACGTCATTTTTAAACAAAACGGATGAAATATAAACAAAATGGGGTGAAAGTAAACAAAAACCGGGGGGATTTAAACAAAAGTAGTGGGGTTTTTGTTTAAAAATGAGGGAAATGAATTCGTTTTTGCGCGGATTGATATCAAGTGTCGCATTTTTAAACAGAAACGGGCATATATAAACAAAAATGACCGGGGATAAACAGAAACCCGGGCCATTTTGTTTAAAAATGCCGGGGATAAACAAAAATGCCGGTGCATAGAACAAAAACGATGAGAAATAAACAAAAACCGGGGGGTTTTAAACAAGAAAGGGGTGTACTTTAACACAAGTGGTGGATTTTTAAACAGTAAAACGGGGGCTTCGATACAACGGCCTGAAGGCCGGAATGTATCGAAGCCCCGGTATTACATTCTTCTCTCCCCTCTCCCTGCATAACGCATATGATAGCGCAGATGTTGCTGTGCGGTTTCCCTGGCTATGGCAAATACCTCTTTTACAAAGGTACCGTGTACGATGTTCTGCCGTTTTAGCCATATTTTCTCAAATACGTTCTGCACAATATCCCTGGCATCATCGTCGCAACAGGTATAGGGCTTTACAACGGCCATGAGCCGGGGGTACAGCAGGGTAAAAACGTTGCGGAATGCCGTGGCATCGCCTGCCCTAAGGCCATTGATCTGCCGGTAACTTATGTGGTGTTCCGTATTCATTTCAGGGCGTCTTCCGGGTTTTCAAAAAACTGTTGGGTAACCTTATAGGTCACCGCGTGTATGGTATTTTCGAAGGTGCCGAATTCCAGGTGTTCGCGGTTCATCCACAGGCGTATAAAGATTTCCTGTATTATCCGGTTGGTTTCCTCCTCGTCGATGCTATGGGCATTTACATACCAGTCTATTTTTTGGGCCAGCAGTTTCAGGGCATCGTGAAACCCTTCCAGTTGTTCTGCCTTAAACAACCGGTATAACTTACGGTTGAGGATATGCCTCTGCATGGGGTTGTACGTCATTTTTTGGTGTTTTTAAAGTTTTAGATACGGTAATGCGCTCACGGGCGCTACAATACTAAGGGCAGCCATACGACCTGCCTTAGTGCTACCTGCACGCCAAAGCCGGCGGCAGTATGCCTTTTGTTCTCCTATTATAGTATAGCACTAAGCACTACAGGGATAAAAAGGGGCTCAGCTATGCAAGACTTCTGTAAAGAATGCTTTTGCTTAATGCAGAAGAGTTACCGGAAATAAAATAGGCGTGGAACTCGACTTATCGATTTGAGGTACTGGCATACCCTACCATGATAAGTGAGCCCACGCCCGGGTCGTGAGCCAATTTCACTTATGTCTCATGGTATAGAAAAGTGCCAGTTTTCAAATCGAGACTTTAAGCGAATAGCTTCTAATATTTTTTTGCTTTTAGAAGAATCGCAAATATATGTTATCTACACAAATATAATAAAAAAAACCAAAGTGCGTGCTGTAGCACGCACTTTTTTATAATTGATATAGTTAATTTGTTCTATGGATTATAATAAAGCCATATATTCTTATATAGAAAAAGCCTGGAAAGATTCAGGACTTTCCAAAAGGAAGTTTGCTACAGAAAATAATATTGAAGAAAGTACTTTAAGGGATATTCTGAAAAAGGATAGTAACTATCAAATTTCTTTGCCTACCATTTACCGTATTTGCGAAGCCCGGAATATTAAGGTTTCGGAGTTTTTTGCTGCAGTTGAGGGAGAGTTTCCGGAGAATAAGGATTAGGAAATAATAAGTCTTTTATCGACTTGCGCAACAATTAAACATTTAAAAGAAAAGTTTAATTGATACCGCTCCAGAAAATATGCGTGTGTAAACCAAAATAAATTGCAAACAGTATTTTTATTCTAATAACCGTTTTATTCTTGCTTTTATATTTTCGTAAGTACTATTTAGACTTTGCTTTGCTATAAAGGTTAATATTGAAGTATGAGCCATTGCATCCCTAATAGGTTTATAAGTTTTTGCATCTCTTATTAAAGCTGCCTCTTTTGTTTTATCTTTCGGTCTATCCGCCGTTATGGCTAAATCATCCATTGATAAGTAAAACAAATCATCATTGTTTTGACGTATGTCAATACTTATGTTACCTATATTTCGTGCGTTTTCTTCTCTTTTTCTATATTCCTCAATTTCACTTCTTATCTTCGTAGATAAATCTATATTTTTATGCTTTATATACTTTCTAAGTAAATTTTCAGAAACAAAACACTCAGCATAAGAAGATAAGTTAAATTGAGCATCCTCGTTTAATGATTTCACCCAATCATCAACCTTATTTCTATTTGGTGAACCTCTTGGAGGAACGAATTCATCAACAACAGTATTAAAAAGTTCCTTTGATTTTCGCTCTTTTTTAGTAAGTCTGGTTGTATTTTCCGAATCTCCGTCTTGATTTAGTTCCGTACGCCATTTATCCCAATCGTCAATTATCTGTTTTAAAATGTTGTCTTTTAGCTCTTCTAAAAATGTTTGAAATAAGGGGTCATCCGAAATTACACCTTCACGACTGCTTGTGAATCTGTCTTTTTCTCCATCCAAATTATCGTAATGAATTTGTCCATAAAGATAACTTTCAACAATTCGAGTTGACGGGATATGTTTTAATAAATCTTTTTCTCTCAATCGACCATTGACATATAAATCAATAGTCACCGTCTCATTTGTTTGCTTAATTTTTAAGTTGGACGGTTTTTCTACAGATGCAATGAACCCACTTATTGGAATTGAAGAATTTACCTTTTTATATTGTTTTATATGTTCACTTGTTGCGGATATTTTTTCTTTTAAATATGGGTCATCAAGTTGATTAATTTGCCAAACAAACTGTGTACTTTGAGAAAGATCGTTAAGTTCATTTAGCGTTATTGGATCATCATTCAAGATAATTTTAAAAGAGGTATCTATTAATGAGAACCTGAAGTATAAAGCAATAAGTTTGCGTATATACTCAATTCTGTTCCGTATTCCATCATTAATATCTTCAAAGTAAATTATTGTTCCCTTTTCCAAATCTGTTTTGAGTGAATTAAACAAAGATAAATCCACATTTCCAAGTGGATATTGTTCTGGAATTAAATCATCATTTATTGCATTATCTAATTCACTATTATCAATTATACCACCAATAAACTCCGTTTCCTTTCTTTTTGAAATTAAGTGAATTCTTTTAGCACAGGAAAGCAATGCTAATTTCCCAATCCCCTTTCTACCTATAAATGGTCGATCTTCTTTGGTTTTATCAATTCCATCTTTTCGTTTTGAGTAACCAATTTTCAAAAACTTTGTTTGAAAATCTTCCGAATTCATACCTATACCATCATCTTTTATGATTAAAGAATTCTTTTCTCTATCAATATATATCCATACGTTTTTAGCATCCGCATCCCAAGAATTAGAAATTGCCTCTCCTAAAACAGTAATAAAATTTCTATACAGGTTTCTACCTAAATGATTTAAAACACTTAATGAAATATTAAAAGTAAAATTATTCATAGGCACATGTTTTTAAATGCTCCTTTATACTTTTACCAATAACATATCCAAGTTTAACAGGTACAGCATTACCGATATGAGTTCCTATTTTTGTTAATGTTACTTCTGAATCTTCTTTTACAAATTTATAATCAGTTGGAAAAGTTTGTAGGATTGATGCTTCTCTAATAGTCAATGCTCTGTCTTGTTCCGGATGTCCAAATCTTCCGGTTCCGTAGTTATAAAATTGAGTCGTAATAGTAGGCGAGGGTTCATTCCAAGACATTCTTCCATAAACAGCCCTATAGGTCTTTCCTGTTGCCTTTTTATGGCATTCTAATTTTAAATCATCATGCCAATCTTCCCAAGTTCCATTAGGAATTGAGGCTTTAATTCGTTTAATATTAATGTCTGTTAGTTTGGTAGTGAAATGTAGTCTATCCCTCTTGCTTTTCTCCCCTGCTGATACTTTTTCTAATTTTCCAATTGCAGATTTGACAGTAATATAGTTTTCAAAGGAATGAGTAGGGGGTATTAAAGAAATTTCACCAAACATTGAGCCTAATAATACAAGTCTTCTTCTCTTTTGTGGAATTCCATAATCTGGACAATAGACATTTTTATAGAAAATATTATATCCAAATTCTTTTAAGCAATCAACAAAGTTTTTGAAGATACTTTTGTTGGATAGATTAGGAACATTTTCCATTGATATTATGCTTGGACTTGTTTCTTCAACAAGTCTTAAGAATTCGTTTAGTAAATTCCATTTATCTCCTTTTTCCTTACTTTCATCGTTTACTTTGTTAGAGTGAGTTGAGAACGGCTGACAAGGAGCGCAACCTACTAAAACTTTTATCTCTTCCTTCTTCCAATATTTTTCAATATCTTGTCTCTTTACTTTTGAAATATCCTTTCCAATAAATTTTGCCCTATTGTTAGCTTCATAAGCATATTTACAACTTTCGTCAAAATCTATCCCTGCACGTATTTTTATTCCTGATTTAATAAGACCGTGAGTCAAGCCTCCCACACCACAGAATAAATCAACTCCTGAGATTTTAAGTTGATTTATTCCTTTTTTTTTATCGTTTTTATTAATCTTTTGTTCTGTTTTCATATATCCATTATTGTAAAACAAAGATACTGCTTTAAAGATATTTGGCATTGTCATCTATAATATACAGTATGTGGGCAAGACTCTTTTTTTAAATTATCCTAATCTCAAAAAAATAAAATCTAATCTCCATTTTGGATTATACCCAATATATCAATTGTAGAGTCAATTATTGCAATTATATCATCTTGTGTTTTCGATACCCAAATATTTTCTTCCAATTGTAAAAGATCATCTTGATATTTAGTTTCGGGATAATCAATTATGATCTTTACTAAAACCTTAGATAATGCTTTTTTCCCATCTAAGTTAGGAACAGGAACAAAGTCTCCATATATCTCTTGAGCGGCTATTTTAAAAGGATCATTATATTTTTTACAATTATTGAAGGCAGCCCTTGCCAGGCCTTCATATCTAAATCCTGGATCGGTGTCATCTGTATGTATCATAATAATTTGCTTATTTATATATGTTTGGTATAATACAAACATATTGATTAGTTTATCAGATTGCTTTTAAGATTTAATTTATTATACTTATTTTGTCTTTGTACCTATCTTAAATTTTTCAAGTAGGAGATAAAATTCTATTTTTACTTCGGATGCTTACTTTAAACTTTAAGTTTAAAAATACAATGTGTAATTTGCTTTTTTTCCTTTTATAATAATCGTTCCTTAGTATTTGCATAATCTTATACTTTCAAAAAAGCCATAAAAATATGTGGCATCTAATATCAGAGAAATTTACTAAATAACTTTACGGTTTTCCACATATTGCAAAAAAACACATAGTTTTCCTTTATTTTGGTATGGAAAGTTAGGGGCTTTAATACATTCCGGGCTATGCCGGAAATACGCAATTGTCTTTATGGTTTTTAGTAGTAGGTAAGTGTAACCTCGCTGGGGAGTTAATGAAGTTCCGTCATGCCCTGTTGGTCAATGGCTCGCTTTTCGTACTTGCCCAGGGAAAAACTCAGGGCTTTCCATGCCGTTCCCTTCACGCCTTTAAGGGCAATGCCGTTTTTGGTTTTGGTGATGACAAAGATAAAACCGGCATGTTCTTCGTTGTTTGCAGGTGATGCTTCGTCTAAGTCGGCCATTCCACTCGCATTAACGGCCTGCGATTGGTTGGGGCGAAGGCTAAAGGACAGATTGCCCCAGGCGGTCCCTTCCACGCTTTGCATGGCAATGCCATTGGCTGTTTTTTCAACAATAATCTTAAAGCTTGCCGGAGGGGATGGTTCTTTGTGCCGGGCAAGGAGTACGGTGCCGGAGGTGGTGATAAAAGCGATAAGCAGCAATTTTGCGTATCGTCTTTTACAGTGCAGTGGTATTTTCATAACGGTGTTTTGGTGTATAGGTGGTCTAAATATACAAAATTATCTTATAGTGTTTATAGGGTGCCTATTAAAATGGAATAATCTGATGCACAACTGGTTTTCGTTTAAGCACAGCGGAAACAAGGGCCTATTGTAAAAAGCGTTTGTAACGCAACATCAAAGGGACATTACAAATGTCGGGTAAAATGGGTTCTCGTTGCAAACGAGCACCAGATGGGAACAAAAACGGTTCAAGTTTGCACCTGAACCGCTATTGCTTATACACGTTGTTGTGGCACGTTTTTTATTCATATACAGCATTTTCAGCCGTTTTTCTGTTCGCTTCCAAGTCCGATTTTATACTGTCCAATTTCATTCCGATTGTCATTAATGCAACCTTTCCAAGAGGTAAGCGAAGTGTCGGATTTTCTGAATTAACTAAGTCGATAATCGCTTGGGATGCTTTTACTGGATCGCCTTCTTGTTTTCCGTCAATTCCTTTTAATTTATTCCTAAAAGCTCCTGCGGTTTCCGAATAGTCTGAAATCACTTTTTTTGCTTCAAGTCCTTTTCCTTTATTTGCAAACTTTGTACGGAATGGCCCTGGCTCAACTATTGACACCTTTATTCCTAAAGGGGCAACTTCTTGTGCCATTGCTTCGCTAAAACCTTCTAAGGCAAATTTACTGGCATTATAAATGCCAAAACCTGCAGAAGCTTTTATCCCTGCGTGTGATGAAATCTGAATAATGTGTCCTTTCTTTTCTTTACGCATAAATGGTAGAACAGCTTGTGTCAGTTTTAAAGTACCAAAGAAATTTACTTCAAATACCTGTCTCACTTCTTGGGTTGAAGTTTCTTCAATAGCACCTGCAAAACCCATCCCCGCATTGTTAACTAAAACATCAATACGTCCAAATTTTGAAATAATGGATTCAACTTTTTTGTCAATTTCAGTTTCGTTTGAAATATCCAATTTAATAGCAAAGCCATTTTCTTTATGTTGTTTGTTAAAGTCTTCAACCTGTGATTGGGTTCTGAATGTTCCAATCACAAAGTCTCCTTTTTCAATAACGGATTGGGCAAGAGCTTTACCCAATCCGCTAGATATTCCTGTAATAAACCAAGTTTTTCTCATTGATTAAAAATTTATTATTATTACCGAGCAATATGGGCATTAATCCCCGTCTTTTCAGGATCAATATCATCTCTTAATACATGTCTATCAGGATAATCCCCACCATTTTGAGATCTGAAAGGAATGGGTGTATCAGTAAATAAATTATGAAGCCTTGAAGACCAAATTAGTTTGGCTTTTTCTACCTCTTCAGGAGTTATATAGGCAGCGCTATGGATTACATGAGTTGGTAATACTTCCATTCCCGGATAAAACAATGCACCATGAGTAAGAGGAAATAATAATTGTTCGATAGGGCCATTAATACCTCTTGGACTGTAATCACTTTCCGGGCCACCTGTATACACAGAAACAATTGCCCTCTTACCACTTAAAATACCTTCGCCAAATCTAAATTCATTGGTGCCATTTTTATATCCATACGCAAATCCAAAAGCATATACTCTCTCAATCCATCCTTTTAAAATTGCTGGCATACTATACCACCATAATGGGAATTGTAAAATAACAGCATCAGCACTTAGTAATTTCTCTTGTTCTGTTACAACATCAGGAGTTTGATTTTGAGTAGCATATGCATTTCCTGATTCATGTATAAACGAAAGTCTTTCACTAGTAGCTCTAACTGGAAAATCTTCTTCATCAAATACAGCTTTCCACTTCATCGCATAAAGATCAGAAGTTATTACTTCATGTCCCATTTTTTCAAGAACTTCAATACTCGTATTTACCATTGTTCTGGTAAGAGATGTTTGCTCAGGATGAGCAAACACTATTAATATTTTTTTTTTCATGTTATACTATAATTATTTTAGTTGCAAAACTAAGTTGAGTAATATACATTTGCAATAACTATCAAATCAGATAGGTTAAAAACATTGAGAAATGAAAACAGAATGCATTGGCGATTTTGTAAAACTGAAAGGGAAAACCTACCCTTGCACGGTAAGCCTAACAATGGATTTGGTTGGCGGAAAATGGAAAGCTGTTATTCTTTATCATTTAAAAGATGAGCCGAAAAGATATAGTGAACTTCGTAAAGAAATGCCGTCTGTTACGGAAATGACTTTAAGTTTACAGTTGAAAAAATTAGAAAAGGACGGTTTAATTTCCCGGAAAGTTAACGGTAGAAAACCGCCAATTAAAGTTGTTTATAGCTTAACTGATTTTGGGAAAAGTTTTGTCCCGATTTTAGAAGCAATAACAGAATGGGGAAATCAAGTTATTAGTGAAAAAGGTGAGTTTGTTACTGTTTAGTTATCTGAATATGTGTCGATAGTAGCCTGACCGCTAACGGTTTGCGCATATGGTTTGTGGCGGGCTGGTTGCAAACGAGCACCAGGTGGGTTTAGATAGAAAATCAAAAAAGTAGCGTTTTTTATATGGTGTTATCAAACATTTATCCTTTTAAAGTTCTAATATACCAGAAATCAATGCCCTATATTCTTGAACATTTTTATCAAATTTCTTCTCTAAATGAAGCCATATTAAAGTTCCTATCGCTGACAATATTCCCCCAAATATGAATATATACATAGTACTACTTGATTTGAAGATTAGCCCTGCTAACAAACCTAATATGAGAATAATATGAAAATAAACTACCAATTTCAATATAGGGTGTTTGGTAAAAGAAATTTCTACATTTGAGCCATTTCCAGGGTTTATTTGAAATATTTTTCCCTTCAAAATAACTTTATTTTCCGCATTGATGGTGTCCCATCCAAATAGAATCCGTTTCCGTATTCTAAATTTCAGGGAATTTTTATTATTTTCATTAAGTGCAAATATGTGAGCACGCCCAAGTGAGGATTTTAATTTCTCGGAAATCTCTTTAGGGTTACTTTTTGCTTGGAAACTCCATGTTTTCATAATTATTATTTTTTTAAATGTTTGACAACGCATAAATATACACAATCAACCATTTCTTTTAATAGAATGCGCAATCCCAGGAATTTTCATAACGGTGTTTTGGTGTATAGGTGATTCTAAATATACAAAATTATCTTATAGTGCTTAAAATGGAATAAGCTGATGCGCTATTTGCATGCTTATGCAAAGTGTTTTTTTATTTTCCTTTTATTTAAAAACCAAATCAGTAATCCAAGGGGAACCGACCAAAACATTGCGCTGAAAATAGCCCCGTAACGGAATATTTCCATTCCGTCTTGTTGCCCTATCGATACCGATATGGCAATCATTAGTCCCCAAATTATCAAAATAAGCAGAACGGATAAAATACTAACCATGTGGTTAGCCCATAATTTATACTTCCGGATAAAAATCCCCCCAATCAGGAAGGCAACTCCTATTAAGAGCATTATTAAGCACAGTTCCATGTAGTGTGAAAATAATAATGATATTGAGCCAGCGTTTTCAGTATTTTGATTATTCAGGTCTTCACCTATTCCCATTACCGCCCAGGTTAAAGCCCCCGTTGCATTGCTGAATATTGTAAACCCTGAAAAAATTGCCACTAAAAGCCCGATAGTTTTAATTGATTTTGGTTTTTGTTCTTCCATTTGGTTTTATTTGATTTTGTAGGGAAGCCTGTAAATTGGGTTATATGATAAGCCGGGGCTTCGATACATTCCGGCTGAGCCGGAACACTCAGCCGCCTTTGCTCAGGCTGTTATAGTTTGCTTTTGTTATGCTGTAAAAACCAAAACGGAGGTGGCTGAATGGCGGCCTTCAGGCCGTTGTATCGAAGCCACCGGGTGAGTGTTCATTTCTCTTTTATAAGCTTAATTATAATACCAATCTGACCCAAGTGATAAATATTATGTTGAAGCATTCCATTAACAGCAAATGAATAGTCATATTCGGCTTTGAAGTCCTGATCGTAATACTTTTCGTTTAAAAAAGAATCGTCTTTTTCCTTTAGCAGAACGATCACTTGGGCGAGACTATCTTGGTATTTTTGCATTATTTCCTTCCAGCCCTGTTTTTTGAGTTTGTCATTGTCAGGCCAATTTTGCTCATCGTCATCCAGGAGTTGCCCCGTTCCATTCCTGATTTTCAGGATTAGATCATCACTCCATGCAGTAAGATGAGCAACTAATTCGGCAACACTATGCAAGGTTAATGATGGTTTTGTGAATGCTTGTTGCTCCGTTATGGAGTTGATTTTCTTTTCAAAATTGTCACCCATCCAGAGTCTTCCATTTTGCAATTCCAGAAGCTGCTGAATTATGTATTCAATGAGTCGCCTGTTCGTATTAACCATTTGCTAGTTTCAGAGAAATTTACTAAATAATTTTACAGTTTTCACATCTTGCAGAAAAAAATGTGGATTTGTTTGGGTTTCTGTGAGGAAGGATGACTACGAGGTTATCCTCGCTTTTTTATGTTTTTAATTATTTTAATGAAGCTTGGAATAACAGATATGACTGCACTTGTCGCTAAAATCAATCCGTATTTAATTTCGTTATATCCTAATCGTCTAATTCCATCATTACAAGCTGTACACTCAATAATTTTCAGATTTGCATCTAATGCGCTAAACCCAATTAAAGCTATACCAAACATTAAAATTAACAAGATGCCATTTCGAAATATTTTTAAAGTTTCCTCTTTTCTATTTGCTATGCTAAAAATCAGAAAAGCAAAGCCAAAACTTGTGAAATAGATAGGGTTTCCAAAAAGGTAGAAATCCTTTCCTACAAATTGAATTCCATTATTTGTTGTCCATTGAAATAAGTCTTGAATGATATAACGGAAAAAGGAATCTGCAAAAATTGCGGTTCCAAATCCGATAACAAAAAATACAATTCCAAATAATATTCTTTTTATCACTTTGTTTTTTTTTAGCTTACACATAATACACAAATATACATAATCCCCTATCTCCGTATTTTTTAAGATCAAACTTTAAAAAACTATGGTAAAGACCTCGGAGAGGACCGAGAGCAGTGAAGTTAAAAGGCCAAAGCGGAGGCGGCTGAGTGACGGCCTTCAGGCCGGTGTATCGAAGCCACCTCCGCTTTGGCCTTTTATTAAATCTGTTCAATCTCCCGGTATATTTCCTGTTTGGAGTTTTCAAATATTTCCCCGCCAAATTCTTCATTGTCCAATGAGATTGTAGTAATATTTTTTATGCCCATGATGCCAAATACAAATTTTAAGTATGTGGTCTGAAAATTCATATGTTCGTTTTTTTCGTTTTCTCCATAGCCCGTATCGCCCCTGCTTGATAATATAAACAGTTTTTTGTCTGTAAGCAGCCCCTCGTAATCCCCGTCGGGTTTGCCTGAACGAAATTTCCAGGTTTCATTGATGCGCATGAGTTGGTCTATATAAGATTTCAGACCGCTTGGTATGGACCAGTTGTACATAGGTGTACCGATGATATATATATTATGCTCCTTGAATTCTTTGATTAATTCGTCACTGAATTTAACTCCCGCCTGATTTTCTGCGGTTCTGTCCTCCGGTTTGACGAAGGCGCTTGCAATCCACTTTTCGTCGATGGGTGGAATATGCTCCCGCCCCACTTCTCGATAAGAAAAATGGTCGTCCGGATTTTTCTTTTTCCAGTTTTCAACAAAAAGTTGCGTTAGTTTTCGGCTGTGTGATCGTTCATCTCTAACACTTGCATTGATGATAAGTACTTTGTTCATCTCCTTTGATTTTGAATTATGGGACAAAGTTCGTTATCGTAAAAACAGGAAAAATTGATCTAGTTCAATACGGTTTGTGTTTTTTGCGAATCCGGCTTAAAAATTCAGCGGAGATCCCGAGGTAAGAGGCAATTAAATATTGCGGAACTTTGTCTGCTATTTTCGGATAGTTTTCCATAAAATCGAAATAACGTTGTTCTGCATCCCATGCGTTGTTAAGAATGATCCTTTTTTGAAGGCTGCCGAGATAATTTTCCAGTATAATTCTGAAGAAACGTTCAAGTTTCGGGATTTGCTCCAACATTTTCTGAAAGGAATCATAACCGATTTGCAGGAGTTCGGTTTTTTCAATGGCCTGAATATTGTAAATTGAAGGGACTTGTTGTTGAAAACTCTTAATATCGGTTGCCCACCATTCGTCTATGCCAAAATAGAGGATTTCTTCTTTGCCGTTTTCGGAATTTATATAAAACGCTTTTAATGCGCCCTGAACAATAAAGTTGTCCGCTCTGCAAATCTCCCCGTTCCTTAAAAGATAATCTCCTTTTTCCAAGGTTTTTTCTGTCCAGAAATTTATAAATAGCTCTTCTTCTTCAGTGTCTAACTTAACGTATTTTGAAACGGATCTGATTAATAGTTCTTTCATTCAAATTGTTACCAATGGTTTTGGTTATTGTAGCTGCATGGGTTGGCACCAACCTATGCAAGTACGGTTTTTACTTCTTCGCTTTTTTGTAAATCAATGAACCTGTCTGAAGGGTGTCATTTGTTATTTCGAAATCCCTTGTCAGGACTCCCAAATTACTAAAGTAACCCTTTTCTTTGTTCTTATAGATCCTGCCATTTAATATGCCCCAGTTAAAAATGTAGTAATTCTCTTTTTTGACAATGGAAATGGCCGGCCAATTTTCGGTATTTTGATATGTGCCCGGTATTTTATTGTTTGTATTGCTTGCGGTTAGGATTTGCTGGTCTCCAGGGTATGGGATTTTATCCTCACTTTCAAAACTTTTGTCAAATTTTGGCTTTTCCTGCTCAAAAATACGGTCTGTAGGTAATGCGTTTACCAGGTTGTAAGCGTAATCTGCCATTAAATGCGGTAATAGATATGCCCTGTTGTCATTCGAAAAAGCAATGATTCCAACTTTTTTCTCCGGCATAAATGACATGTGGAAGCTTATGCCCGCCAAACCTCCGAAACGCGTCAAAATCTTTTCATTCTGATATTCTGCAACGTCCCAGCCTAAACTATAACCCGAACGCTGATACGAGAAATATTCTTTGTCTTGGGATGTGGTGGAGGTATGAAGTGCCGACCAGGAATTTTTATGCAGTAAAATGGTGTCCTCTCTAATGTTTGCGCTTAACCATTTGGAAAGGTCGTTTACGGTTGAAATTATTCCTCCTGCCGCGTGCATGGTGATGTCATTTTTATAAAAGCCTTTTTCAATAATTCCTTTTTCACGGGAAACGGTAAATGACGGACGAATGTCTCTTAGTTTATAGTCGCTGACATTGGCACTTGTATTTTCCATTTTCAGAGGGGTGAAAATATACTCTTTCATTGCTGTTTTCCACGTTTTTCCGGTTACGTTTTCCACAACCATACCGGCAATGATGGGACCGACATTGGAGTACCTGAATTTGCCCGATGGATCAAGAAGAAAATCGGTATTTAAATCGTTGATCAATTCTTCGTTTTTACCACTATATCCCAAAAAAGCTGTTTTCCATGTCATTCTTGTGCTAAATGTTCCGTGCGTGTGGTTTAAAAGGCTTTTAATGGTGATGTCCTTTGTATCTATACTGTCGTTGTAATGCAGTTGCGGGAGGTAATCATGAAGGGATTTGTTTAAATCGAGTACCTTTTTCTGTTCTAATAGTTTGAGTAAGGTTCCCGTAAATGATTTGGTGCCTGATGCGATATAAATGGGGGAATTATTGTCAAGGGATGATTTTTTGCCATGTAAAACCGCCCTGTTAAAGGCAAAGGAATACGCCAATCCGTTCTCATCAACTACAGCAAAAATAAAATCGCCAAATAATTCTTTTTCTTTGAAAATACTTTTTAGCCGGTTTTCAAATGTTGAGGAAAATTGAGGATGGTCTTGCCGGAATTTGTGTATGTTTTGAGATGCAGAATTTTTGTTTGTCTTACAAGAAAATAAAATGAGCAAAAAAAGTATTAAAAATTGTGGCCTGGTCACTTGATTCATAGTGTCTATTGTTTTATAGTTTTATATAGCTAAGACCGTCAAATTTTTAATTGGTTACAGTTTTTGCCTTTAATTGCGTATAATGCGCAATCCCCTATAACAATATCCGAAAGAAGTGCGGTGTGGAGTCGGAAATTTACCTGTCAAATGTTAAACTTTATATTTATCAGGTATCAAGGTGTAACAATAGCCACTATTCTTTGTCTCTATAAAGATAAAGAATAGAATTGCTATGAAATGCCCGTAACCGATTTTTCGGATACCTCCTGAAAGCTTTCGGGACGATATGATAATAAGGGCGTTCCATCTGACCATAAAAAAAACACATATTAACAGATGAAATTTTACCTGTTTTTCTTCTTTGCATTACCCGCCTTTTACGCCCATGCCCAAACCACCATACACGGTAAAATTGTAGATAAGCAAACGGACTCTCCCGTTATCTATGCCAATGTATCGGTTTTTTCCGCAGCGGATAAAGACAGTGTGTTACTGGGCGCCATAAGTGACGAGAAGGGCGCCTTTACCATTAAACAGGTTCCTGTAGGCAGTTATACGCTAAAAGTAAATTTTATGGGGTATATAGAAGTAAATCAACCCCTGGAAGTTAGCAGGAACACCCTGGATGCAGGCACTATTTTCCTGGAAGAACAGGTAGAAAACCTGGAGGAAGTGGTGGTGAAATCGTCCAAACCGGCGGTGCAGTACAAGGTAGACCGGCAAATTATCAATGCTGCGGCCTTCCCTGCTGCCAACGTAGCCATAGACCTGCTGGAAAACGTCCCCTCGGTAAGTGTAGACGTGGAAGGTAATATCAAATACCGGGGCGATGGTACTTTCCGGGTTTTTATTAACGGCCACCCGGTGGCCAACGGTGTGGAAAAGCTAAGGCAGATCCCCTCTTCGCAGATAGAGCGTATTGAGATCATTACCAATCCGCCCGCACAATACGCTTCGGAAGGAACGGCGGGGATCATACAGGTAATCCTGAAAAAAAACCGTATGCAGGGCTATGCCATCAATACCAATGTATATGCCAATAGCCGGGGCAGTATACAAGGCTACTTTTCCATAGATAAAAAAGGCGAAAAAAGCGGGTGGTATGTAAACACCAACGGGGGGCATAATGTGTGGTCTAATTACGACCTTACGCAGGTGCAAACCGTGATCAGCGATGGGGTGTCTTACCAGACTCGTGTAGCGCAGAATTTTAAGAACGGTAACGACCGTATGTACTTGGAGGCCGGGTTTAACTACGACATCTCGGAAAAGGACTATATAGATGTAGCCGTACATGTAAACCCGTTCAAAATGCGGAATTTCCGGAATACCCGCGGTGATGTCCGCTCAGGTACCCTGACGGAATCCGGCACGCTGGAAAATGAAACACTGTACCACCTCCGGTCTGCACGCTTCGAAAAATTCCACTATGTTGGCGGTACGGTAAACTATGAGCATTACTTTAACAAGGACAAGTCGCATAAATTAAGTACCTATGCCAATGTTTCCTATTACCTGTCGCCTTATGCAGAGCGCCAGACCGACCGGAAAATATATGCAGACAGTATTTCCAGTATAGGGTATGACGGTTTTGAGAACAAAGAACTTGTGCTGGACAGCAAGCTGAACTATACCCTGCCCCTCTCCGAAAAAAGTTCGCTGGAAACGGGTGCGGAAATAGAGGTACACCAGATACCGCTGCTGGGTGGTGAAAACGGCTATTTCGAAGCCGGTGGAAAGATCATCCCCTATTCCGGTCAGCGTTCGGAACAGGTCATTGATTTCCGGAGGAACGTTTATTCCGGTTACGCCACCTTTAAAAGCGGGATCGGCTCCTGGGAATACCAGCTGGGCCTGCGGGTAGAAAACACTTACACCAAAGCCGATTATAACTACCGGAACGAAGACGGGGCTGCCGTATACATACCCGGTGATGATAATTTTACCCAATTGTTCCCCAGCGCCCACCTGTTATACAACTTCTCGGAGCAGACCCAGTTTGTGGCCAACTATTCGCGCCGGATAGACCGCCCGGGTTACTGGCAGATCACCCCCTACCAACGCTATGAGAGCGTTACTTCTTACTTTGAAGGCAACGCCGGGATAAAGCCTTCTTATATTAATGCCTACGAACTGGGGTTCAAACAAAATTGGAGTAACAAGAACTACCTGAGCATACAGCTTTTTCACCGCGCTATCTCTAATGTGCTGAATAACATCAGTACGTCTGGCGATGAGGGCATACTCATTTCCTCCCCGGAAAACATAGGGACATCCTATAGTACGGGTATGGAGATTATGGGGAACTATAAGCCCGGGGACTGGTGGGAAACCAATATGAGTATTTCCCTGTTCGATTATAAACTGCACGTAACTTATGCCAACCGGGATGAGGAGCGGAAACAATTCAACTACGAGTTTAAATGGAACAACACCTTTACCCTCCCCTCTGACTTTATCCTGAAATATAATATGAATTATAACAGCCCTTCGCAGGAAGCCCAGGGTAACCGCGAAGGGTACCTGAATACCTCGGCCTCCTTACAAAAATCATTTGCAGACGACCGCTGGACCTTTACCCTCGGGGCCTATAATCTTTTGGGTACGGCCAAATACGAATACAACCGCCAGGGCGAAGATTTCTCGAACAACCTGTCTTATGACTACGATACTTTTGCCTTCCTTAAAGTAGCATTTAAACTGGACAGGCAAAAATAGATACCGGAAAAAGCATATTCCGGTCCTCCCCTTTTTATCCATACCAGTCAGAGCAAAGCAGAAACGAACACCGGTTGACAACATGCATCCCAGGTATGTGTGTCTACCAGCCCGGAATAAAACTTTTGTATATTTGGAGAACGGTATCTTTTAAGAAGGCAATCTAACAATACCATGATCAAAGAAATCCGGGCATACCACGATGTACAAACAGCAGGCGACAGGGAAATCTGTGATCTTTTATATGAAGAGATCAGCCGCCACCTTCCGGAAGCGGAAAATAAAATATGGCACGGGCATCCCGTGTGGTTTTTGGAGGGTAACCCTGTTGCAGGATACAGCAAATTAAAAGGGTGTATACGCCTGTTCTTCTGGAGCGGGGCCAGCTTCGATGAAGAACAACTGAAACCGGGTACAGGAAAATTTAAAGATGCCTCCATCCGCTATACCGATGTTAGCCAGGTAAACCGCGATGACCTGAAACGATGGCTTGAAAAAGCCCGGGACATACAATGGGACTATAAAAACATCATAAAACGAAAAGGCGAATTGAAAAGGCTGAAATGAACCTGAAGAATGATTCCCAAAGTTTGTAATTCGTGGTAAAGGAACATTACAAATCTCGGCGGTAAACAGGCACTCGTTGCAAACAAGCGGTAGGTTATGTCATTGAATAAAATTGTCAGACACTAAAAACATGAAACAACTTTTTCACATAGTTCTCATTTGTATAACACTAACTGCCTGTAAACAGGTTAAAAAACAACAAGCGGATCAATTGAATTGTCAAAACTCTTTTACCGCAGAACAAATGAATGTATCGTTATGCTTGCCTACCGATAATTTTAATATTGAGAAGAGTAAAAATAACCTGGTCCTGAGTCCAAAAGAAAATGACTCAACTACCTTATCTGGAGTAATTTTTATGATAAAAACGGACGATTTCGGAAAAAAATTAAGTCCTGCCTGGTATCGAGATGAGCAACTAAAAGAATATCAGGCACACTCTGAAATTGATATAGAAGTGTTGAACAAAGGAGACCAGATTATTGACGGAAAAGAATTTGCAGACCTGGAAATAATAATAGGATTACCGGACAAAAAAGTGTATTCCCGAACATTGTTCTATTTTGAAGGAACTGTTGGATATCTTTTAGATGCAAGCAGGTCAACGCATAAAATAAACGATGATATCAAATCTGATATTTTATCTTTCTTCAGTACTTTCAAGATTGACGGACCTCCTAACTTCTAAAAGCTATTTATTACAATATCTTTCTCTAATATACTAATACGAGTACACCCCTATACGTTAATCCAGGTTCCGTATTCCGGGGTCTTTTATTGTTTTGGGCCTTGAAAATTATTGGATACCTTTGGCAAGGAAGATCAATACACAAGTTGTCCCATACATAAAAAGAGCAGGGTAAAACAACAGAATGTCAAGTTATAAAAATCAGATTATCGGAATGGAAACAGAAAAATGGATTGAAAAAGGCTTAGATCTCATTATAGAATATACGCCCAGGATACTTCTTGCTATTTTAATATGGTTTATAGGCCTTTGGGTATTCCGACGCATTGTCAAATATGCCCGGAAGATCATGAAAAAACGGAAATATGACCTTGGCCTGCAAGGTTTCCTCGCCACCATACTGGATTGGGGACTGAAAATACTCCTGATTATTATAATTATGGGGACACTTGGCATTCAGACCATGTCCTTTGCCGCTGTTATCGCTTCTGCCGGTCTGGCCATAGGGCTCGCCCTCCAGGGATCGCTGGCCAATTTTGCCGGAGGCGTACTGATTATGATCTTCAAACCTTTTAAAGTAGGTGATTTTATAGAAGCACAGGGTATATCGGGTACTGTAAAAGAAATAGGCATTGTCAACACTTCCCTTAACACTTTCGGAAATCAGCTGGCCATTATTCCCAATGGAAAACTTTCTAACGAAAACATTATAAATTATAGTGCGGAAAGCATCAGAAGGGAAAATATCATTGCCGGTATAGGTTATGACTCCAATATTAAAAAGGCCAAAGACATCCTTCTCGATATTGTAAACTCCAAAGACACTGTTCTCCGCGACCCCGCGCCGATGGTCATTGTCAATGAGCTGGCCGATAGTTCCATCAATCTATCGTTAAGGTACTGGGCCAGAAACGAAGATTTCTGGGATTGCCGCTGGTATGTGCTGGAAGAAATAAAATACCGCTTCGACGCCGAAGGTATCGAAATTCCATATCCGCACCAGGTGGAAATACAAAAAGAGGTGTAATTTACCCATTTGTTTACCGGATTGCAGTTAATGCTGACCGATACCTGTAACCAAACCCTTTTAAAATCCCGGAAATCCGGGATTTTTCATATGGATATATTGTGCGTAATTTTGTACAGTACAAATTCAAAAAAACAGATAATGATAAACCTATTACGTCTTGGCACTACAAGTGCATTATTAGTCATGATGTCGCTTACTGCCGGAGCGCAGATCAAGCTGAACAAAAAAGCGCTCGAATCGGGCTCTAAAGTGGTTAAAGCCGCTACCATAAGTGATGATGAAATTATTGCCTACACCAAAGAATACATCCAGTGGATGGACGAGAACAATCCCGTAGCCCCGGAAACGGATGCATTGGCACAACGCCTGCAAAAGTTAACTGCCGGGCTAAACAATTACGACGGACTGGACCTGAACTTTAAGGTATACCTGGTGCAGGACGTCAACGCTTTTGCCTGTGCCGACGGTAGCGTACGGGTTTGCGCGGGTTTGATGGATATTATGTCGGACGAGGAAGTGTTAGGCGTTATAGGTCATGAAATAGGCCATGTAAAAAATACCGATTCCAAAGATGCCTTTAAAACGGCCCTGCTGACTTCCGCACTGAAAGACGGTGTGGCATCCCAGGGCGGGGCGGCAGCTACTTTAAGCGATTCTCAACTGGGAAGCCTCGGCGAAGCAGTGGCCAATTCCGCTTTTTCCAGGAAACAGGAGAGCAAAGCAGACGACTACGGCTATACGTTTTTAAAAGATAATGAAGTAAACCCCTGGCACATGGCTATGGCATTTGAAAAGCTACTCGCAGATTCCGGGGAAGCCGACGGAAGCGAAAAGAAAAAAGGATCGCAGTTGTTCTCTTCTCATCCCGATACTGAGAAGCGGATAAAGGCAACAGCACAAAAAGCGGAAAAGGATGGATTTAAACGTCCGGAATAATATTTTTAACAACATTGGATATAAATATCAGACAAAAGCCCTTTAAACACAGGGCTTTTGTTGTATAATAAAAAAATTTCTTTTTTTTAAACTATCTTTAGCAATAAGAAAAGCCTCTGAAAGTTATGAAACAATTTTTTGCCCTCTCTGTGCTTTGCATCTCCTTGTTTAGTTGTCAATATTCGGAAAAGAAGACAACCTATGAAAAAAACATTCAGGGCGACTGGGTTACGGATTTTGTTAAAAATGACGCGAACAAACCGTTTTATATCTTTTCTTTTCAGGATACGCTTTGCTCCTACCTCTACCCTTCGGGTGCATATTCCGCGTTTACTACCCACTCCGACACCCTGATTATTACCGAAAGAATGCAACGAAGAGGGGATAACATACTGGGCGGTGAAGAAGAATATCATTTCAGGATACTGGAGCTGAACGACAGCAACCTTACCCTCACCCCCATTACGGAAAAGGCGTTGGAGCTGATAGGGGCCACCGGGAAGAGCACGGATACCATACGCCTGAAAAAAATACCCGCCAAAAACGATACGGATGTTAAACGAATAGGCTTTTACAGCGGTCCGTGTTTTGGAGTTTGTCCTTCTATGTACCTGGAAATAGACAATGCGGGAAATATACTGTTCAACGGACTGCGGTATACCGAAAAAGAAGGATTGTTTGCCGGAAAGATCCCAAGGTCGGAATTAAAACAGATTCTACGGGAAGTCCGCAATGTAGACCTCGACAATCTCAAAAAAGAATATACCGCCAGGTGGACCGATGACCAGGCCTGCAGAATAAAGATCGAGACCGCTAAAAAAACATACGAAACCAGCGTTTATGGCTTTGACAAAGAACCCGTAGCGCTCCGGATATTGTTCCATAAACTTATGGAAACATATAAAACAGCCCGGTTAAAACAAGATTCCACGATCCTGAAAAAATTTGCTTTCCCGGAATTTCAGCAAAGTGGTTTTCCAACACCTCCTGCGAGGAATAGTGAATAACTATTGAAAACAATCCTGAATTAGTGTTAACTTAAGATAACCTGCTTGAAAAAAACACTCATCACCATACTTGTCTTACTTGTCCTTGCCATCGGGGCTTATTTTGTTTTAAACACCATTGCCCACCGTAAAATAGAACAGTTTTTGAATGAGCAGGTAGACCAGGGAAATCTGCAATACAAAAACTTCAGCCTGTCACTGCTACGGGGAAACGTAACCCTCAATCAAATAAGTTATCAAAAAGGTCACCAGGCGGTAGATGCCGGCCAGGTCCGGTTAAAAGGTTTCAGTTACTGGCGCTACCTTGTTCATAATGAGATTTACGTCCGGCAACTTTTGGTGGACCGTCCTAACGTTAGCATAAGCAAAAGGCCCGATACTGAAAAGGAACAGGAAAAAACATCTTTAGATAAGGAAATAAAAGTAAAACGACTCACCGTAGAAAAAGGAAGTATCACCTATGCGAAAGATACTTCGCAGATTCTTAAAGTGTCCGAATACGACCTGGAAATACACAATATAACAGTGAACCGGGAAACATTGCAAAAAAAGATCCCGGCTACCTATACGGAATTTTCCCTGGAGCTTTCGGATTTGTGGTATGATTTAAACGAATTGCAGGAATTAAAAGCCGGGCGCATGCAGATTACGGACAACACAATGGAAATAAACACAATCGAATTACTGCCTAAATACACCCGGAAAAACTATGTACAGGTTATTCCGTATGAAAAAGACCTGATGAGCCTGAAACTGGACTCCCTGTCCGTTCCGCAATACCAATTGCAATTAAACCGGGACCTGCCTTTATTTGAAGCCCCCGAAATAGTGCTGCGGGGTATTGATTTTGACATCTACAGGGATAAAACCGTTACCGATGATCTTAGAGAAAAACCGCTTTACAGTAAAATGCTCCGCGATTTGAACATAGATCTGGATATAGACAGCATATTACTTAAAAATGCAAATATCAATTACCAGGAGCTCATAAAAAAAGATCGCGATCCGGGAGAAGTTTATTTCAGCCAATTAAATGCTTCCATAAAAAACGTTACCAACATAAACCCGGACCGTAAAGATTTTCCGGTTACGCAAATTGATATTGAATCCCGGTTCATGGGAAAATCTCCCCTGTCTGTACATTGGGAATTCCGGGTTAATGATCCTGAAGATGTTTTCCGTATCAGTGGTAAAGGCTTCGACATTTCGCAACAGTCTATCAATTCCTTTTTCATTCCCGCTTTTAATGTAAAGACCGAAGGAACTGTTGACGAAGTCTATTTCAATTATGAAGGAAACAATAATGTGGCTAACGGAGATTTTCAAATAGACCATGAAAATTTTACGGTGGAAGTGCTCAAAAAAGACGGGAAGGAAAAAAGCGGCTTTCTAAGCTGGGTGGCCAATATATTTGTCAAAAAAGGAGATAAAGGAGAACAGGTTGCCGAACATGTTAAAGAAGTGGAAAGAGATAAAACCAAATCGTTCTGGAATTATTTCTGGTCGTGCATAGAAGCCGGACTTGCTAAAACTATACTTTAGCCTTTTGGAAAAAAACAGTCTCTTATTACAGGCAAGCACAGGTATTCATAAGAAAGCCTGTGCTTGTCGCAATACCGTAGAAACGGATATGTCTGAAAAAAAATTATTTTAAAATTGCTTCGATCTCTTCCAGTTCGGCAGTTGTAAAATTCAGGTTGTCCAATGCGGCAACATTGTCTCTCAATTGCTCCGCCTTACTCACACCGATCAACACGCTGGTTACACGTTTATCTTTCAATAACCAGGCAATGGCCATCTGTGCCAGGGACTGGTTGCGTTTTCCGGCAATAGCATTCAGCCTGGTAACTTTGGCTACAACCTCGTCCGTAATCTGGCTGGCCTGTAAATACCTGCCATCCTTTCCGGCACGGGAATCTGCCGGAACACCTTTTAAATATTTGTCGGTCAATACCCCTTGTGCCAAAGGAGAAAAGACAATAGAGCCTACACCTGTTTCCTCTAAAGTATCCAGCAACCCGTCTTTTTCCACCCATCGGTCCAGCATACTGTATCTCGGCTGATGAATCAGGAAGGGGGTTCCCATCTCTTTCAGTATCCTGGCAGCCCTGGCCGTATCTTCCGCGTTGTATTGGGAAACTCCCACATACAGCGCTTTCCCCTGCCGTACCAATTGGTCCAAAGCCCCCATCGTTTCTTCAAGAGGCGTTTCGGGATCGGGGCGATGGTGATAGAAAATATCCACGTAATCCAGTCCCATTCTTTTTAAACTCTGGTCGCAGCTGGCTATCAGGTATTTCCTGGAACCGAAATTGCCATAAGGCCCGGGCCACATGTCCCAACCTGCTTTACTGGAAATTAAAAGTTCATCTCTGTAAGTCGCAAAATCCTTTTTAAAAATACGCCCGAAGTTTTCCTCGGCAGAACCATAGGGCGGGCCATAGTTGTTGGCCAGGTCAAAATGGCAAATCCCCAGGTCGAAGGCTGTTCTTAACATGGTCCTTGCTTTGGTAAAATCGTTGGCATCCCCGAAGTTATGCCATAATCCCAGGGAAAGTAACGGCAATTGAATACCACTCCGTCCGCACCTGCGGTATGGCATGGTATCGTAACGTTTTTCACTGGCCATATATGCTGGCAAAGGATTACTGTCGTTTATATGCATAGTATATAATTAAGATTTAATAGTCGATTATTACAGCGGAAATCAGTCAATTGTATTACAGATAGCTGTTCCGCATTTGCTTAAAAAAAATGTTTGTCACCGATACGCTGAAACGGCCCGTAAGAAAGGTAATTACCCTAATACCGAATCGTGCACCACTACCTTTTCCCAAAAGTGGCTGTATTTTTCGATGGCATCCATATGTATGGGATGCACGCCGTAAACTTCCAGTTCCTCCAGGGTGTCAAACTGTATCATCAGGTTATACGTAAAACTGTTATCAACTACATCACGAGGTTTGCTGTCGGCAGGTTTGCCGTAATAAAACTTGCGAACACCCGGTATGGTACGCAGCATTTCAAAAAAACCTGTAAACTCCTCTACCTGTTTTTCCGTAAGGTCTTTTTTTAACCAGAACAGCACATAATGATTCACTACTTTATCGGAAGCCTTTTCCCTTGTTACTGAAGTTGCAAGAGCCGGGACTACGGCACCCACAGCTATGGTGGTAGTCGCTGTTTTAACAAAGTTTCTTCTTTTCATATGGTTGGGTTTATGTAATTTTATGGAAACTTCTTTCCGATTATAATCGGTATGAAGATCGTAAAATTGTTTTAAAAACCCCAGTTTTCCAAATAAAAGATGAATATACAGGCCTATTTGAACCGGATCGGTTGTTCTACTGTTTCAAAACCGGATCTCCCCGCGTTACGGCATCTGCAGAAACAGCACCTGCTTCACATACCTTTTGAAAACCTCGACATCCATTACGGCGTTCCGATCCGGCTGGATACGGAAAATATTTTTCAAAAAGTTGTCTATCATAAGCGAGGTGGTTTCTGCTACGAACTCAACGAACTGTTCCTTCAATTACTTCGTACTTCCGGTTTTACTGTCCGGAGAATATCCGCACGGGTTTATGACAACAAAAAAGAGCAGTTCGGGCCGGAATACGATCATCTCGCCGTGATCGTACTCGTAGATGGGACGGAATACCTGGCAGATGTAGGCTTCGGGGAATTTGCTTTTGCACCGTTAGAAATGGAACCAGGTGTTGCGCAACAGGATGTAAGAGGCACTTTTGTTATTAAGCCGGTTCATAAAGATGAGCTCGTTGTCAATATAAAAGACAGTTCCGGAGACGAAGTGCCAAAATACATCTTTCAAAATATTGCCCGTGAATACAGCGAGTTCTCCGGAATGTGCCGGTATCATCAGACCAATAGCGAATCGCCCTTTACCCGTAACAAACTGATATCCATTCCTACCGAAAACGGCAGGATAACCCTTACTGATAACAAACTGACGACCAAAGAACACGGTAATACCAACGAGGTCCGTATTACCGACGAATCCGGATTCAATCAAAAGTTAAAGGAACTTTTCGGAATTGTGATAACATAAAAAACTTCCCCTGGTACTCTGAGAACCTACAGTTCTTTCAAAAACCTGTCGAGGGCCTCCTGGTGCTCTTTCCTCAGTTCGCTGTCCGTTATCTCCTTATCTTCCGCGGAAAAGTTCCTGCCGAAAGAAGGCAGCGAGAATGTAGCCACAATTTCCGCTCCGAACCTCGGTATCGTATCCTGTATCTTTGTCAGGGAATGCTGTCCTCCCGCCTTTCCCGGTGATGTACTCATCAAAAGTACTTTTTTACCGTCCATAAAGTTACGGTCCAGCCTGGAAAGCCAGTCGATAAGGTTCTTAAAATAGGCCGACGGGTTGCCATTATGCTCATTGACGGAAATAATAAGCCCTGCCGATTTTTTTATATCCTTGCTCAGTTCTACCAACGAATTGGAAAAACCCTTTTCGCGTTCCAGGTCTTCACTGTACATCGGAAAAGGGCAATTAGCCATATTCAGTTGCTGTACCGGGGTGGTCTTTATTTTAGAAACCGTGTATTTCACCAGTTCGAAATTTATGGATGTGGAAGAATTGCTTCCGGCAAAAGCCAGGATCGATGCCATAGATGTATTGTTTTAATATGGGTTCTGTCCGTTAAATGTGCTAAAGATTTCTCAGAAAAGAAAATCTTGATGTAATAAAACCCAAAAAAGTTATTTTTATTATGAGGATGTCGTTCAGGCCGTGGTAAGTGAAAGCAACAGGAACAAGTATAACAGGTCTTCCTTGTTCACCCGCGACCTCAAAAAAGCATAAGCCCTTTTTATCTGGGTTTTTACCGTATTTACAGAGATGTTGTATGATTCTGCAATTTCCGTATAGGTAAGACCATACATCACGGAAGATATGAAAATTTCCCTCCGGCTTCGGGGAAGCTGGTTCAGTACTTCCAACACCTTATTATAACTGCCCGGTTTATCTCTGGGGTCCTTTACCTCCTCTTCCTCCGTATTCAGATTCTGAAGGAACAAATACTCTTTCTTCTGTTTTTTCAACGATATCAAACTCAGGTTCTTTACTGCCCGGGCTGCATAGGCCTGGAAAGAAACGTTTATGGATATAGTATCTTTCTTTTGCCAGTAAAAAACAAAAAAGTCCTGCACAATATCTCTCGCCGCGTCTTTATCTTTTAGAATTCCGAAAGAGACCAGACACAACAAATCATAGTTTTCTTTAAAAAGTTGTTCTACTTCAACGGCATTGATGTCAGACTTTGCTTTCATAGAGCTTCGTAGACAATTTTAAGTGAGGAATTTTAGCGAAAATTAACAAATTCAAACCTAACTCAAAAAAATTATCACTTAAAAAACACTATATGAGAAAAAATTACAAAAAAAGTATTTTTTTGTCACCCTGTTTAACAAATTCTATAACATATTACCAGAAACAATGTTTGTAATGTCGAAAAAAGAACGGATTAGCGTAATTCTGAAAAAACTAAAAGTTTCCGGTAAGATTGATACAGAAGCCCTGAAAGACTTAACCGATGAAGAAAAAGATTTGATCCGGACTCTCTACAGAGAAAAGCTTACGGACGAGTCACTGGACTTCCTGGAAGAATTAAATGCGGACCGGGATTGGGAAAAGGTAAAAGCCAGGCTGGACATTAAAAAACCCCGAGTAATTCCGCTGTGGAAAAACATACTGAAATATGCCGCTGTATTTACAGGTGCGATTTCCCTCATCTATCTCTTCCAGGTAGTGTCGACTTCTCCCGGCGGACCCGGTATCGCCGAAGACACAATTCGATTAAAGACAGGAGACAACGGGATAAAGATCATTGATCAGGCAGGGAACCAGCAGATCGTCTCTGCTTCGGGCGAAGTGATTGCGGAACAGCAGGGTAATAAAATCCGGTATAAAACGGATTTGCAGACGGATAAACTCGTTTTCCATGAACTGCAGATTCCATATGGAAAGATCTTTGAAATAGAATTGTCGGACGGCACATCAATCCACCTCAATTCGGGGACCCGAATAAAATACCCGGTTAAATTCATAAATAGCCGTAAAAGAGAAGTTTATATCGACGGAGAAGCCTACCTAAAGGTGGCTAAAGATAAAAAACATCCCTTCCTCGTCCATGCCGATGCGGTTACTGTAGAGGTATTGGGCACGGAATTCAACATATCTTCCTACCGGGAAGATACCGAAATAAAAACGGTATTGATAGAAGGGTCGGTTGCCATGAGCAATTCATATGATGCAAACGATAATATTGTTCTGAAACCGGGTACCAAAGGAGCATGGAACAGGGCTTCACGTACGACAAGAACGGAAGATGTGAATATAGAACTCTATACCAGCTGGACCAAAGGCGAACTCGTATTCCGGGATACACCATTTGACGAGGCCCTGATAAAACTGGAACGCAAATACAATGTTACTATTAAAAACCATAATACGCGGCTACGGAATAAAAAACTGAATGCCAGGTTTAGTGTTGAAGTGGAAAGTATAGAAGACGTATTAAAATCAATAGCAGAGCTATTCCCTTATAAATACGAGATAAAAGACCGTCAAATAATCATCAACTAACTAACTCCTAAAAATAATTGCCTATGACATAGACCTTTTTCATGGTAAGAATTCACAAAAAATCGGGGAATGTTGGCGCCTTCCCCGATAGACTTAATAGTGAATTTAAATATCGTATTCATTAACTATTTAAATCGATGCAAAATTATGAAAAAAAAATTAACCAGAAACTTCTCATTCTGGAGATTTCCCATATTTGGGTGGAAGATAAAACCTAAGGCTATCCTGCTTTTAGTCTCGTTCTTTGTATTTCAGGCAAATGCCCTGGAGACAGACGATAAACTATCTCTTAACCTGGAAGATGTAACCGTTAAAGAAGTATTCGGTCGGATAGAGGCCCTTACGGAATACCGGTTTTTATACGAAAGTAATGTAACATCTCTTAACCGAAAAATAACTTTAAAAATTCGACAAAAAGAAATTTCGGACGTCCTGAACATCATTTTCAGGAATACGGATGTGGATTACAAGATCAAAGGACGACAGATCATCCTCAGCAAACAACACAAACCAAAGTTTTCCGCAGACCAACCTTTTACTGTTAAAGAAAAGCCCGGTATGCAAACGATGATAACCGGGGTAGTTACCGATGCCCAGGGGCAACCTTTACCCGGGGCAAATGTGCTGGAAAAGGGAAGTTCCAATGGTACTCAAACGGATTTCGACGGTAATTTTTCCCTGGAAGTAAATGGCGATGCTGTTTTAGTAGTGTCCTATATAGGATTTAAGACACAGGAAATTCCGGTTAATAATCAAACCTCCGTTACGGTTACCCTTACCGAAGATTCTGCCAAACTCGATGAAGTTGTGGTTACCGCCATGGGGATCTCCAGAGAAAAGAAATCCCTTGGTTATGCCACGCAGGAAGTAGACGGAGACGATGTGAATAAGGTGCCGTCGGACAACGTGGTGAATTCCCTATCCGGTAAAGTAGCCGGGGTACAGGTCCGTAATAATACAAATATGGGCGGATCGAGTAATGTGGTTATCCGCGGAAGCACTTCACTCACGGGAGACAACCAGGCACTGTTTGTCGTGGATGGCGTGCCTATCAATAACTCTAACTTCAACTCTTCCGATCAGCAAACGGGTGCGGGAGGATTCGACTACGGTAACCTGGCGTCTGATATCAACCCTAATGACATCGAATCCATAAACATCCTCAAAGGTGCTGCAGCCACTGCCCTGTATGGTTCCAGGGCCACTAACGGAGCGGTGATAATCACTACAAAATCCGGTAGCGGAGCTAACAAAAAACCGACGGTTACTATTAATTCCAGTGTAACCGCAGGATGGATCGATAAATCCACATGGCCCGAATTCCAGTATAAATACGGTACGGGATACGGCCCGCTATACGGCCCTGACGGAGATAGCTTTTTTCAGGAAAGTGATGTAAACGGAGATGGGATCCCTGACCTGGTTACGCCAGCTACGGCTTACGGTTCGTACGGAGCTCCTTTTGATCCAAACCTGTTGGTCTATCAATGGGATTCTTTCTACCCGGAATCTCCCAATTATATGCAACCCACACCCTGGGAAGCTCCGAAAGATAAACTCGTTACTTTCTTCGAAACCCCAATAACCACCACCAATAGTATTTCTTTTGCCGGGAACAGTGACAAAGCAACCTACAGGTTATCCTATACCAATTTTTACCAGGAAGGCATTATGCCCAACAGCGACCTCACCAGGAATAACATATCCGTAAACACTTCTTTCGATATTTCGGAAAAACTCAGTGTGTCGGGAAGTGCCAATTACATCAAAACGGATGCTCTCGGTCGGAACCGTACCGGTAATGAAACCGGAGCCAATGCAGGTAATGTGGTGGCCTCCATGCGAAAGTACTGGGCCATGAATGTAGGGATCAAGGAATTAAAAGACGCTTACTTTAAAACCGGAAGGAACATTGACCCTTTTATGGGAGGAACGATAGATAACCCTTACTGGGTAGTCTATGAAAACTTCGAGAACGATACCAGGAGCCGTATTTTCGGCAATACCTCTATCAAATACAAATTTACGGACTGGCTGAACATTGAAGGAAAAGTATCTCTGGACACCTATTCTTTTTTACAGGAAGAAAGAGTTAATGAAGGTACCGCCGGAGCCGTAGGAATGTATTCAAGGAAGAACATCAATTACAGCGAGATGAACTACGACCTCATGCTGAACTATAACAAGTACGTTTCCGAAAAACTCAATGTCAGTGGGGTCCTGGGGATAAATATCCGTCGGAACGATTTCAGTTCCATAAGTGCCGTTACCAACGGAGGGTTGGTCATACCCGGTGTATTTTCCCTTACCAATTCCGTCAACGTACCGGAAGCCCCGGAAGAAGTAAAGGAAAAAATAGGAGTGGACGGGTTTTACGGCCTATTATCTCTCGGTTACAATAACCTGTTATACCTGGATCTCACAGGAAGGTTTGATCATTCCTCTACCCTTCCGCCCGAAAACAGCACCTACTTCTATCCTTCCGTTTCTACCAGTTTTATCTTCTCTAATCTCATAGAAAGTGAAGTTCTTTCTTTCGGAAAACTACGGCTTAATTATGCCGAAGTGGGAAGTTCGGCTCCGGCAAACAGCCTTAGAGATGTACTGAATAAGCCCACCCCGTTCGGTTCAGTGCCGCTGTATGGTACAAATCCTACCAAAAATAATGAGAACCTTTTGCCGGAAAAGACCGTAAGTGTGGAGGGTGGTGTGGAAGTACGCTTTCTGGACAGCAGGATACGCCTTGACCTGTCTGCATACAAAACCAATTCCAAAGACCAGATCATGCCGGTTGCCATATCTACGACAACAGGGTATTCTTCCAAATTCGTGAATGCGGGGGAGATTGAAAACAAAGGAGTTGAGATCGCTTTATCCGGAACAGTAATTTCCACAGAAGATTTTTCCTGGGATATCAATTTGAACTGGGCCAAGAACAAAAGCAAAGTACTTGCCCTGTTCGAAGGTGGGAGCAACCTGCAACTGGGAAGCGTTTCCGGTGTAACCATCAATGCTACCGTGGGAGAACCATACGGCACCATTCAGGGTACGGATTTTATTTATCTCGACGGAAAAAGAGTGATCAACCAGGAAACCGGGGAATTTGAACGGACAACAACTTCCAACAATGTTATCGGAAATATTACCCCGGACTGGAACGGGGGGATTTCCAATAGCCTGCGTTACAAAAACTTCAACCTCAGCTTTCTGATCGATATGCAAAAAGGCGGTGACGTATTTTCCCAGGATATAGCTACAGGTAACCGTTCCGGATTATACAGCTATTCGGCCGGGTTGAACGATCTGGGCAATCCGGTGCGTAATTCACTGGTCGACGGCGGGGGGATCATTCTCAAAGGAGTTGCTCCCGACGGCAGTGTCAATACCGTGCGTACGGCTATGAGTACTTACCAGAATGCTACCGGAAGTATCAAGGCACCCAATGCCTATTACATTTACGATGCATCTTATATTAAATTAAGAGAAGTAGCACTTACCTATACTCTGCCGAAATCCGGCTTCCTGGAGAAAATACATATAGAGTCCATGAGAGTAGGGATCGTAGGATCTAATTTATGGATCATTCACAAAAATCTGCCTTTCTCCGATCCGGAAGCCAACCTGAGTTCCGGTAACCTGCAAGGGTTCCAGAACGGGGTCCTGCCATCCACACGGAATATGGGGGTAAATGTGCAACTTCAATTCTAACTTTAAACTAAACTATTATGAAAAACTTTTTTATCCTGTTTTCCATATTCATAATACTGTTTTCATGTTCCGGAGATTTGGAAAAATTGAATGTGGATAAAAAAAATGTTTCCGATGCTCCCGCCGATACGTTCTTCAACCTGGCCATAAAAAACATGTCCGATCTGCTCAGCGGTATTACATATGGTGCCAACGGTAACCCATTCAACACAACCAGGATACTGGTACAGCAAATATCTTCGGTAACTTATAACGAAGGAGCAACCTATTATTCCAATTTCACCTGGAATAATGTATATATGGGGGTCCTTATCAACCTGGAAAAAAGCTCCGGTATTATAGAAAGCAATCCGGAGGTAAGCGGTGTTGAAAACGGGCCGGTAGAACAGAACATGCTGGCCACCCTGGAAATAATGAAAGTATTTACCTATGCCAAACTCGTAGAGTCCTTCGGTAATATTCCATATACGGAAGCCCTGGACGTAGACAATATTTCTCCGCAATACGATGATGCCAAAATCATTTATGAAGACCTGATCGGCAGATTGAGGACAGCTATCGGCAATATTGATGAATCCCAGGCGTGCTGGGACAATGATATTCTCTATGATGGTGATATTTCCGCCTGGAAAAAACTCGGCAGTTCACTCCTGCTTCAGATGGGCATGCGTATCGCCGATTCAGACCCTGCACTCGCAAACGAAGTGATCGCCGAAGCACTTCCCGGTATTTTTACCTCCAATGCAGACATCGCACAAGTAGAGCACCAATCCGCTCCTCCAAACACTAATGAGCTTTGGACTGACCTTGCCGTGGGAAACCGTCGCGATTTTGTCGGGGCAAAACCTTTTGTTGACCTGATGAATGACCTGGACGATCCCAGAAGGAGTGTCTTTTTCCAGGATGTAGATGGCGAATTTGTAGGTTCTCCCCCTGGACTGGTGGTGTCTTATGAATCCTATTCCCGTTTCGGAGTATTGTTTTACCAGCCGACTACCCCGGTAATATTTATGGATTACGCCACTGTGGAATTTCTACTTGCCGAAGCTGCAGAACGAAACATCGCCGGAGTTTCCGATGCCGAAATGCATTACAATAAAGCCATAAAGGCCTCTTTTGAATATTATGAAGCTGCAGGAGCAGATGATTATCTCCTGCTACCGGAAGTAGCCTACACTACTGCCACCGGAAACTGGAAACAAAAGATAGGAGAGCAGAAATGGATAGCACTTTTCAACCAGGGACTGGAAGCCTGGACCGAATACCGGCGCCTGGATTACCCGGAACTTTCTGCACCGCCGGAATCTTATGTTGATATAGTTCCGGTAAGACTTATTTACCCTATTTCAGAGCAAACACTAAACCGTCCTAATTACGAAAGTGCCGCATCAGATATAGGAGGTGATCTCTTGACTACCAAACTTTTCTGGGACGTCAATTAGTTTTACATTTTCTGTAATACGCACATAATTTATTGAACATGCCAGGCACCATTAGTTGTTTACTGGCAGCCCGGAGGGTGGGCGGTAAATGCATAATAGTGCTATTTATTCCCTCCCTCACAAACGGGGCAGTAAGAATATTAATCTTTAATTAAATACATAACCATGAATAGGATTTACACATTTATCATCGTTGCGATCTTTGCTGTTGTGCCTCTTTGTGCACAGCAACTCAATACCAGTATGGATACTACGGTTACCACCACCGGACAGGTAACCATAAAAGGCACGCCGGTAAAGTATAAGGCCATAACCGGTAAATATCCCATATGGGATGATAAGGGAGATATTATTGCAGGGCTCCATTTCACCTACTACGAGCGCTCCGACGTGAAAGACCGGTCCCAAAGGCCACTTTTTATTTCCTTCAACGGAGGTCCTGGCACGGGTTCGGTATGGATGCATATGGCTTATACCGGCCCCAAGACACTCAATATAGATAGTGAGGGCTTTCCATTACAACCCTACACCATAAAAGACAACCCCAATTCCATTATCGATGTGGCTGACATTGTTTATATCAATCCGGTAAACACAGGGTATTCCAGGGCAGTCTCCACCATGAGTAAAGAAGAAATGCAAAAGGCATTTTTCGGAGTAAAACAGGATATCGAGTACCTCGCTACATGGATCAATACCTTTGTCACCCGCCAGAACCGTTGGGAATCTCCTAAATACCTTATCGGGGAGAGTTACGGCACACCACGGGTATCCGGACTATCCCTCGAATTGCAAAACAAGCATTGGATGTACCTCAACGGAGTAGTTCTCGTATCGCCCACTACCCTCGGGATGGAAAGGGGAATGGCAGTGGATGCTGCCAACATACTGCCTTACTATAGCGCGGCAGCCTGGTTTCATAAAAAACTACCCGCAGATTTGCAATCCAAAGACCTGACCGATGTACTCCCCGAGGTAGAAAAATTTACCATTGACGAACTGGTCCCGGCTATAGCCAAAGGCGGATTTTTACCGGATGCCGAAAAGAAAAAGATAGCAGCCCGTATCTCGCGGTACTCGGGCTTGTCTGAAAAAGTCATCCTTCAACATAACCTCCGGGTTCCGAAAACCTTCTTCTGGAAGGAACTGCTTCGCGATGAAGGTTATACTATAGGCCGACTGGACTCCAGGTATCTCGGTATCGATGCCATGGATGCCGGGGAGCGGCCGGATTATGCCGCGGAACTCACTACCTGGCTGCACGAATTCACCCCGGCCATTAACTACTATATGAAAAACCACCTGAAATACGAGACTGACCTCAAATACTACATGTTCGGACCTGTACGCCCATGGGATAGAAGCAATAACACCACCGGACTTGACCTTCGCCAGGCTATGGCACAAAATCCTTATTTACACGTCATGGTACAATCCGGATACTACGACGGTGCCTGCGATTATTTTAACGCCCAGTACAACATGTGGCAAATGGACCCAAGCGGAAAGCTGAAGGACAGGATGAGCTGGAAAGGATATCGCAGCGGACACATGATGTATCTCCGAAGTGAAGACGTAGTTACGGCCAATGATGACCTGCGCGAGTTTGTAAAAAACACCTTGCCGGCCGAAGACGAGCCCGCACAATACACCAGAAAATAAATTTATATACAATGGAATTATTTTTTAGTTAATGAGTTACTGGGTATTTAGGCAACACCCTTAAACTTAACTTAACAATCTGGGCTATGACTTTTTAAAAGTTAAAGCAACATCCATAATTATCAGGAACACTAAAATGTATAGTTCTAACACTTTTTGAGACCGATAAGTACAAACCCGTTACTAAAAGCAAAGTCTGCGGAAAGTTTCCGCAGACTAGCTTTACACCTGTTTAACCTGTAAAGTCATAATTCTTATGAAAACATTGAAAATCATATACCTGTCGCTCACATGCACGGCCATGTTTACATTCCAGGCCCATGCACAGATAGAAAAGGCACCTGCCAGGGCGGAAGGTGAAGGCCCGTGGTCGCAACTCATCATCCGGGGAGCCACGCTTATAAACGGCACCCTTGCACCTCCCATAGGTCCTGTAGATATCGTTGTGGAAAACAACCGGATTACCGATGTAAAAACCGTAGGCTATCCGGGAGTGGAGATCGACCCGGAAAAACGGCCTAAGTTAAAACCGGGAGGTAAAGAACTTGATGCCTCCGGAATGTACATTCTACCGGGCTTCGTAGATACCCATGCCCATATAGGAGGAACTTCCCAGGGGACCCCTGCCGAGTACGTATTTAAGCTATGGATGGGCCACGGAGTTACAACGATTGCGGACCCCGGTTGCGGTAACGGACTGGATTGGGTACTGGACCAAAAGAAAAAAAGCGAACGCAACGAGATCACGGCCCCGAGAATAAAAGCATATACCGGTTTTGCCAGGAACAGTCCTACCCCGATAACCACCCCCGAACAGGCCAGGGAATGGGTTCGCGAAAACGCTAAAAAGGGAGCCGACGGCATTAAGTTCTTCGGTGCCCCGCCCAGGATCATGGCAGCTGCACTGGATGAAAACAAAAAACTGGGACTCCGTTCCAAGATGCACCATGCCCAGATCTATGTGGGTGAATGGAATGTGCTGAACAGTGCCCGGGCAGGTCTGACAGCTATGGAACACTGGTACGGACTTCCTGAAGCCCTTTTTGACGACAGGACCGTACAGCACTATTCCCTCGACTACAATTACCAGAACGAGCAGGACAGATTCGGAGAAGCGGGACAGCTATGGAAACAGGCTGCAAAACCTTATTCGGATAAGTGGAACGAGGTTATGAACGAACTCATCGCCCTCGATTTTACCCTGTCCCCCACCATGGTAATCTACGAGGCTAACCGGGACCTCACCAGGGCAAGGCGGGCGGAATGGCATGACGAATATACCCTGCCTTCACTCTGGGATTTCTATTCGCCCAGCAGGCAGTCCCACGGATCGTACTGGCATTACTGGGGCACGGAACAGGAGATTGAATGGAAGGAAAACTACAAATTGTGGATGGCTTTTCTCAACGAATACAAAAACCGGGGAGGCCGGGTAACCGTAGGTACGGATGCCGGGTTTATCTATGAACTATACGGATTTGCATACCCCCGAGAAATGGAACTTCTCCGCGAAGCCGGTTTCCATCCTCTGGAAGTTATCAAAGCAGCCACGTTAAGCGGCGCGGAATCCCTTGGTATGGATAATGAAATCGGTACCGTGGAGCCCGGAAAACTGGCAGATTTTGTTATCGTGGAAGAAAACCCGTTGGAAAATTTCCAGAGCCTGTACGGTACGGGCAGTATAAAACTTACCGATGACAATGAAGTGGTTCGTGTGGGAGGTGTAAAATACACCATCAAAGACGGTATTATTTACAACGCTAAGCAACTCCTCGAAGACGTAAAAGAAATAGTGGCAAATTCCAAAGTAAAGAAAAGTTATAAAATAATGCAGCCGGGAGTAAAAGGAAAATAACAGCCCTTCCTCTGGCGGAAAAGGCTTCTCATGTTTTGTTTGTTTCCATCGCGGCAATAGCACATTTTCTTACACTAACATGCTATTGTCGCGATTTTTTTGTGGCATAAAAAAGAAAAAGGGTTTTTTCAGAGACTGTCTAAACATATTTTTGCCGGCAAATGATCCGAAACCAGGTTTTTAGCAGTATATGTTATATGAAGAATAGCTCCCGCTTATATTTTATAGATGCCATGAGGGCCTGGGCTATTTTAATGATGCTGCAGGGACATTTTATAGGCAGCCTGCTGGATTACTCTTACAGAGACCCTTCTGATCTTGCTTTTATGATCTGGCAATATAACCGGAAAATAACCGCCCCCACTTTCTTTACCGTAGCCGGGTTTATTTTTATGTACCTGCTGGTCCGGCAAAAAGAACGGACCGGATGGGACAATCCCAGGGTAAGGAAAGGAATAAAGAGGGGACTGGCACTCATCGGGCTGGGCTATATTCTTCGCCTGAACTTTGAAGGTCTTTTTTTAAAAAGCACGATAAACGAGTCTTTCTACCAGGTATCCGTATTGCATTGTATCGGGGTATCCCTTCTGCTGCTAATCCTTATTTATCTTGTAAGTTACCGGAGGATGAAATACCTGATGCCTCTCATGTTATTGAGCATCACCGCCATATTATTTGCGCTATTTCCCCTGTATTACGGCCTGGATTTTACCGTACTCCCAAAAATGCTGGCTAATTTCTTCACCAGGTCAAACGGCTCCGTATTTACTATTTTTCCCTGGTTCGGTTATGCTTCTTTCGGGGCTTTTATGGCTGTCATGTTTGTTAATTACAAACAAAAAAAGAATTTATATCCTATAGCCATAGGGAGTTGTCTGGGAATAGGATTTCTCTTCATATTTTTGTTCTCCACCCCTTATCTATCCAACAACCTGTTTTCCTGGTTGGGCAATGTGCTTGTTTTATTTGCCATTTTTATGCTGTGCAGGAATATCCTTACTTCCGGAACCGTGATCGGTATAGGACAAAATACCCTTTCTATCTATGTTATACATTATATTGTGCTGTACGGAAGTATTTTCGGATTGAGTTTTCAGTTATTCCGACATTCCCTCTCCCCTTATATTGTGATACCGGGAGCTTTATTGTTTATGATCATGGTCAGTTATTTGTCGTTTCAGTACAATACGGTAAAACAGGCAATAAAGAAAAAAATACACCGATATAACACCAGCACCGGCTGATCTGTCCGTTCAGGACTTCGGGTAAGAAGCACGGAATCAAACAGGTACTAAAAAAGATCCAGGTAATTTGTATTAATTTTGCAAAGAAAAGTCCAAAAGCACTGTTTTAGGAGTATATATTTATTAAAAAGTAATCTATGGAGAAGACTTCCCGTTTATATTTTATAGACGCCATGCGCGCCTGGGCCATTTTAATGATGTTACAAGGCCACTTTATAGACGGTTTGCTCGCACCCGAATTCCGTGACACTTCCAACGTTGTCTTTTCCGTGTGGAAATACAACCGGGGAATTACGGCTCCTGTATTCTTCACCGTAGCCGGATTTATTTTTATGTATCTCCTCATTCGCAATAAAAGTGTCGGGTGGGATAATCCGAGGGTGAAAAAGGGAATAAAAAGAGGGTTGATGCTTATAGGCCTGGGTTATATTCTTCGACTGGATTTTCCCGGTTTTCTTTCGAAAGGAGAGGTTTACGATAACTTTTATAAAATAGATGTACTGCACTGTATAGGGCTCTCCATTCTACTCCTGATAGGTATTTACCTGCTGTCCTATAATCGAAAAAAGTATGTAATGCCCCTTTTACTGGGCGGAAGTATTTTATTTCTTTTCTTTACTTACCCGTGGTATTCTTCGTGGGATTACAGTTTTTTGCCGAAGTTCCTCGCCAATTTTATTACGAAAGCCAACGGTTCGGTATTTACCATTTTCCCGTGGTTCGGTTACGCCTCTTTCGGGGCTTTTATGGCTGCTTTATTCAGTATTTACAAAGAGAAAAAGAATTTATACCCTGTAGCCATCATGTTATCCCTGACCATAGGCACCATTCTTATTGTCCTGTTCCCTTTCTCTTCACTGAATTTTGAACTTTTTTCCAGGCTGGGCAATGTCCTGGTATTCTTCGCCGTTTTTATGCTTATCCGGAACATACTTACTTCGAGTACTGTGATCAGCATCGGACAAAATACGCTTTCCATATATGTTATACATTATACGATATTATATGCCAGTTTTTTCGGCCTCGGGCTCTATCAACCATTTCATCATTCCCTGACTCCATACGTTGCCATACCCGGCGCCATACTGTTTATGATAACGGTTACCTGGCTGTCTTTCCTTTACAACAGGATAAAACCTGCAATCAAAGAAAAAACATCCGTTTTGAAGAAGGAGATTGTTTTGGTGTTTAACCAAAGCTACCGGGAAACTACATCTTTTGTGATAAAAATAAAAGGAAAGATCCTTTCCGCACTCAACATGATCAAAAGTTAAATTTCTCCGGGGGTTTATCAAGTAAGGTTTTTTATGTTTTTTTGATGTCTTCCCTCAGAAATAAACCGGGAACGGGCTAAAAATGTTATCTTGGGCTAAAATAATCCTGATCAAAACCAATATCATTTGAAATGAATGCTACCCAAGAGAAATTAGACCATGTCCTCCAAAAAGGATACAATCTGGATTTTAGTCCGGTATTTGAAAAAGCTTTCGAAAACTATAAAAAAATTGCCTTACAGGCTGGCGTGGTCCTGCTCATTGTAAGTGTTATTCTTGTCATCCTCATCACGGCTGTTGTTTCCAGCCTTTTCGGGATCGGCAGCCTGTCGGAAACCCTGCTCCAGGTTAACCTGAATTCTTCTTTTCTGGCTATCCTGGTCTATACCATATCGATTGCTGCTATCAGCGCCGTTCTATCACCCGTAAGTGCCGGCATTATACGGATGGCGCACCTGGCAGAGACCGGAAAGGATTTTTCCATATCCACCGCCTTCGATTATTACAAAGGTGTATATCTTAAAGAACTGTTCCTGGCATCATTTCTGCTTACAGTGGCCGGGGCTGTTATTTCCTTGATCCCTTTTATCGGGACCATAGTTTCCTACATTATCTCCTTTTTTACATTTCTGGCCATTCCACTTATCATTTTTGCCGATCTGAAAGCCATTGATGCTATTCAAAAAAGTATTC
Organism: Sinomicrobium halophytocola; assembly: GCF_052983395.1. Taxonomy (NCBI): domain Bacteria; kingdom Pseudomonadati; phylum Bacteroidota; class Flavobacteriia; order Flavobacteriales; family Flavobacteriaceae; genus Sinomicrobium; species Sinomicrobium halophytocola. The sequence goes on from NZ_JBRKIT010000040.1 coordinate 233,846, forward strand.
AGTTGGTCTCAAAACAACCGCTTGTTATCCTTGGACTTCTTATTGTTACCGGTCTGGCTATTATGATAGGATTGGTTGCCCTTTGCATAGGTATCTTGTTTACCTTTCCGTTTATGTACTCCATGTATTATACTATTTATGCCCATATCATTCCGTTAGATAACCACGATGAAATTGACGAGATCGGCATCCCGATGGATTGACCTGTATTAAAAGCTCTAAAAAAGTAAGGCCCCAAAAGAATTTGAGGCCTTACTTTTTTTGTTTATCATTTACAAATTATACATGTAATGCCCTGTTATCGGTAGCGGCAAGAGCTGCTTCTTTAACTGCTTCCGCATAGGTGGGGTGCGCATGGCTCATACGGGAAATATCTTCTGCACTCGCCCTGTATTCCATAGCGGTTACCCCTTCGGCTATAAGGTCTGCCGTACGGGCGCCTATCATGTGGATACCCAGTACTTCATCCGTAGCAGCATCCGCGAGTATCTTTACAAATCCGTCCGTATCCATACTGGCCCTGGATCTTCCGAGGGCACGCATAGGGAACTGACCTACTTTATAGTCTACCCCGGCTTCTTTAAGTTGCTCTTCGGTCTTACCCACAGCGGCAACTTCCGGCCAGGTATAAACCACTCCGGGGATCAGGTTATAATCGATGTGGGGCTTTTGCCCTGCCAGGGTTTCCGCTACAAAAACACCTTCTTCTTCTGCTTTATGGGCAAGCATCGCTCCTTTGATCACATCTCCAATGGCATAGATATTGGAAGCGCTGGTTTGCAGGTGATCGTTAACTTCTACCTGTCCCCTTTCATTCAGTTTTACTCCGGCAGCTTCGGCATTCAGGCCATCGGTATAAGGACGGCGTCCTACGGAAACCAGGCAGTAATCCCCTTCCAGAGCTACTTCCTTGCCTTTTTTGTCATCTGCTTTGACCGTTACTTTCTTTCCCTTCCTGGTCACTTCTTTTACTTTGTGACCGGTATAGAATTTAAAGCCTTGTTTTTTCAGGACTTTCGTGAGTTCTTTGGAAAGGGCACCATCCATTCCCGGAATGATCCTGTCCATAAACTCCACTACGGAAACCTCAGCTCCCAGTCTTTTATATACCTGTCCGAGTTCCAGGCCAATGACGCCACCGCCTATAACTACCATGTGCTTGGGCACTTCTTTCAGCTTCAATGCTTCCGTTGAAGTGATCACTCTTTCTTTATCTACCTCTATGAAAGGGAGAGTAGAAGGTTTGGAACCGGTGGCTATAATGGTATTCTTGGCTTCTATCTTTTCTTCGCTGCCATCTGCTTTTTTAATATTTATATGCGTATTGTCTGCAAAACTTCCAACGCCTTCGTAAACATCAATTTTATTTTTGTCCATCAGGAACTTTACTCCGGCACAGGTCTGGTCTACTACGGACTGTTTACGGTTTATCATCTTTTCCAGGTTTACTTTTACTTCTCCCGGAATTTCGATACCGTGCTCTTCAAAATGTTTTACGGCATCATCGTAGTGATGTGTAGAGTCCAGGAGCGCTTTGGAAGGGATACACCCTACGTTAAGACATGTTCCCCCAAGAGTGGAATATTTTTCAATGATCGCGGTTTTCATCCCGAGCTGTGCACAGCGGATAGCTGCAACATACCCGCCCGGACCTGAGCCTATAACGGCTACATCGTATGAACTCATAATATGTTTTTTGAAAATGTATTTTTAAACTTAATAAACACAAAAATACAAATGTTTTGCAAAGCATCGCCCCTGTAATTCGGGTATTCTCGTATTTGTCACAAGATATTCCGGTGAAATGAGATATTACCCCGGATACAGATCATACGGGGACATTATACCGGAAAAATCTCCCCTTATAGAACATTGTCCCCATATGTCATTTACACCTTTACCGTCTTCCAGTTTCCTTTTTTAAACCACAGTAACGCTATTATAGCGATCAGGGTTTCGGCAAGGGTTATGCCTACATATACTCCTACGGGGCCCCAATGAAATACCATGGCTGCCATATAGGCAAAAGGTAACTGGAAAAGCCAGAAGCAGAAGAAATTAATAATTGTGGGGGTTTTGGTATCTCCGGCACCGTTAAATGCCTGGGTAACCACCATGCCATAGGCATAAAAAATATACCCTGCTGCCACCACCTGTAAACTAAGACTGCCATACTTTATTACCTCTGTATCAGCACTGAACCAGCCTATGATATACTTGGCAAATATCAGGTATATCAAAGACACCGTGAGCATAAAAATAGCATTGTATTTTCCGGTTTTCCAGACGGATTGTTCCGCCCGTTCCGGTTGTCCCGCACCCAGGTTCTGACCTACCAGCGTTGCCGCAGCATTGCTCATTCCCCAGGATGGCATCATGGTAAACATCATTACCCGGATAGAAATCGTATACCCGGCCAGTACTTCACTACCGAACTCGGACATGATACGCATGAGTATCACCCAACTGGAAGTCCCTATAAGAAATTGTCCTATACCTCCCAAAGATACTTTTACCAGGTTCCACATTACCTGTCCTCTCAGTACCAGGTCGGATAGCTGTAATTTTATCCTGCTCCATCCGTAGAACAATATCCACAACTGGAACAGAACTGCTACTCCCCTTCCAATGGTAGTGGCTATTGCCGCCCCTTCTACACCGTAAGCAGGCACAGGCCCCCATCCGAATATAAACAACGGGTCGAGGATAATGTTGATCCCGTTGGACAATGCCAGGGCCCACATGGCAATGGAGGCATCTCCGGCGCCACGAAAAATGGCATTGATAAGGAAAAGCAGGAATATGGTTATGTTACCTCCTATCAATATCCGTGTATAACCGAAACCTTCTTCTATAAGGTCGGGTTCTCCTCCCATCATGCTAAGTATCTCTTTGGGATAGGAAACGCCTATAACTCCCACAATAATAGAAATTATCACCCCGATAACAATAGCCTGTACCGCGGTTTCCTTAGCTCCTCTGATGTTCTTTTCTCCTACCCTGCGGGCTATTACCGCCGTAGCGGCCATACTCAGACCTATCGCCACCGCATATAAAAGGGTGATTACCGATTCCGTAAGCCCTACGGTAGCCACAGCATTCACACTTACACGGGAAAGGTATATAATGTCTACCAGTGCAAAAACCGATTCCATCATCATTTCGAGGATCATGGGAATGGCCAGCATAAAAATGGCTTTGCGGATGCTTCCGCTTGTAAAATCTATCTCCTTACCCGTAAGGGCCGTTTTCAGGTCTTTAAAAAACCTCTCGAAAGTATATTTGGAATGTGAACGCATTATCTCCGAAATTATATAGTCTAACAAACAAAAATTAAAGCAAAAAATATGGTAAGCGAAGAAGTATGCTTACCACGACAAAATATCCGCCTGTATCCAGGCCGGTTTTGTCATCTTATTAATATAATTTCGAAGTGCTCATAATGCTGCAATATTAAATACTTTTTTTTAAATAGTTGTAAGTTTTTTTTGTTTTAACAAATTACAAGTTTAAGACAGGGAATATTTTTATGAACTTTGCGGGTGAATTAGTTGGGGAATCTTGGAGTCTTGGAGTTTGAGAGAGAGCACCCCCTGTATCCCCCTCAAGGGGGAAGAGTAGCCCCCATAAAAAACAGGGAGACCTTTGGGGCATACAGAGGGTGGAGTCCTGAATTCCTTAACTAAGAACTAAAAAGCTAACAGCCATGAACGTAAACCTTAAAAGAAGAGTAGCGGTAAGTGCAGTATTTTTTCTCAGTGGTATTTGCTTTGCCAGCTGGGCCAGCCGTATACCGGATATTAAGAACAAACTACATCTTACGGAAGGTGAATTGGGCGGACTCCTGCTCGGGCTTCCTGCGGGATCCCTGGTTGCTCTTCCGTTGGCGGGATGGCTGGTGCATCGCTTTGGCAGTCGTAAGGTAGCCGTTATTTCTGCCATATTATACGGATGTGTATTGCCCTTACTCGGACTTGCGGAAACCACAATTGCCTTGCTTGGCGCCGTTGCACTTTTCGGATTGGTGGGTAACCTTATAAATATTTCGGTGAACACCCAGGCGGTAGGTGTTGAATTCCATTACGGAAAGACAATTATGGCTTCTTTTCACGGTCTATGGAGTCTTGCCGGGTTTGTTGGCGGGGCTATTGGTGCGGGGATGATAGATCTGAAAATAACCCCCTTCTCCCATTTTGCCGCCATATCTTGCGTGAGCCTGCTCATTATCTTCTTTGCTTACCGCAATATGCTTACAGAAGATGTAAACACCGGAGACAGTAAAGGACTGGTATTAAAGAGACCGGACAAACTGTTATTACGCATCGGGGCCATAGCTTTTTGCGGGATGATGTGTGAAGGTTGTATGTTTGACTGGAGTGGTGTTTATTTTGATAAAGTTGTTAATGTTGATTCCGGGCTCGTTACCCTGGGATATATTGCCTTTATGAGTACTATGGCTACGGGGCGTTTTGTAGCGGATCACTTTACCCAACGTTTCGGGGCGGTAATGCTACTCCAATTTAGTGGTATACTGATTTTTTTTGGACTTTTGCTCTCCGTATGCTTTCCTTCAGTGATTTTTGCTACGATCGGATTTTTACTGGTTGGTGCAGGCACTTCTTCCGTTATACCTCTCTCCTTCTCTATGGCTGGTAGGTCTAAAAATTTCCCTCCCGGTATATCCCTGGCCCTGGTTTCGACCATTGCCTATTTTGGTTTTTTATTCGGCCCTCCTGTTATCGGATTTATTGCCGAACACCTCAATCTCCGGGCTTCGTTTTTGCTTATCGCTTTTGTAGGGGCCATGATTGCCGTGCTTTCGTATAGCGGAAGGGGAATACTGCGAAAACCGGAAACGTTAAATTAAGAAACTGTCTAAAGGAGGGGGAGTTTTGGAGGTGGCTTCCCTGCCGCACCACACACATTTTGTACCTTGGTTCTTCCTGATGCGAAACCTCAAAAAATTGCTATATTTTGAAAGATTTTTACCTGTTTTTAAAACATAATGCCAGGGAAGTAAGCTTTGGTTGGGTGCTGACTTTTTTATCCAGTTTCGGGCAAACCTTTCTGATATCGCTTTACGTTCCGGAAATCTTGAAAGCTTTTAGTATTTCCGAAGGTACTTTCCGAGGAATCTATGCGATTTGTACTATAATTCCCTCTGTTCTTATGCTCACTATAGGTCATTCTATAGACTATAAACCCGTAAAAAGGGTTACTGCCATTACGATTGTCGGTGCTGCGGTTTCCTGTTTTTATACTTGGCATTTCGCACTATCATATCGCCTTGTTATTCATGGCTATGATGGGGTTGCAGCTTACGGGACAGGGATGGATGACTCACATCAGTATGACGGTGATGTCCCCTTACTACGACACAGATCGTGGAAAGGCCCTGAGTATTTCCGCCCTGGGTTATTCTATCGGTGAAGCCTTCTTCCCTATCGTGATCTCCACCCTTATCCTTTGGTATGATTATGAAGTAGCGGCTATGGCGTCCGGAGGATTTTTACTGTTGTACCTGGTAAGGCTTTATTTCGTAAAACTATCGCATTTTAATCCTACGGAAAAGGAAAATGTTAAACCTACCTCCATAACCATTGCAAAAGATTACCTAAAAATACTTTCGGAAAAGAAACTATACATTATGATGCCTGCAAGTACTATAGTGGCCTTTACCTCTACTTCCTTCTTTTTTTATCAATATGTATTTGTAGCGGACAAAGGTTGGTCGGTCTCTCTTTATGTTATGCTTCTTTTTTTACAGCCTATGCCATTACGCGCTTTGCCATGACCCTGATGGGCGGACTATGGGTAGACCGGTTTACGGCAAGAAAAATGTTCCGGGTATACTTGCTTCCCATAACTATTGGCCTACTGCCCCTTGCTTTTACGAACAGTATTATTGGTGCTTTGATATTCCTGATCCTTGCGGGATGCTCCGTCGGGGCATCCGGGGCAATCACCACTGCTGTTATCGCAGAACTTTACGGAGTGGAAAGACTAGGGGCTATAAGAAGCCTGTACACCATGTTTGTGGTATTGAGCACGGTACTAGGACCATTTCATTTCTGGTGGGACTGCTCCTGGATACCGATGTAGACTTCAGTTGGATTATTATAGGATTGTTTTTTATGACCGTGGCTTCTCTTCTCAACGCGCAACGTATTAAAAATATCCCGGAACAGTAAGGAAGAATTGTAACCATAGGCACAGTAATATTATTCGAAGGAGCAAGAAGTATCTACATAGGAACAAGAATATTATCCGCAGGAACAAAAAGTATACACACAGGGACAAGAATATCATCCGTAGGAGCAAGAAGTATCTACATAGGAACAAGAATATTATCCGCAGGAGCAAAAAGTATACACACAGGGACAAGAATATCATCCGCAGGAGCAAGAAGTATTCAAACCGATACAGGAATATTAACTTTCCTACAGTAAGCATAACATAAAGTTATAAATATAATTATAACAGTTTTTCCCCTTCCTGTATTTTCTGTTATACGGAAAAGAAAGCCCGAATAATAAAAACCGTACTTTTATAGTATTTAATCCGTAAAAAAGAATTAATTTAAAGCCTGTTTACTTTGTAAGAAAACCCATTTTCATGCTACTGAACAACAAGATCCCCCTGAAGTTTCTCTTCAGGAAAACGCGTTCCGAAATCCTTTTTGTTACCTTTTTATCCGTAATTATCGGTATTGCCGACGAACTTCTCCATGTGGGGGGCATTGCTATTCCCCTGGCCATTCCTACTATCCTGGGTACGGCGATTTCGCTGATCCTGGCTTTCCGTACGGGACAATCATATAACCGCTGGTGGGAGGCACGCATTATCTGGGGCGCCATTGTCAACGATTCGCGTACACTGACCAGGCAACTTCTCGGTTTTGTCCGTATTGAAGGGGAGGATGCCGGGGAGGCTTCTACTTTGGTTCGGAAGATGGTGTACCGGCAAATGGCATGGTGTTATGCCCTTGGAAGATCGCTCCGCAAACAGGAGCCTTTAAAGGATGCCAAGCCATTCTTATCTAAAGAAGAACTGGAGCGGGTGGGCAAACAGGATAATATACCTAATGCCATGCTGCAATTGCATATGGCAGACCTTAAACAAGCCTTCCGGAAAGGATGGATCAATTCCTATCAACAGGTGCAAATTGACGAAACCCTGAAAAGGCTTTGTGATTCTATGGGAAAAGCGGAACGTATCAAGAATACAGTATTCCCCGCTACTTATAGTCTGATCGTTCACCTTATTCTATACCTGTTTATTCTTCTTTTGCCCTTTGCTCTGGTAGATGATCTCGGTTTTATACAAATTCCTTTGGTCATCACAGTGGCCATAGCCTTTTTCCTTATCGAAAAAACAGCCATTTACCTGCAAGACCCTTTTGAAGACCTACCTACGGATACCCCGGTGACTTCCATTGCCCGGACCATAGAAATAAACCTCCGGCAAATGCTGAACGAAACGGATGTCCCGGATACCATTAAACCGGTGAAAAACTTTTATCTGATGTGAGCAGGGTAAAAAACCGGGGCATATATAGGGCGTTCCGGAAAAATACATTGTAAATACGGGATAATAGGTACATAAGTACTCATTTTAAAAACCAGGCATTGGCAAACATTTAAAAATTATGCCCGGCATCTGAAAGATACCGGGCACTTATTTCTTAATTTTAGAGACTGTCTAAATCCGGACAGTTTTAGAGATTAAGACCACCCAGCAGGCTACCAATTCCTAAAGAATTAAGGATAAGCGCAGGTGTCAATGCGATACCGGCCCATGCTCCTGAAATGAGCATTGCAGCACCTAAGCCCAGGTGTGCTCCTCCTTGCTGGAAGTCGTGATAAGCCTGATCGAATGTGATACCCCCATCTGTTTCCTGTAATTCAGCAACGTTCAACTCCTGAACGCCATAGCTTTCTAAAGTTTTCATAATTAAAAGATTTTAGTTAATGAATGATTATAATTCAAAGCAGTTTTAATTATTACAAAACTGTTCAAATCCTGAATACAATGTGGGGCAGTGTGGGGTAAACGGTTGTTTTTAGATGTGATTTGCAGTAGTTCAAATCCAAAATCCAGGGTAGCTAACTGTAAAGTTAATATTATTCCCTGCACAAACCTTGCAGTTTAATGTTTTTTAGTCGTGGAGTTTTTGGTTTAGAGTTGGTTAGCCACGGATGCACGGATGTTTTTAGGGAATTTCTGGCGGAAGCTGTTGTGTTTCGATGAGCTCTCATCCCGGCTTATTCCCGAAAAAATTTGCTTTTTTAATATTGTTATGGGTATTTATTCCACGTTTGAGAATTAAATAACCGAATAATTCTCTTATCAACTCAGAAACTCAGAACTAACCAACCTCAAAACTACAAACTCTTATCGAAGCCCGGGAGATTAGCTGGTTTATGACTGTCCTGATATCTTTTTACCATTACTGTCCTTATAATATTTTCTATACCTCCAATAACTTATTGCCCCCAATAATCCAATAACTACTATGGAATAGTACACGAAATCCGGGGTTATCATTTTGTCCCCGCTGGCATAACTGTGGAGTCCCACGAGATAAAAGTTTACACCGAAATAGGTCATCATAATACTGGCGTATGCGATGATACTGGCATAATTGAATGCAAATCTTCCCCTAAGTCCGGGAACGAGGCGCATGTGTACTACAAAGGCATAGATCATAATACTGATAAGTGCCCAGGTTTCTTTAGGGTCCCAACCCCAGTAACGGCCCCAACTTTCGTTCGCCCATTGCCCCCCGAGGAAGTTACCTATGGTGAGCATAATAAGACCTACGGTAAGCGCCATTTCGTTTATTATAGTGATCTCTTTTATATGGAGATCCATCTTCTTCCTGTTCTTGTCATTGGTAAGCATAATCAGCAGCAGTGTCACCACGCCAAGTATCATTCCCAGGGTAAAAGGTCCGTAACTTCCCACGATAATGGAAACGTGGATCATCAACCAATAACTGTTGAGTACGGGTTGCAGGTTGGCAATGGCCGGGTCAAGCCAGTTCATATGTGCCCCGAAAAGGATAATAGAAGTAACAAAGGCCGTGGAAGCCATCGTAAGATCGGATTTACGACCGAATATCAGTCCGAAAAGCATGGTGGCCCAGGCCACGTATATCATGCTTTCATAAGCATCACTCCAGGGAGCATGCCCGGAAATATACGAACGGGCTATGAGTCCGAGTGTGTGCAATACAAAAAGTATGATGATCCCTACCTTACCTGCGAAGACAAGGGTCTTTAAAAACTTGTTCTCGTAAAATATACACAGCACGATAAAAAAGAACATGACCAGTCCGACCGTCATATACCATATGAGCAACTTCTGGAAAATATTCACTTTATTGTAAAGTACCTCCACCTCTACCTTACGGTCCGAAGGCAATACTTCCGACCCGAAGTTTTCCTGGTTCTTCTCAAAAGCCCCGAGTATTTTTTCGGCTTCGGTATAATCGTCGGTTTTTATGGCCTGCCTGAGAGATATGAGGTAGAGACTTACGGACTTATCTATAAAATTGGCATAGAGGGAATCCTCAACAGGATATTGCCGGGTCCTGAAATCTACTGCAGATATCCACTTGTTGTTCTCTTCGTCCGGAAGCGGAAATATTTTAAGTATCTCTCCTCCCAAAGCCCTGTTCAGCAATGCCAGGCGCTGGTCCGCTTCTTTGAATTCTTTCTGAAACTGGTTAGGGACATTCGTACCATATGCTTCCTGAAGATATGGTGCCAGTTTGTAATTTCCTTTATCATCAAAGAAATCTATGGCCTTTACATACTTTATACCTTCTTCCACACCGATAAGCCTGTGCAGGCTATCGTTGCCCTTTTTCATGTAGATGATCTCCGCATTGTACCAGGCAGCAGGATTTTGCAGCATGGATAGAAAAACCTGGTCGGCATCCAGCCCATTGTATGAATCGCTTTTGCTGATCTTCCGTAATAATTCGGAAGCAAAAGTATTTACGGGTTTCATACGACCACCATCATCCTGGATAACCAGCTTACCGAACTTATCGGCATGCTCCTGGTTTACGGACGTTGCAGCTATTATGGAGTCTATCTGTGTCTTGGCAGGCAGAACATTGGTATGTGTATGATCTTCATCGTTCATATGGGTATCTATAGTCTCTGCCTGTTCCTGTTGTGCAAAAGCGGTGCAACTGAGAAGAAGAACTACTATTGTGGCCAGTTTCGCCTTTTCGGTTTTCACCTTTTTTAACATTTGTCCGAGACTTTTAAATCTTGTCTTACCATAGAACAGGATACCGATAAGCCCTGTGTAGAGCAGGAAGTAGCCTATATAGGTAATCCAGGTACCGTAAAAATCGTGATTGACAGACAATACGGTCCCTTTTTCATCCGGGTCGAACCTGGCCTGGAAAAAGCGATATCCCTCGTGATCCAGAATATGGTTCATATAAATATCATAATCAAAAGACCGCTCATCATTTACGGTAACTTTGCTCATAAAAGAGGCATAGCCGTTTTCGGTACCGGGATATTTTTCCGCAATAAAATCGTTGAGCTTGATACTGAAAGGCAACTCTATTTCTATGGAACCGAAAGAAAGGTGAAAATCCAGCCCTCCTATGCTTGTAGTTAACGGTTCTTTTGTCATTCCCTTACCTCCGAGTATTTTTACGCGTTTGGTCTCACCATTGGTAGCTATATCCAGAATAAGGGCATCCTGCGAAGCATTGGCTTTATCTTTGGCTTCAACAATATCATATTTTCCTTTTACTACCGGCTCGGGAAATACGAACTGCATTCCCGCTACATTATACAAAGACCGCAGTTGTAATTTCTGTACGCTGTCTTTAACCACACTATCCTGAAACTGGTCAGCCATTCGCATAAAAGTCCCTTCAAACGGGGTAGATATGGTATACACACTGTCTTGTGTATTGATATTGATAGCTCCCTGGGTGGGTTTGTTGAGGGCAAAAAGTACGTTGTGAATACTCGCCACTTCGCCGTTTTTTATGTAGTGATCGTGACGCGAGCCTCCTCCGGCTTCTACTACCTGGAGGTATTCCTCCCCGTTTTCGTCCGGAACAAGTCCTTCTTCGGCACCACTGATATACCCGGCATAGGAAACGGTAAAAGGCTGCCCGTTAAAATCAGATCTCCAGGGAAGCCTGGAAAGTATTCCTTCCGGAGACACAAGAAGAGCTTCCTGCATGGACTTCCGCATGGGCTGTCCGTTAATATCCCCGTCTATATAGGCTGTGAAATAGGTTTTATCGGAGAGGAAGGTGTTGGAGGTTTCCCCTTCCCGTATAGGCATTACGCCTTCGTAACTGATATACCGGGTAACAAAGGCCCCGATAATGATAAGCATAAAGGATATATGTAACAAGAGTACGGCCCATTTTTCCCGCTTATACAACCTGTAACGCGCAATATTTCCGGAAAAATTGATCACAAACAATACCATTATGGCTTCGAACCACCAGGCATTATATATCCATATCCGTGCCGTAGTAGTACTGTACCAGCTTTCGATAAACGTACCGAAGGCCAGTGCTGTAGCAAATACTACAAATAAAATTGCCATTAAACGGGTGGAGAAGAGCGTTTTCTTGAGGAAGTCTGTCATTACAACTTATTTACGTGTAGTTTTACACTATGGTATTCCGCTTGCAAAAATAGGTTGTTTTTATGAATTTTTACAGGTATGAAACGGGAAAGAAATATAAGGGAATGTTAATATGTTCTTAAATACTGCCGGACTTTAACCCGACACCTGGCATTGTGTAGGACAAAGCCGGTTGTAAAATAATCAGGGTGAACGCATCTTAAAATATAAATAGTTTTTTAGTTGGGCATGTCCGACTTGATAAGTAATAAGAAGCGGGAGATAATTGGTAAAACCGGCATAGAACTGTTTCCCGAATTTAAAAGAAAATATCTGGAATATTATTACCCAAGATTCATAACCCTTCCATTTCCGGTATCTTCGTAACTTTGTCACATGACCAAAGTAATTATCATCGGCTCCGGGAATGTTGCTACACATTTAATAAAAGCTTTCCATAACAGCAACGAATCAAATGTAATCCAAATATTTAACCGGAATGGTATTTCCATAGACGGTATTCCCGTCACAAACAATTACGATGAAATCTCTTCTGCCGACCTGTATATCATAGCCGTCTCCGACGATTCTATAAGCAAAGTTTCCCATAAACTCCCCTTTAAGGAGCGATTGGTAGTTCATACTTCCGGAAGTGTTGCCCTGGATGAATTGAGCCCGGAAAACCGCAGAGGTGTTTTTTATCCTCTGCAAAGTTTTTCCAAGGACAAGGAGGTCGATTTCTCCGGAATTCCTCTTTGTATCGAAGCGGGAAATGATGAGGATAGGAAATTACTGGAATATGTAGCCCGTAGTATTTCCCAAAAGGTGTACCGGGTAAATTCCGAACAACGACGATCGCTTCACCTGGCTGCTGTTTTTGTGAACAATTTTGTAAACCACCTCTATACTATCGGAGATGACATATGTGAGAAAAACAATCTTTCTTTCAACCTGCTAAAGCCACTCATAGCAGAAACAGCTAAGAAAATAGAAAATATGCCCCCTGACGAAGCCCAGACCGGACCGGCAAAACGGCATGACGAGACCACTATACAAAAGCACCTGAACCAGTTGAACCAACACCCTACATATAAAAAGATATACGAATTACTTACGAAATCCATACAGGAGCAGTAAAAAATGTTTTCAGTTGGTGAGTTGAGCATGCCTTCCCTGAATTGCCTGCTCTGGTAAAGTCGAAGGAAGGGTTCGGTATCAGAAATGAATATACGATTTGCTTCTTTTGATTGTATTTTGTGAATTTTTCCTAGGTAACTCACTATTTTTCAGTTTTCTAAGAAAGCTCCTCATCCCCCAACTTCCAACTCATCAACTCTTATCCAACCTGAACTTTCTATCTACGAGGTGTTTGTCCATCCTCTTGAACAGGCACTCTCTCATTTCAGGAAGAAACTTCGTAACTTTGCCTTTTTTAATCTCAAAAGCAAAACACATTTCCCTGCATGAAGAATTATAAAGAATACCTGGAAGACATCACCACCTTTGTCTTTGATGTAGACGGTGTACTCACAGACGGCACTATTGTAATTACCTCCGACGGACAGATGCTCCGCAATATGAACCTGAAAGACGGCTATGCCATAAAAACGGCCATAGACAAGGGCTATAACATTTGCATTATTTCGGGCGGAACCAACGAAGGTGTCCGGGAACGTATGCGGGGCCTGGGGGTTACGGATATTTACCTGGGCGCACATCACAAGACAGGTGCCCTGAACGAATATTTTAACATCTACGACATAAAGCCCAAAAATGTGCTTTACATGGGCGATGACCTGCCCGACCTGCCCCCTATGCAAATAGTGGGCCTGCCCACCTGTCCGCAGGATGCGGTTCCGGAGATCAAGGAAATAGCCAGATATGTATCTCATAAAAACGGCGGTAAGGGATGTGTACGGGATGTTATTGAACAGGTATTGAAAGTACAGGGAAAGTGGAGCAACAGTTTTGAAGCCAGGTATGATTAATAATCCGTTAAAGTCCTAAAAAATCTTTATTTCGGGGAAAACCGGAAACATTAGATTTCCGGTTCCCTTGAAATCCGGGTTGACAAATACGGAAGCTATCTTTTCTTTTTCTCCATGTTTTATCCATTACAAACTGAAAAACAATATGGTTTAAACCGGATTTAAATTATTAAATTGCCCCTAAAACAAATCGACTGACCATGAAAACCAGAATTTTGTCCGTAGATGTATTACGCGGACTCACCATTTTCTTTATGATCGTGGTAAACACACCCGGATCATGGGATTATGTTTACGCGCCACTGCGCCACGCTTCCTGGAACGGGTGTACTCCCACCGACCTCGTATTTCCCAGCTTTTTATTTGTAGTAGGGCTCTCTATGAGTATCTCCATGAAAAAACTGGATCCTTCGTTAAAAAAAACGGTACTGCTCAAGCTTTTAAAAAGGGCTGCCCTCATTTTCCTTATAGGTGTACTGCTCAACTGGTTTCCTTTTTACAGGACCAATATAGCAGACCTACGTATTTTCGGAGTGCTGCAACGCATTGCCCTGGCTTTTCTCGTAGCGGGAATATGCATTACCCTTCTGCAAAGGACCGGTTATCTGATCTTTTCCATTGCGGTACTTCTGCTCGGGCATTGGGCCATCCTCTATTTTATGGGTGGAGATGCCCCCTATTCCCTGGAAGGAAATTTCGGTAACGTACTAGACACTGCCCTGCTCGGGGAAAGACATTTGTACAAAGGCTACGGCATTCCGTTTGATCCGGAAGGTCTGTTGGGCACACTTTCTTCGGCCGGACAGGTGCTCCTGGGGTATGTAATTGGTAAAAGCGTACTGAAATCCGGTACTCCGGGACTGTCCCAGGTCAAAAAACTGGCCCTGCTCGCTTTGTGTTTTATCCTCGTCGGTCAATTATGGGACTTTATCTACCCGATAAACAAACCACTGTGGACAGGCTCGTATGTATTTTTTACCACTGGGATCATTACAGTGTTATGGGCTTTGTTTATATGGGTTATCGACATCAAGAAAGTCAGCGACTGGACATTGGTGTTCCGGGTTTTCGGGCAAAACCCGTTGGTAAGTTATATGCTATCTGTACTGGTTGTAAAAATATTCATTTATGTGATACAGATCGGGGATACATCGTTAATGGGATGGTCTTATCAAAACATTTTCCGTCCTGTTTTTGACAATTACCTAGGTAGCCTTATGTTTGCATTGACTTTCACTTTCTTTATATGGCTCTTCGCTTACGGGCTGTACCGGAAAGGAAAAATCATAAAAATTTAACCGATTGCCCACGGATTAAAAACTCCGGGGATCTGTGGCAGGCTGAAAAGTCATGCTCAAAAAACATCCGTGTATTCGTGGCGAAAGTTTAAAGAAAGTAACGTAATCACAATTTCATTGCGGGGCCTCACCTTACATTCCATTAAAAAACTGTAATATGCTTCGGAAAATATTAGAAAATCATCATATCATCCTTGCTTCGGGTTCTCCCAGACGGCACCAGTTCTTCCGCGACCTCGGGATTGACTTTGAGATACGGTTGAAAAATGTGGAGGAAATATACCCGGAAAGACTCCGCAGAGGCGAAATCCCGGATTACCTGGCCCAACTTAAAGCATTGCCTTTAAAAGAGGATCTGAAGGAAAAAGACATCCTGATTACTTCCGACACTATCGTATGGCACCGGGAAAAAGCCCTCGGTAAACCGAAAGACAGGGAGGAGGCCCGGGAAATGCTGAAAGCCCTGTCAGATGACAGTCACGACGTTATCACTTCCGTATGCTTTACCACAACCACATTACAAAAAACAGTAAATGCGGTTACCAAAGTATATTTTGATGTGCTTACTGATGAAGAGATCGCATATTATATAGATCATTTTAAGCCTTTTGACAAAGCCGGGGCCTATGGCATACAGGAATGGATAGGCCTTACCGGGATAAAAAAAATAGAAGGTTCTTATTTTAATGTGGTAGGATTGCCCGCACACCTGGTATACAGTACGTTGAAAACCATGGTAGCGGATAACACTTAAAAAAAGGACGGGACAGTTTGAAAAATAATTTCCTGATGTATCTTTACTCTTTCCTGTAAAACAGCTACAAAAGCGATGATTGCATTTTTTGACCCATATAAAAACCAATTGTTATATACAGCCATAACTATTACCTTTCTTTTCCTTCTCAGGTACCTGTTGTCTAAGATCATTCGGAAAGTAGGGGTAATAAGCCACTATAATGATGCCCGTACCTCCCTTATTGTGAGGTATGCCAATATAACCATATTCTTTATTGGTATCGCTTCCATGAGCATTATATGGAATGTGGATTTCGAAGACCTGGGACTGATACTTTCTTCGATATTCGCAGTAATAGGTGTTGCCTTATTTGCCCAATGGTCTATACTGAGTAACATTACAGCGGGGATTATCCTGTTCTTTACATTTCCTTTTAAAATAGGGGATAAAATAGAGATCCTGGACAAGGATTTTCCTGTACGTGCCACTATTGAAGATATAAAGGCTTTTCACCTGATGCTCCGTACGGAAGAGGGTGAACTGGTCACCTACCCCAACAACCTGTTATTGCAAAAAGGGGTCAAGGTATATGGCAGTTCTCCGGAAGATGACGGTAGCCGAAGCCTGTAAATAGTTAAAGAAAGCCTAAACCCCCTGCAATAATTTCTATTATTTCTATATTTGAAAAGCTGTTACCGGGACCGGCAATCACCGGTGTACCATTTATCGCAATACAACTGCGGAAACCTAAAACTAACTGAAATGCGTAAAACTACCCTTCTGTTATCATTTATTTTTGCTTTCTCAGCCACATACGCCCAGCAACCTAAAACCTATTCTTCTTCCGATATATATCATGCCATACAGAAACTGAATTTCCTGGGTTCGGCACTTTACCTGGCCGCTCATCCGGACGATGAAAACACCAGGATGATCTCGTACCTGTCCAATGAAGTACATGCCAGAACGGCTTACCTGTCCCTCACCAGGGGTGACGGAGGACAGAACCTCATCGGTACGGAACTCCGGGAATTGCTGGGAGTGATACGAACCGAAGAATTACTGGCGGCAAGACGAATAGACGGCGGAGAGCAAATGTTTTCCCGGGCCAATGACTTTGGTTTTTCAAAACATCCGGATGAGACATTGAGCATCTGGAACAAAGACAGCGTCCTGGCCGATGTGGTACTGGCCATACGGAAATTCCGTCCTGACGTCATTATCAACCGTTTTGACCACCGTAGCCCTGGTACCACACACGGGCACCATACTACATCAGCAATGCTAAGTGTGGAAGCCTTTGAGCTGACAGGGGACAAAAAGATCTACCCGGAACAACTGGAACAACTGGAAACATGGCAACCCCGACGGCTTTTTTTCAACACCTCATGGTGGTTTTACGGCAGCGAAGAAAAATTCCGCAATGCTAATAAAGGCAATCTCATAGAAATGGACCTCGGGGGATATTATCCCGTTATAGGAAAAAGCAACGGAGAAATAGCCGCCCAAAGCCGAAGCCAGCACAGAAGCCAGGGCTTTGGTAGTACTGCTTCGAGAGGGAGTGAAACGGAATACCTGGAATTGCTCAAAGGAGACAAACCGGAAAATAATAATCTTTTTTCAGGTATTAATACCACATGGTCCAGAATTGACGGTACGGAAGAGATTGCAAAACTGCTTAAATCGGTAGAGCATCATTTCAACTTTAAAAATCCGGCCGAACACGTTCCGCAATTGGTTAAGGCCTATAACCTGATCCAAAAACTGGACGATACCTATTGGAAAGCTGTTAAGACCAAAGAAATAAAAGAAATCATCCAGGCTTGTGCCGGATTGTACCTGGAAGTAACCGCTACAGATCCACAGGCAACCCCGGGAAGCAAAATTAAGCTCAGCATAGAAGCCATTAACCGGGGGAACACGAATGTTGAATTGCAGAGTGTGAAAATTCTTCCTTCCGGTGCCGTAAAAAAGATCGCCACAAAACTCGGAACTAACGAAAAGAACGGTTTTGAACTGGAAACCACGATACCGGATGCAAAAAAATACACGACGCCATACTGGCTGATGTGCAAGGGGACACTGGGCATGTACCATGCGAAACCTGAATTTATAGGCCTGCCCGAAACCCCGGTCATACTCACTGCCGATTTTCACATGGCCATGGACGGAACGGTGATAGACTTTCAGAAAGATATTGTATATAAACATACCGATCCTGCCAAAGGAGAATTATACCACCCTTTTGAAATACTCCCCCCGGTAACGGCGACAATCACCAATAAGGTAAATATTTTTGCCAACGGGCCCAAAGGGATTCCGGTAAAGGTCCGTGCTATCCGTGAAGGAGTTAATGGTACTATTTCCTTGGAAGCCCCGAAAGGCTGGAAGGTGGTACCGGAAAGCCATCCTTTACAAACCACGGCAAAGGGAGAAGAAAAAACTGTCATATTCCAGGTGACCCCTTCAGAAAAAGAAAGTGAAGGGCTTATAAAGCCGGTGGTTAGGATAAACGGGGAAACTTACGACAGGGAACTGGTAGAGATAAATTATGACCATATTCCTACCCAGTCCGTCTTACTGCCTTCGGAAGCCAAAGTAGTCCGGCTCAATATCGAAAGAGCAGGAAAATCGGTAGGATATATAGCCGGTGCCGGTGATAAAATACCCGAAAGTCTGCGACAAATAGGTTATCGTGTAACGCTTCTGGACGTAAACAGCCTCTCTGCTTCTGCCCTTGCCGATTACGATGCCATAGTTATAGGTATTCGTGCCTACAACGTATCGGAAGCCCTGTATACCAGGCAACCCGTTTTATTGAATTATGTAAAAGAAGGTGGTACGCTTATTGTACAGTACAACACTGTAGGGCGCGGCACCCCGTTGAACGTAATGCCTCCATACTCCCTGCATTTATCCAGGGACAGGGTTACGGACGAAAACGCTTCCGTAAAATTTTTGGCCGAAGATCACCCCGTACTGAATTTCCCGAATAAAATAACCGCTGCGGATTTCGAGGGTTGGGTCCAGGAAAGGGGACTTTATTTTCCGAATCAATGGGATACTAAATATACCGCCCTGCTAGCCATGCATGATAAAGGAGAAAATGCAAAAGAAGGCAGTCTTCTTGTAGCTCCTTACGGAAAAGGTTATTATATTTACACGGGACTGAGTTTTTTCAGGGAACTTCCTGCCGGTGTTCCAGGAGCTTTCAAGCTGTTTGCCAATATGCTTTCAGTAGGTAAACTGGACAGCAGCAATTAACAGGATGTGCCGAACAGAAAACTTTCGTGAACAAAGAAAAAATAAACATCACCTTCGTTAATGGAGCAATTGCAAAAAAATAATACTCCCGAAAAATGGCGTTGGAAAACCAGCTACACCCTGGTACTTATAGCCAATGCCATTTACATTATCCTCTTTTATTTTATAATGTTGGAAAACTGTTAGTACATGGAAAGTATAGACTGGATAGTTTTATATACAACCCTACTTTTCATTGTAGTTTACGGTACATGGAAAACGAAGAGAAACACTACTGTCAAAGATTACATCCTGGGAAACAAAGAAGCCAAATGGTGGACCGTAGGCCTTTCGGTCATGGCTACCCAGGCCAGTGCCATTACTTTCCTGTCCACCCCCGGGCAGGCTTTTCACGACGGTATGGGCTTCGTTCAGTTCTATTTTGGTCTTCCCCTGGCCATTATAGTGATCTGCATTGTTTTTATTCCGGTCTATGACAGACTCAAAGTCTATACCGCCTACGAATTCCTTGAACAACGTTTTGACCTGAAAACCCGGAGCCTTACCGCCATACTTTTCCTTGTACAACGGGGGCTCGCTGCAGGGATCACCATCTATGCTCCTTCTATCATCCTTTCGGCCGTATTGGGCTGGGACCTGAAAACCCTTAATATTATCATCGGTTCGCTCGTTATTGTCTATACGGTGATCGGAGGTACAAAGGCCGTAAACGTTACACAGAAACAACAGATGTTTGTTATCATGTCCGGTATGTTCGTGGCTTTTTTCCTTATCCTCCGTTACCTGCCAGACGACCTCACCTTCAGCAAGGCATTGAAAGTAGCGGGTGCTAACGAAAAACTGAATATTCTCAACTTTTCCCTGGATACCCAGAGCAGGTATACCTTCTGGAGCGGAATTACGGGAGGTTTCTTTTTGATGCTGTCTTACTTCGGTACGGACCAGAGCCAGGTTCAACGATACCTCTCAGGAAAAACCGTCAGGGAAAGCCAGATGGGACTTATCTTTAACGGCCTGCTTAAAGTCCCCATGCAATTCTTTATTCTGCTTGTAGGTGTAATGGTATTCGTCTTTTACCAATACCACGCCTCTCCCCTGAATTTTAATCCGGCTGCAACGGAGGCCGTTATGAATTCTTCTTATGCCGATGAATACAGACAACTAGAAAAAGAGCACCTGGACCTGGAAACCGAGAAAAAAATGGCACAGGAGTATTACTCCGGAGTACTGAATGTCAAGGACTACCAGATGACACTGAGTGCCAAACGAAAAATTAAGCATATTAACCAACAGGAAAGAGCTAACAGGAGCAAAGCCAGGGAGCTTATCGAAAAGGCCGACCCGGCTATAGAAACCAATGATAAAGACTACGTATTCATTCATTTTATACTCAACAATCTTCCCACCGGCTTTATAGGACTGCTGCTGGCTGTTATACTTTCTGCCGCCATGTCCTCCACTGCTTCGGAACTAAATGCCCTGGGGACCATTACTACGATAGACCTCTACAAGAGAAGCCATAAAAACGAAAAAGAGGACAGTCATTACCTTTCGGCTACCAAATGGTTTACTTTACTTTGGGGAATCATTGCCATTACGTTTGCCAACTTCGGTTCACTTCTGGACAACCTCATCCAACTGGTAAATATCATAGGATCGGTATTTTACGGCAATGTACTGGGCATATTCCTTCTGGCCTTCTTTTTCAGGTTTGTTCGAGGCAACGCGGTCTTCTGGGCAGCAGTGATCACCCAGATCGTTATTTTCTTTATTTATTACACTTTTGTATACTCGGATGAACGGATAGGCTATTTATGGCTGAACTTTATCGGCTGCTCCCTGGTGATCACCATAGCATTGTTTTTCGAAATGCTGCAACGTTCCCTTAAAATGAGCAACTCCTGATAGGGTTCGTTGCGGATTGGTTTTTAGTTTTGGGGTTGATAGTTGGTGAGCTGAAACTATATTTCTATGGATCAGGAATCCATAGGCTTTCATAGCGGACCTAAAGTCTGTTTTGTCATGAATACAAAATACCATTCCTATTATCCGTGAATCCGTAGCTAAAATGTATAAACTTCAGATGATAACAGGGCCATCCATAACTCGAAAACATCAAACATTAACTTTTTATGCCGAAACGTTTGGCCCGTAAGATAAGGTTCCCGGTTGCGCCATACAATTTTAGTATATTTGTCTTTAGTAGATGACAAAAATTTAATTTCGATAACTGCTCGTCCCAATAGTTATTGGGATTACCCCAGCCCTAAAAGAAGCAAAACGAGGAAAAATCAGGTTCCCTTTAGGGCTGGGGTAAACTGATTTTTCGAGAAACCTGGCTAAAACAATTTTTTTCATCTACTAAAATATTTATCATCAAACCTTTTCAACCTGTGATAAAGACTTACATCTGCATGCTCCGGGGAATCAACGTATCCGGAAAAAACATCATAAAGATGGCCGACCTGAAAGAACTGTTCGAAAACCTCGGGTTCACCGGGAATACGACTTATGTTCAGAGCGGCAATATCATATTTAACGATACTTCCGGTGCGGACGCCGTATCACTGGAAAACCTGATAACAGAAAAAATACAGACTGTTTTCGGGCATGAAAACATTACTTCTTTTATAAAATCGAAGAAAGAACTGATGTTTATACGGGATACCAATCCGTATTACAATCCGGAAACGGATACCAAAGCGCTGTATTTTACCTTTATCCGGGAAAAACCGGAAGCAGACCGGATAGCAGGGCTGAGCGCATATAAAAGTTCCTCAGAAAGCATTCATATAAGTGACAATTGTATTTATCTCTATTGCCCGGAAGGCTACGGAAAAACGAAGCTCTCCAATAATCTTTTCGAAAACAAACTGAAACTCCGGGCGACCACGAGAAACTGGAATACTGTAAATAAACTGATAGAAATAGCTGATAATACGGAAAAATCATGTTAGGACTAAAATTACCTACAGACCCGAGATGGGTGAATATTGTAGAAAAAAACATTAAAGAAATACTTACCGACCATGCCTATTGCGAGCAGAAAGCGGCAAGTACTGCCATTTCCCTCATCGTATCCTTTCCGGAATATACGGAACTGGTACAGGCCATGACCGCCTTGGTAAAGGAAGAAATGAGCCATTTTAAAATGGTACACGACAGGATCATTGCCCGTGGCTGGGTGTTAGGAAGGGAACGTAAAGACCTGTATGCAGTGGAACTGATGAAATTTTTCCCTAAAGGCGGTAGCCGGGAAACGCATCTCGTTCACCGGTTGTTATATGCGGCCCTGATAGAAGCCCGAAGCTGTGAACGTTTTCGTTTGCTATCGGAGAATATTCAGGACAGCGAACTGGCGGAGTTCTATAAGAACCTTATGGCAAGTGAAGCCAACCACTATACCATGTTCCTTTCTTTTGCCCGCCAATATGGTAACCGTAAAGAAGTGGATCGGAAATGGCAGGAATTGCTGGAATACGAAGCGAAAATAATGAAAAATCTGGGCAGGAAGGAAACCATGCATGGTTAACTGTCGGCAGGAAAATTATATACATACTATTCCAATAAAAAAATCCCGCCTGATGACGGGATTTTTTATTGTGATGAGTTTTGTTATTTCATAAATTTTTCCATAACCTCATTGCTAACCCCGGTACTGGAGAAACCTCCGTCGTGATACAGGTTTTGCATGGTTACTTTTTTGGTAAGATCGGAAAAAAGCGATACGGTATAGTCCGCACATTCTCCAGCCGTAGCATTACCCAGGGGAGACATCATATCAGCATAAGCGATAAAGCCATCAAACCCTTTAACTCCCTGTCCCGCTGTTGTTGGGGTTGGTGATTGGGAAATGGTATTCACTCTCACTTTTTTATCCTTTCCGTAGAAATATCCAAAGCTTCTGGCTATGGATTCGAGGTAAGCTTTATTATCGGCCATATCGTTATAATCCGGGAATGTTCGCTGGGCTGCCATATAGGTCAATGCAACTATACTCCCCCATTCGTTCATGGCGTCGTTTTTATGCAGGGTTTGCAGTACTTTATGAAAGGAAACCGCAGATACGTCCCATCCTTTGGCGGTAAAATCATAATTCTGGTCCGTATAGTGTTTTCCTTTACGAACGTTTACGGACATTCCGATGGAATGCAGTACAAAATCGAGTTTACCTCCCAGGATTTCAACAGATTTTTCCACGAGGGCCTGCAGATCTTCCAGATTGGTGGCATCTGCCGGAACAATCTCCGAACCTGTCTTTTCCGCCAGTGCTTTTATCTGCCCCATACGCATTGCTATAGGAGCGTTGGTAAGTACAAAAGTACCTCCTTCTTCATGAACTCTTTCTGCAGTTTTCCAGGCTATGGAGTTTTCGTCCAAAGCCCCGAAAATAATTCCCTTTTTTCCTTTTAATAAATTGTACATTTCTATCTGTTATGTTTGTCGTTTATGGTTTAAAATCGCGGTTACAGACCTGAAATTACAGGTGACTTGAATCCTGTAACATGAAGCCTGCAACTAAATCTCGTCACAATAATAATAATTCCCTGGCATGTGATATGGCCGATTCGGAAATATTTTTACCGCTTAGCATTTCGGCTATCTCCACGATACGTTCATCGGTGGACAATTCTTTCATCTCGGTAGAGGTCATTTCTCCTGAATCCTGTTTATACACCTTAAAATGCCTGGCTCCTTTAGCCGCTATCTGCGGCAGATGGGTAATAGCAAAGACCTGCATGCTCTCCCCCATCTCCTTCATAATATCCCCCATTTTATCGGACACCTCGCCGGAAACCCCGGTATCTATTTCGTCGAACATGATGGTAGGAAGTTTTTCATAGCGTGCCAGTATAGCTTTTATAGACAACATGATCCTGGACAATTCTCCACCGGATGCCACTTTCTTCAATTCTCCATAGCCGGTCCCTTTATTTGCGGAAAACAAAAAGTGTAGTTCGTCTTTACCATTGACAAAAAACGATGTGGTAGGTTTGATCTCAATCAGGAAAGTAGCATTGGGCATACCGAGTTTTGTCAACGAACTTTCCAGGTATTTTTTCAGCTTAGGCGCTTCTTTTCCCCTTTTCTCGTGAATTTTCGAAGCCTTGGTATCCAGTTCTTCTTCCAGTTGGAGTACCTCGAGCTGTTTGTCCTTTATGTCGTTCTCCAGGTTTTCCGTAACGGAAGCTTTTTCTTCGAGTTCTTTTTGAATCCGTATTAGTTCTTCTACTTCCAAAACATTGTGTTTCTTCTGCAGGTCATAAATAAGCTGTAGCCTGGCATTTACCTGTTCCAGTTGCTCCGGATCCGCTTCGACGGTTTCGTCTATATTTTGTATTTCGTTAAATGTATCGTCCAGTTCAATAAAAGCGGAGTTAATCCTGTTCTGCAATTCTTCAAACCGGGTGCCATAGCCGGCAAGTTTTCCCAGGGTATTCCGCATACTGTTCAGGTTTACCAGGATACCGCTCTGATCATCACTGAGCAATTGGGAAGAAAAGGCAAGCTTTTCTTTTATTTCTTCAACATTGCTCAGTTTTTCAAAATTTTCCTCCATTTCTTCCAGCATACCCGGTTGCAGGCGGGCTTCCTGGAGTTCTTTCAGCAAAAAGGCATTATAATCCTGTTCCTTATCTGCTTCCTGTTGGAAGTCTATAAGTTTCTGAAGCTCTTTCTTGGCTTTATGATATTCTGACAGTCTCGCTTTATAGCTTTCTATGTTTCCCTTATTTCCGGCTATGGCATCTATTACCTGAAACTGAAAATCATTATCGGTAAGCTGCAGGGTCTGGTGTTGCGAATGAATATCTATAAGACGTATGCTCAGCGCCGAAAGTACATCGAGAGTAACCGGGGTATCGTTTACAAAAGCCCGTGATTTACCCCCGGGAAGTATCTCTCTTCGAATGATGGTATTGGGTTCGTAGTCAAGATCGAGTTTGGTAAAAAGAGGCTCCAGATAATAATCCTCTACGGAAAACTCAGCTTCCACTATACATTTTTTCTCTTTGTCCTTTAAGCTGTTCAGGTCAGCCCGTTTACCCAATATAAGGGACAACCCGCCCAGCAGGATAGACTTACCGGCACCGGTTTCACCGGTGATAATGGTAAGTCCCCTGTCAAAACGAACCTTAAGGTCGTCTATAAGAGCATAGTTTTTTATAGAAAGAGAAAGTAACAATACACAATGGTTTTATACGTTTCAAATATACTAACATTTTTGAATGCGGTAATACCCCATTTATGCTACCTGTAAAAATTACAGTTTTCTTCTTTTCCGTTCCTTTTTAAGTAAAGACAATTCCCGGCTGGTTTGCCCGGCCACAGAAGTATTTTCTTCTGCCCGGCGTATCAGATAAGGCATAACATCTTTTACAGGCCCGAAAGGCAGGTATTTTGCCACATTATATCCACGTGACCCGAGGTTATAACTTATATGATCACTCATCCCGTATAACTGTCCGAACCAAACTCTGGGATCGTCCTTGGCTATACCCCGTTCTTCCATTAGCTCCATAAGAAGGTACGAACTTTCTTCGTTATGGGTGCCGGAAAAGATAGCCATACGGTCCAGGTGATCTGCCATATAGGCAACGGCTTCGTTATAGTTATTGTCGGTGGCTTCCTTGGAAGGACAGATAGGTGTCGGATATCCTTTTTCTTCCGCCCTTTCGTTCTCTTTCTCCATATAAGCACCACGAACCAGTTTTATCCCGACATAAAATCCTTCTTCCTCGGCTTGTTCATACAGTTTTTTCAGATAATCCATTCGATCCCAACGGTACATTTGCAGGGTATTGTATACAATGGTCTTTTCTTTGTTATACTTGCGCATCATATCGGTGATCAGATTATCTACCGCTTCCTGTATCCAGCTTTCTTCTGCGTCTATCAACAGCCCCACATCCAGTTGGTGTGCTTTTCGGCAGGTAGAATCAAAGCGATTTACCACCCGGTCCCATTCATCCTGTTCCCTTACGGTAAGTTTTTCACCTTCATTGACTTTCTGGAACAGGGAAAACCTTCCATATCCTGAGGGTTTGAAAACGGCAAAGGGGATGGAATCTTTTTCTTTGACAAAGTTCAGTATATCGATAACCCTTCGGTGAGATTCGTCCAACGGGTTTTCTTCATCTTTTCCCTCCACCGAATAATCAAGTACGGAAGAAACCCCCTTTTCATATAGCTTATCAATGACCGGCATACAGTCTTCTTCGTTCACGCCTCCGCAGAACTGATCGAATACGGTAGACCGTATAAGCCCTTCCACGGGAAGATGTGTTTTTATAGCAAAATTGGTAACCGCCGTTCCAATTCGTACCAAAGGCTGATTCGCGATCAGCTTAAATAGAAAATACGCCCTCTCCAGTTCCACATCGGTTTTTAGGGCGAAGGCAGTTTTTGTGTCTTCAAAAATTTTTTCCATTTACTGTTTCTCATTAAAAAAGTCATTTAATACCGGAAAAAGACCTACCGATCTCTTTCCGTACCGCATTGCGTACAGCAGGGTTGCCGTATAAGAAAACGGTATGCTGTTTTCCAGGACGAAAATAAACGTAATTGTTTAAAATCGACCATAAACAGTCGAAAAAAATATTGCATAATTTCCAACAAAGACAGCCCGGTATTAATAATTTTTATATTTCGTCCTCTTTTTCATGCATTTCACCTATTTTATAATGGTTATTTGACAGTATTAACACTAAAAATACTTCACAAAATGCGTATATTTGATATAACTCTAATCAATAAATGTACAAAACTATGAGTGTTAAAGCAAAATATCAGCCGGTACTCGATCTGGGTACAGAATTAAAGATCAAAAACGGCAGTGCAGAAGAAGCCGAGGGCATTCTGAAACTGAAGGGAACGACCAAAACGCAATACGAAAAAAACATTCTTTGGGACAAAATCAAGGAAATAGGCGGCAACCAGCCTACTGATATTAAGGCAGACATACGTGTAGAAGAAACCGACGCCTCCGTATATCACAGACATGTGGTACAACAAGGAGAAACCCTGGGCAAAATCGCCAAAAAATATTACGGGGACGCATCCAAATACAATAGCATTTTTCAGGCCAATACGGATAAACTGAAAAATCCGGACCTTATTCATCCGGACCAGGAACTGGTTATCCCCCGATTGTCTTAGACAGTCCCTTAAAAAACAACCCCGGACTTCACTAAAATCCGGGGTTATATCTTTCTACTCGCTTTGTCTTTGGATAATCCGCATCGCATGATTGTAGATACGTTCAAACTGTTCGTCTTTCCCCATATCCGTATTATCAAGTTCGATAGCATCCGGAGCCCTGAAGAGAGGTGAATCCTTTCGGTGTGAATCTATGTAATCCCTATCGGTAACATTTTTCAGAACTTCCTGAAAGGTTATCTCTTTCCCTTTACCCAACAGTTCTTTATATCTCCTGGTGGCACGGATCTCCGGAGATGCGGTCATAAATAACTTTAATTCGGCATCCGGGAACACAACGGTCCCTATATCCCTGCCGTCCATTACAATCCCTCTGTCTTTTCCCATGGCCCGTTGTTCTTCTACAAGTTTATGCCTTACTTCGGAAATAGCTGCCACACCACTTACCCGGTTGGAAACATCCATACTTCTTATTTTTTCTTCTACATTAACATCGTTGAGATATGTCTCTCCGTATCCGAGAGAATCGTTAAGGACAAAGCGGATTTTGATATCATCCAGCTTTCCGATAAAGCCTTCCCGGTCTATTTTTTCATCCCGGAATAAGTTATTTTCCATAGCGTATAAGGTAACCGCCCTGTACATGGCCCCGGTATCTACGTAGATATAACCTAATTCCTTAGCAAGTCTTTTAGCAATGGTACTCTTACCGGTCGAAGAATAACCATCAATGGCAATAATAATTCTTTTCATTCGAATAATTCTATTAAATAATACGGTTTCAAAAACAGCAATTCTCTTCGCCCTATCGCCGGAATTCCCCATTACAGATCATTGCAGTCTACATATACAAATTAAGAAAATCTCTTCTTATCACCTATTGTTTCCCAAAAGTATTTTGGAAAAAATGATTTTTATCAAATGGACATTTTTTATAAAACGCCAAAAAGAGTATTTTATGACGTTACTTTTCGGGAAGACCGGGAACAAAAAAGGATGCTGCATATTATTTGCAACATCCTTTTTTGTTCCCGGTTTTTTATATCTTTTTTTTCAGGAAACTACTCTCCCATCGCAGCAGCTACGGCAGCAGAAAGCCTTTTATACGTTCCGTTCTCCAAACGATCACGGATTACAGAGAAAGCCTCAAGCGTTTCGTTGACATCTTCGATTGTGTGGGTTGCCGTCGGGATCATACGAAGAAGTATTAATCCTTTAGGAATTACAGGGTATACAACGATAGAACAGAAAATACCATAATTCTCTCTGAGATCTTTTACGAGTGCCATCGCTTCCGGGATACTTCCGTTCAGGTATACAGGTGTAACACAGGTATTGGTTGTACCAATATTAAAGCCGCGATCTTTGAGACCGTTCTGTAAAGCATCAACATTTTCCCATAGTTTACCTTTCAGTTCAGGCATGGTACGCAGCATTTCAAGGCGTTTCAATGCTCCTTTCACGAACACCATAGGCAGAGACTTCGCAAACATCTGCGAACGCAGATTGTATTTCAGGTAATCGATAATCTCTTTGTCCCCTGCAAGGAATGCCCCTATACTTGCCATAGACTTGGCAAACGTGGCAAAATACACATCGATATCTTCCTGAATTCCCTGCTCTTCTCCTGCTCCCGCTCCGGTAGCTCCCAGGGTTCCGAAACCGTGGGCATCATCCACCAGAAGACGAAATTTATACTTTTTCTTAAGTGCCACGATTTCCTTCAGTTTTCCTTGTTCGCCACGCATACCGAACACACCTTCGGAGATAACAAGTATCCCTCCACCAGTCTGTTCTGCCATTTTAGTAGCTCTTTCGAGGTTTTTCTCCAGGCTGTCTATATCGTTGTGCATAAAGGTAAACCGCTTACCCATATGCAGACGTACACCGTCTATGATACAAGCGTGGGAATCCACATCATAAACAATAATATCATCTTTGGTAACCAGCGCATCTATGGCTGAGACCATTCCCTGGTAACCGAAATTCAACAAATATGCTGCTTCCTTCTTAACAAAAGCTGCAAGTTCGTTCTGGAGCTGTTCATGGACATCGGTGTGTCCGCTCATCATCCTCGCTCCCATGGGATATGCACAACCGTGCTCTGCGGCCGCTTCGGCATCTGCCTTCAGCACCTCAGGATGGTTGGCAAGCCCCAGGTAATCGTTAATACTCCAGGTTATAACCTCCTTACCATTGAACTTCATTCTATTGGAAATCGGCCCTTCGAGTTTCGGAAAAACAAAATATCCTTCCGCCTGCGAGGCCCATTTTCCCAATGGTCCTTTATTTTCAATGATCCTGTCAAATAAATCCTTCATGTAGATCTCAAAATTTAAGATAAATTTTCTTTAGCACGAACAAGCTAAATTACGTATTTTAAGAATTCGTTCACAAAAATTATCGGGAAGATATGAACTATTAGTGCCTATTTTGTAAACAAACATCCGCATTTTAGCGGATGTTTTAGAAAATTCTTACTTGATATACTCTATTTTCTGTTCCTCTTCAATGTTTTTACTGTCAAAAAATCCTTGTTCCCGCATCCATTCATCGCTGTATATTTTACTCATATACCTGGAACCATGATCGGGGAATATCATAATGACATTGCTGTTTTCATCGAATTCTCCTTCTGCGGAAAGCTGTTTTACCGCCTGCATTACCGCTCCACTGGTATAACCGACAAAAAGACCTTCTGTTTTGGACACCTCTCTTGCGGTATGTGCGCTTTCTTCATCGGTTACCTTGATAAACTTATCGATCACATCAAAATCCGTTGCGGTGGGGATAAGGTTTTTTCCGAGACCTTCTATCCGGTACGGATATATTTCTTTGGAATCGAACTCTCCGGTCTCGTGGTATTTTTTCAGTACGGAACCATAGGCATCCACACCTATGACCTTAACTTTCGTACCGTGTTTCCCGGCTTGTTCTTTGAGGTATCTGGCAGTTCCGGAGATAGTCCCCCCGGTTCCGCTACAGGCTATAAGGTGAGTAATGGCTCCGCCTGTCTGTTTCCATATTTCGGGGCCCGTAGTGTTATAATGGGCATCGATATTCAGCTCGTTAAAATACTGGTTTATATAAACCGATCCTTTCATTTCCTCGTGCATACGCCTTGCCACCTGATAGTATGACCGCGGGTCATCGGCACTTACATGGGCAGGGCATACGTATACTTTGGCTCCCATGGAGCGCAGCATATCTATCTTATCTTTTGAGGATTTGGAGCTTACGGCAAGTACACAATCATATCCTTTTACGATACTCACCATCGCAATACTGAACCCGGTATTTCCCGAGGTAGTTTCGATGATCGTATCTCCCGGTTTCAGAACCCCGCTCTTTTCTGCTTGTTCAATGATATGAAGAGCTATTCTGTCTTTCGTGGAGTGGCCGGGATTAAAAGCTTCAACTTTTGCATAAAAATTTCCTTGGAGGGAATTGGTTATGCCATTAAGTTTTATAATTGGCGTATTTCCGATTAGTTCTAATACGTTATCGTAAGCCTTAATCTTTTGTTCCATATAACTTGTATTTGGTTTCAAAGTCGGTTCTTTTATAAAAACCAAAAACCGAGCAAATTTAGTTATTTTTTTTTATTACTCTTTAATTCCCTCCAAATCTAACAGGAAAGCGTACTCTTCCGCAACCTCCCGAAGTGCCTCAAAACGCCCCGAGGCACCACTGTGGCCCGCATCCATATTGGTATGAAAAAGGAGTAAATTATTATCTGTTTTTAATTCCCGGAGCTTAGCCACCCATTTTGCAGGTTCCCAGTACTGCACCTGAGAATCGTGATACCCGGTCGTTACCAGCATATTAGGGTATGACTGTGCCTTTACGTTATCATAAGGTGAATAAGATTTTATATAGTTGTAATATTCTTTGGCATTGGGATTTCCCCATTCGTCATATTCACCGGTAGTTAGGGGTATGGATTCGTCCAGCATAGTAGTTACCACATCTACAAACGGTACTGCTGCCACAACCCCGTTATAGAGTTCCGGCGCTATATTTACCACAGCCCCCATAAGCAGCCCTCCTGCCGAACCTCCCATCGCGTAAAGGTGTTTGGGGGATGTATATTTTTCATCGATCAGATATTCGGAGCAATCCACAAAATCGGTAAACGTATTTTTCTTTTTGAGCAGTTTCCCGTCTTCATACCAGGGCCTTCCTAGATATTCTCCTCCCCTGATGTGTGCAATTGCATAAATGAAACCACGGTCCATCAGGCTGAGCCTTACCGTAGAGAAATACGGGTCTATCGTAGAACCGTACGATCCGTAACCGTAAAGCAGTAACGGATTGTTCCCATCTTTTTTGATCCCCTTCCGGTATACCAGGGAAACCGGAATTTTTTTACCGTCCCGTGCCGTAGCCCATATCCTTTCGGACCTATAGTTATCTTTATCGAACTTACCTCCAAGTACTTCCTGTTCTTTTTTTACCTCTTTTTCGCGGGTCACCATATTGAAATCTATAGTGGAAAGCGGGGTGGTAAGTGAGTTATAACCGTACCGAAGAATATCGGTATCAAACTCTATATTGGTACTTGTATAAGCCGTATAGGTCTCATTATCAAAAGGCAGGTAATAGTCCTCATTACCATCCCAACGCATAATGCGTATCTTGTTCAGTCCCTGGTTTCGTTCGCTGACTACCAGAAAATCCTTGAAAATATCTATATCTTCCAGCAAAACGTCTCCCCGGTGTGGCAATACCTCTTTCCAATATTCTTTGCCGGTATTGGTTTCGGCCGTCTTCATCAGCTTAAAATTGGTAGCGCCGTCTGCATTGGTCACAATATAAAAGTGATCGTTATAGTGTGAGATACTGTATTCCAACCCGCGCGTTCTCGGCTGGAAAACCTTAAAATCACCGGTAGGTTCATCGGCCGAAAGTATGCTGTATTCGGTGGTAAGCGTACTGTGTGATCCTGCTACAATGTACTTTTTGGATTTGGTCTTATACACAAAGGCATTGAATGTATCGTCTTTTTCATGATATACGAGTTCATCCTTTTTTTCCTGCCCCAGGATATGCCTGTAAATTTTTTCCGATCTCAGTGTCTTGGGGTCTTTAATTGTATAGAATAACGTTTTGTTATCATTACCCCAAGTACTTCCTCCTGTAGTGTTATTAATTTCCAGAGGATATACCTCTCCGGTCTCCAGGTTTTTCACCCGGATTGTGTATATCCTCCTGCTAAGCGTATCCACACCAAATGCAGCCAGTTTATTGTCCGGACTGATATTAATCCCTCTCAACTGAAAATAAGAATGCTCCTTCGCCATCTCATTACAATCAAAGAGAATCTCTTCCTTGCCTTTCAGCGAATCTTTTTTTCGGGTATATACCGGATAATCTTTTCCGGTCTCATAGCGGGTAACGTACCAGTAACCGTTATAGAAATAAGGGACGGATTCATCGTCTTCCTTTATCCTCGATTTCATTTCTTCGAAGAGATCGTCCTGAAACTGCTTTGTATGTGCAGTCATTTTCTCATTATAATCGTTTTCCCTCTCCAGATAGTCTATAACTTCAGGATTATCCCTTTCGTTCATCCAGAAATAGTCATCTATTCGTATATCACCGTGTTTCTTTAAGGAAGTTGGTTTTTTTTCCGCAATTGGAGGCATAATGTTTTTGGTCACTTTGGAAGTATTTTCATTTTTACAAGATGTTGCAAAAATAGCACTTATAATAAGCAAGACACTTATTTTTTTCATAACGATTTTATAATATTTTCGCTTAAAAAGCAGTACAATTTAATAATTTTGCTTTTACAATTCTTTAAAATAAGGAAATAATGTTTGGAGATTTAACCGGAATCATGGGGAAACTCAAAGAAACCCAGAAAAAGATCGAAGAGACTAAAAAACGCCTTGACAGTGTTTTAATAGATGAAAGTTCAAGTGATGGTTTGCTCAAAATCACCATTACGGCGAATCGGCAGATCAAGGCCGTGGACATAGCTCCCTCTCTGCGGGAAGACCATGAACAGTTGGAAGATTACCTGATCATTACTTTAAACAAGGCTATAGAAAAAGCGACAAAAATAAACGAAGCCGAGCTTGCTTCTGTAGCTAAAGAAGGAATGCCCAACATTCCCGGGATGGATATGTTCAAGCAATCCTAGCTAGGAGGACCTACCGGAACCTAACAACAAAAGCCTGTAAACCGCCATAAGCTCTCAAAAATAACACCCGGGTTTACAGGCCTTTTTGTTTCACTTATTCATGTTATACATCCGGATACATTCAATAATTTAACACCGGGCTTCCTCTTTTTTTTAGTATATTTACTACTTACAACCAAAAACGGTACCTCTATGTTTGAATTAAAAAAGAATACCAAAGGGGGCTTTCACTTTACTTTAAAGGCCAAAAACGGACAGGTAATCCTGAGTAGTGAAGCATACAGCAGTAAAAGTGCCGCTGAAAACGGGATAGCTTCGGTAAAGAAAAATGCCCAGGATGAAACCAAGTTTGAAAGAAAAACAGCCAAAAACGGTAAGTTTTATTTTAACCTGAAGGCAGGGAACGGCCAGATAATCGGCACCAGCCAGATGTATGCCTCTGAAGCCGGTATGGAGAATGGTATCGATTCAGTTAAAAATAATGCCCCGGCAGCAGAAACACAGGAAGAGCCTTGAGTTGCAGTAAAGTTGTAGGTCCTTAATCTTCTTTTTTCATATACTCTTTTAACAGACCTACCTGTTCTTCCATATGATCTTTGATCCCTGCCAGTAACTCGATATCTTTCGGGGTCTTTTCCGTTATATCCGTAGGGTTTTGCGCCTTATTGCGCAGACGGTTCATACCCTTCACTACCAGGAACATGCAAAAAGCAATAACGAGAAAATCGAGAAAAGATTCCGCGAGTTCTCCATAACCTATCGCTACTTTATTCGCTATAACATCTCCGTTTTCGCCCATAACGGCTTCGCGAAGAGTCCACTCTTTATCTTTGAAATTCACATCGGAAACCAACAAGGATACAGGCGGCATCAGTATTTTCCTGACCAGGACATCTGTTACCTTATTAAAAGAGGCTCCTATAATAACCCCGATGGCAATATCCATCATATTCCCTTTAACAGCAAACTCCTTAAACTCCCTATATATCTTAAACATTTCCTGCCATTTTTAAATCTCCATCTTTAATATCTTCCAATAAAGAGTGTATTTATTCAAAATCCAGGCGGATCTGTGATTTTCCGGAAGCTTCTATACTACCGGAGTCTTTTTTTAAGACATCGTCTTCATCTTCCGGATTCACCTCTTCAGACTCAGGTTCTTCAGGCTCTTCAAACGGCAACGGATCGAGCAGGTTCACCTGTTTCACCTTGTCAGCCGTAAGCTGATTGCCCAAGGCCTTAATACCCTTAATAGCAATAAAATCTTCCAGGTCAACAGTAAGGTTTTCCCTGGCCTGTTTTCCTCTTGGCTTTACAAATTCTATTTCAACAACCGGTCTCCACTCGGTAGACACCACTTCCAGTTGGGATTTCTGATGTTCGGTAATAAACAATTCTTCTTTATTTCCATTCTCTACCAGGAAGCGTTTTACAAAATACTTTTCTTTTTCTCCATCATAATAGATTGCCGAAACGGGTTTTTTCGGATTCCATTTTTCGAGCACCACCATATTCTGATTAAAGTGTATAGAAAGGTCAGGTGATATGGTTTTTACCATTCCGGACTGTGTTATTACAAGCAACCTGTCTTCACCTTTAAACGCTCCGAGGAGTTCTCCTCTCCCATCTACATTGAGCCGTTGTACCGTATCGTCAAACCATATTTTCCTGGGTTTGAGTGTCGACACACCTTTTTCTTTCAGCTCTATACGTTTAATCGCATATTTTGTAACAACATTCCCTTTGGATTGTCTCCCTTTGATGAGGATATCAGCAAAATCCACATCCCATTTCAGTTTTTTAATGCTTCCCGCCTGGCGCAGGAATATGGTTATCATTTCTGCTTCTCCGTTCGGGTTTGCGGAAAAATAAAGTATTTCCGAACCTTTTTTACCCTGGGCAAGATCGTATTCCCGGTCCCTTGTTATTCCAGTAACATGGAACCTTTTTATATAACTGGCGCCACCTTTTCCATCTTTATAGATCAGGTTGTAAACGGTACGTTTATCTTTTTTCCGGAATACGGCTACATGGATGATGTTTTTACCTATAAAGGTCTTGGCCTCTACCTTGGTCACCACCATTTTACCCTCCCCTGTGAATATGATAATATCATCTATATCGCTACAATCACATACATATTCGTCTTTCCGAAGGGATGTTCCCACAAAACCTTCTTCCCGGTTTACATAAAGTTTCGTATTCCGAATAACTACTTTAGTGGCCTCAATATCGTCAAATACACGGATCTCCGTCTTTCGTTCCCTGCCTTCACCGTATACCTTTTTGAGCCTTGTAAAATAATCTATGGCATATTCTATAAGATTTTCGAGATGATGTTTAACCTGCTCTATCTCCCCTTCCAGCGCTTCGATCTTCTCCTGAGCCTTATCTATATCGAACTTGGATATACGCTTGATCCGTATTTCCGTTAACCTTACAATATCTTCTTCGGTAACGGCACGCTTCAGGTGCTTTACATGAGGCTGCAATCCTTTGTCGATAGCAGTTATTACTCCTTCCCAGGTCTCTTCTTCTTCTATATCGCGGTATATTCTCTTCTCTATAAAAATACGTTCCAGAGAAGCAAAGTGCCACTGTTCTTCGAGCTCCCGCAATTGTATCTCCAGTTCCTGTTTCAGCAACTGCACGGTAAAGTCCGTAGACCTTCTCAGCATTTCCGATACCCCTATAAATAAAGGCTTATTATCCTCAATAACGCATCCTAAAGGTGATATGGAAGTTTCACAGGAGGTAAATGCATAGAGCGCATCTATGGTTTTATCCGGGGAGATACCGGGAGGAAGATGTACCTGTATTTCCACCTCAGCCGCCGTGTTATCTTCTATTTTCTTGATCTTTATTTTCCCTTTTTCATTGGCTTTCAGTATGGAGTCTATCAGAGAAGACGTATTCGAGCCAAAAGGTATCTGTGTAATTGCGAGTGTATTTTTATCCAGCTGGGATATTTTGGCCCTCACCCTTATCTTACCGCCACGGTTACCATCATTATAATTGGACACATCCATAATGCCCGCAGTAGGGAAATCAGGGTATAAGGTAAAAGACTTCCCTTTAAGGTGTTTTACAGAAGCATCTATCAGTTCCAGAAAATTGTGCGGAAGTATTTTTGTGGAAAGCCCCACGGCAATACCTTCTGCTCCCTGAGCCAGTAGCAAAGGGAACTTAACCGGAAGGTTTACAGGTTCTTTTTTTCTTCCGTCATAACTGAGCTGCCACTCTGTGATCTTAGGACTGTATACTACTTCCAGGGCAAATTTGGAAAGTCTCGCTTCTATATACCTGGAAGCAGCAGCACCATCCCCGGTAAGTATGTTCCCCCAGTTTCCCTGCGTATCGATAAGCAGGTCTTTTTGCCCTACCTGGACCATGGCATCCCCGATACTCGCATCCCCATGAGGGTGATACTGCATGGTGTGCCCCACAATATTGGCCACCTTGTTATAGCGCCCGTCATCCAGTTCTTTCATAGAATGCAGGATACGGCGCTGCACTGGCTTAAAACCATCTTCTATGGCAGGAACGGCGCGTTCCAGGATCACATAAGAGGCATAATCCAAAAACCAGTCTTTATACATCCCGGTAACCCGGGTTATGGAATCTGCGTTTGTTTCTTCGTTATTCAGATCTTGATTCTCGTTATTTTCCTCCATGTATATAAGAGAGATTTATAAACTTTAACGGTGTGATTATTATTTTAATTAGCCTGTCAGTAAATTTGATAAAGAGTTAATTAGCCGCATTATTTTATTTCAGATTTATTGGCTAATAGCACACTGACCAATTGAAACATTTATTTTAAAACGCCAGGGTGTACTTGTAACGATATACGCTATTCTTCCTCGATCAGGTCCAACTCCACTTTCAGGTTATTGATAATGAATTCCTGTCTGTCCGGAGTATTCTTCCCCATATAAAACTCCAGGAGACTGTCTATGGACATCGCTTTGTCCAACATCACCGGGTCGAGCCGTATATCATCCCCTATAAAATGCTTGAACTCATCCGGGGAAATCTCCCCGAGCCCCTTAAACCTTGTTATTTCCGGTTTTCCTTTTAATTTATGTATGGCTTCCTGTTTTTCTTCTGCGCTGTAACAGTAAAAAGTTTCTTTTTTATTCCTCACCCGGAACAACGGGGTTTGCAGGATATACAAATGTCCTTCCTTGATAAGTTCCGGAAAGAACTGCAGGAAAAATGTAATCAGGAGCAGGCGTATATGCATTCCGTCCACATCGGCATCAGTAGCGATAACAATGTTATTATACCGGAGGTCTTCAAAAGATTCTTCGATATTCAG
The DNA here is from genome assembly GCF_052983395.1 of Sinomicrobium halophytocola. NCBI lineage: Bacteria > Pseudomonadati > Bacteroidota > Flavobacteriia > Flavobacteriales > Flavobacteriaceae > Sinomicrobium > Sinomicrobium halophytocola. The sequence goes on from NZ_JBRKIT010000040.1 coordinate 271,380, forward strand.
CGCGGACTGCAAAAGATTAAACTCTTCGTTCTCATATACCACCTTTTTACTCATCCCGTAGGAATTAAGCGGCTTACCCCGAAGACTGAATACCGCCTGGGTATTAACGTCCCTCGATTTGGTTATAGAACCGGAAGCGGAGTCCCCTTCGGTGATGAACAACGTGGATTCCAGTCGCCTCTCATTCTTCATATCCATAAGGTGCACACGACAATCCCTAAGTTTCTTATTGTGTAAACTGGCTTTTTTGGCACGTTCCCTGGCAAGTTTTCGTATACCGGAGAGTTCCTTACGCTCCCGTTCGGCCTGTAGTATTTTTCGTTGCAGTTTTTCCGCCGTCTCCGGATTCTTATGAAGGTAATTATCCAGTTGGGTTCCTATAAAATCATTGATATACGTCCTTACCGTTGGCAATCCGCCTCCCATATCGGCAGACCCAAGCTTGGTTTTCGTCTGGCTCTCAAAGACGGGTTCCATAACTTTCAGTGAAACCGCGGAAATAATGGATTTACGTATATCCGATGCATCGTAATTCTTTCCGTAGTAATCACGGATGGTCTTTACCACAGCTTCCCTGAAAGCAGCCAAGTGTGTACCCCCCTGGGTGGTATTCTGCCCGTTTACAAAGGAGTGATACTCTTCACTGTACTGGGTTTTACTATGGGTCATCGCTACCTCTATATCCGTTCCTTTCAGGTGGATAATGGGATACAGCATATCCTCCATATTATTATTATCCTCAAGCAGGTCTTTAAGACCATTTTCGGAATAAAATTTCTCTCCGTTAAAAACTATGGTGAGTCCAGGGTTCAGGTACACATAGTTTTTGAGCATCCGTTCGATGTACTCATTCCGGAACTTGTAATTTTTAAATATCGTTTCATCCGGAACAAAGGACACCTTGGTTCCCCGTCTCCTGGAGGTTTCAGGTAATTCTTCTTCATTCACCAGGTTCCCCGTCTCAAATTCGGCAGATTTTGATTTATTGTCCCTGGTAGATTCTACCCGAAAATAAGAAGAAAGTGCATTCACCGCCTTAGTACCCACCCCGTTAAGACCGACGGACTTTTTAAAGGCACGGGAATCGTATTTTCCCCCCGTATTCATCTTAGACACTACATCCACCACTTTCCCCAGGGGTATTCCTCTACCAAAATCCCTTACGGTGACCTTATTGCCCTGTATACTTATTTCGATGGTCTTTCCCGCTCCCATCACAAATTCGTCTATACAGTTGTCCATCACTTCTTTCAAAAGGATGTAGATACCGTCATCCGCACTGGAACCGTCCCCCAGTTTACCGATATACATCCCGGGGCGCATTCGTATATGCTCTTTCCAATCCAGTGAACGTATATTGTCTTCGGTATACTGAGATGTTTGCGACATTTTATAAGAAGTTTGGTTCTGATGCTAATATAGGAACTCCGCCTAAAATATGAAAGACGTAAAAATTAAATTAATCAACAACAGTAGTGGCAATATTGTTGATTAACAAATCCTGGCAAACATGAATTTGCGAGTAATGAAAGACAGAAGCGGCCCTTAAAAAGGCCACTTCCTAATATTTCGGATTATACGTTAAACCGGAAATGCATCACATCCCCGTCCTGTACCACGTATTCTTTTCCCTCTACACGCATTTTCCCTGCCTCCTTGACCTTTGCTTCGCTGCCCAGGGCTACATAATCGTTATAACCTATAACCTCGGCGCGGATAAATCCTTTTTCAAAATCGGTATGAATAACACCTGCAGCCTGCGGCGCCGTAGCACCGACAGGAACGGTCCACGCCCTGACTTCCTTGACACCTGCCGTAAAGTAGGTCTGCAGATCCAGAAGTTTGTATGCTGTACGGATCAGCCGGGATACGCCCGGTTCTTCCAGCCCTATATCCTGGAGGAACATCTGCCGTTCTTCATAATCTTCCAGCTCCGCAATATCTGCTTCCGTAGCCACAGCCAATACTATGATCTCCGCGTTCTCATCTTTTACGATCTCTTTTACCTTATCCACATAAGCGTTACCGTCTTTGGCCGAAGCTTCATCCACATTACACACGTACAGGATCGGTTTTGCCGTAAGCAACTGAAAGCCTTTTATGATCTCTTTCTCTTCTTCGCTCACCTCTACTGCTCTTGCGGAAATCCCGCTTTCCAGGGCAGATTTGAATTTTTGCAGCACCGCCTGCTCCTTTTGCGCGTTCTTATCACCGGTCTTGGCTGCACGGTTCACTTTTTCCAGGCGTTTGTCTATGGTATCGAGGTCTTTAAGCTGTAACTCAATATCAATGGTCTCTTTATCCCGGACCGGGTTAACACTACCGTCCACATGCACAATATTGCCATTATCAAAACAGCGAAGTACGTGAATGATGGCATGACATTCCCGGATATTTCCCAAAAACTGGTTTCCGAGACCTTCTCCCTTACTGGCTCCTTTCACTAGCCCGGCGATATCTACAATTTCCACCGTTGCAGGCAAAACTCTCTCGGGCTGCACCAGTTCTTCCAGTTTTTCCAGCCTGTAATCGGGTACATTTACCACCCCCAGGTTCGGCTCGATGGTACAGAACGGAAAATTGGCGCTCTGTGCCTTGGCATTAGATAAACAATTGAACAACGTTGACTTTCCTACATTAGGTAATCCTACTATTCCGGCTTTCATCTTGATATACAGTATTGAATTTTTTTGCGCTGCAAATATAAGGGGAATTAACCATTCTTCCCTATACACCCTTACAGACAGTCTTATACCTTTCACAAAAGAAATCAAGAACCTTAAAAAACTTTAATTAAAAACTACACAAACCTACAAAATCAAAAATATTAAACTTAAAACAGTTAAAATGTTAAATATTTTTACATAATTTTAACATAGAAACACACTCGAATTAATACCATATATTATGAAAAAACTACTGATTCTATGTACTTTAATTATTCATTCGCAACTCATTTATTCTCAAAACATTGTTACCGGGACAGTAAACGATGAAAACGGCACTCCCCTGGCCGGGGTAAATGTTGTAGAAAAGGGAACTTCCAACGGAACCTCTACGGATTTTGATGGAAAATATGAAATATCCGTCTCCGAAGGGGCAATTCTTGTTTTCAGCTATATTGGTTTTACCACATCCGAAATAAAAGCAAGCGACCCTACATTGAATGTTACCCTTTCCGAAGGAGTCCTCCTGGACGAAGTACAACTGGTCGGGTCCAGAAGTCCCAAAAGAACTGCCACCGATACTCCCGTAGCCGTAGATGTCATCGACCTGGCAGAGGTTACGGCAAAAAGCGGACAGATAGAGATCAACCAGATCCTGCAATATGCAGCACCTTCCTTCAATGCCGGCAAACAGTCCGGTTCGGACGGAGCAGACCATGTAGACCCCGCTTCGCTCCGGGGATTGGGACCTGACCAGACCCTGGTTCTTATAAACGGCAAGAGGAGACATCAGTCTTCCCTTATCAATCTCTTCGGAACAAGGGGAAGAGGAAATACCGGAACTGACCTGAATGCCATTCCCGCTGCGGCCATTAAGCGTATAGAGATACTGCGGGACGGAGCTTCTGCCCAATACGGGTCGGATGCCATTGCGGGAGTTATCAATATCGTCTTAAAAAACAATACGGATGAACTGACCGGAAGCGTAAGTTATGGTGCCTACAATACCAATGCCAACGGAGATTTCTACCAGTTCGGAGAATACGGACAATGGAATACGGATGGCTACCGGTTATCCACCTCCAAAGACGGGAACCAGCTTGACAAAGACAAGGATCTTGACGGGGGAAGCATCAGGGTTGCCGCCAATTATGGCGTAGGTATCGGGGAAGGCGGTTTCGCCAATATCACCACGGAATATATCCACAAAAACAAGACGCTTCGTCCCACTTTCGACTTTCGCAAAGGGTTCGGGGAAGCCGCAGTAGAAGGGTTCAATGTTATGTTGAATGCAGCAGTTCCGGTAACTGACAAAACCGAAATATACCTTTTCGGAGGGAGGAATTACCGCGATACCGATGCTTTTGCCTTTACCCGTAACAATCCTACCGAAAGAAACGTAACCGAAATTTATCCGGACGGCTTCACCCCGAGGATAACTTCCAACATAACAGACAATTCCATATCTGCCGGTGTGCGCACCGAAACCGAAAGCGGCTGGAAAATAGACATCAACAACACCTGGGGTAAAAACAACTTTCACTATTTCATCAAAGGCACCCTGAACGCTTCCCTCGGCGCTTTATCTCCTACCGATTTCGATGCGGGAGGCCACAGCCTCAGTCAGAATACCACAGGCGTAAACTTCTCCAAATACTATGACAACGTACTTCACGGCATGAACCTGGCATTCGGTATGGAATACCGTACCGAAAACTTCAGTATTTTTGCGGGAGAAGAAGGTTCCTGGGCAACATATGATGAAAACGGAGTAGTCGTTACAGACCCCTCCAACCAAACCATCCCTACCGTTGTTATTGACGGTGAAGAGGTCCCTCGTCCCGGCGGCTCACAAGGGTTTCCGGGGTACGGACCTGCAAACGAAGTAGACCGAAACCGCTCTAACATCTCACTCTACGCCGATGGGGAATTTGACCTGTCCGATCGTTTTTTAATTGCGGCAGCAGCCCGGTTTGAAAATTACAGTGACTTCGGCAGCACCCTGAACGGAAAACTGGCCGCAAGATTTAAGGTTTCGGACAATATCAACCTGCGGGCTTCCGCAAGTACCGGCTTCCGCGCCCCATCTCTTGCACAGATATACTACAACCTTCGTTTTACCGATTTCCAGGGAGGAGTAGCAGTGGAAACTTTATTGTCTCCGAACAACAGTCCGGTAACCAAATCGTTCGGTATTGACAACCTAAACGAAGAAAAAGCCCTGAATGCTGCGATAGGAATTACTGCCGGTTTCGGGGAATTTACCGCTACCATAGACGGATACTGGATCAAAGTGAACGACCGAATTGTACTTACGGGGAACTTCCCTGCACCACAAATAGAAAACGTGGAACAGGCGCAGTTCTTTGTAAATGGTGCAGACACAGAGACCAAAGGTGTGGATATCATCCTTTCCTGGAAAAGATATTTTGGCGAAAGCCGGTTTTCAGCCATCCTTACGGGAAATATCAACGATATGAAGATCAAAAAAGTACACAACAATGACCTGGACGAACAGATATTTTTCGGGGAAAGAGACAAGGCCTTCCTGTTGGCTTCCGCACCCGAAAACAAATTCAACCTCAACCTCAACTATGGCATCCGGTGGTTTGACATCAACCTGGCCCTGACCCGTTTCAGTAAAATAGAACTTCTGGACTGGCAAATGTTTGAAGATGTAGCCGACTATAACGATAATTTTGACAACCAGATCACAGCCGCCACCGACACTTACGATCCGAAAATAGTCACCGATCTCAACCTGGGCTTTCAACTCAACCAGAATCTGAAACTGAATATAGGAAGCAACAACCTCTTTAACATCTATCCCACCCAGCAGGATGATTGGTCGGAAAGTGGTGGATATTGGGACTCCGTACAAATGGGATTCAGTGGAGCTTTCTATTATGCAAGGCTAAATCTTAATTTCTGAAAAACAATAGTTAGAATACCAAAAAACTGTCATCCAAAAGGAAATTACACTACAAAATAGTCAAGAACAAACCTCATCCGCTTTACCCCGGATGCTGCAAAACAAAGAGGAGATCCTCCCCGGGACTCCTCTTTTTATTTTCCCGGATAATTCCATATCAGACCTACTCTCCATAAGCGGAAAATTCGTAATTTCGTCACTTTGTCCAAAAAGCTGTTTTTTAAGCATTTCTTTATGACGAATTTCGAAGAGAACATTGAAGTCCTCGGTGCCAGAGTTCACAACCTGAAAGATATCGATGTCACCATTCCCAGGGAAAAACTTGTGGTCATTACCGGTTTGTCCGGAAGCGGGAAATCATCCCTTGCTTTCGATACCATATATGCCGAAGGGCAACGCAGATACATTGAAACCTTTTCCGCTTATGCCCGGCAATTCCTGGGTGGACTTGAACGTCCGGACGTAGATAAAATAGATGGACTGTCCCCCGTAATCGCCATAGAACAAAAGACCACTTCAAGATCACCAAGGTCTACGGTAGGGACCATTACCGAAATTTATGACTTCCTCAGGTTACTCTACGCCAGGGCATCGGATGCATACAGTTACAATACCAACGAAAAGATGGTGAGTTACAGTGATGAACAGATCAAAGAACTCATTATTCAGGATTTTGCCGGCAAACGCGTCTACATTCTCGCTCCCGTAATCAAATCGAGAAAAGGCCACTACCGCGAACTTTTCGAACAGATCGCCAAACAGGGATTTGTCAAAGTACGTGTAGACGGGGAAATAAAAGACCTGGAAAAAGGGATGAAGGTAGACCGGTACAAAACCCATGACATAGAAATTGTCATTGACCGTCTCCAGGTAAACGAAGACGAAGACTTCCAGAAACGCCTGATGGAGAGCATCAACACGGCCATGTACCACGGGGACGATGTTCTCATGGTTATGGAACACGGAGGAGATAACACGCGTTACTTCAGCCGTACCCTCATGTGCCCCACCACAGGTATTTCCTATCCCAATCCGGAACCCAACACCTTCTCGTTCAACTCCCCGAAAGGAATGTGCCCGCATTGCAGCGGACTGGGAACAGTACGTGAGATCAATATTAAAAAAATAATTCCCAACCGCAATGCCACCATAAAATCAGGAGGTATAGCACCATTGGGAGAATATAAAAAATCGTGGATATTCAAACAGGTGGAAATTATTGCGGAACGGTTTAACTTTAAGCTTACCGACCCGATAAAAGATATCCCCGAAGAAGCTATAAACATGATCCTTTACGGAGGAAACGAAAAATTCTCTATCGCTTCCAAAACCCTGGGGATTACACGCGATTACAGAATAGACTTTGAAGGTATTTTAAACTTCATTCAAAACCAGTACAAGGAAAATCCTTCGGCCTCGGTAAAACGATGGGCCAAGGAATACATGGACAAAGTCGTTTGCCCGGAATGCGAAGGTTCCCGCCTGCGCAAAGAATCCCTCTATTTTAAAATAAACGAAAAAAACATAGCGGAACTGGCCTCTATGGACATTTCCGACCTGGCAATATGGTTTAAAAATCTCCCCGGGCACCTGTCCGAAAAACAGTTTAAAATAGCCGAGGAGATCTTAAAGGAAATCCGTTCCAGGTTGCAATTCCTTCTGGATGTGGGGCTTAATTACCTCGCACTGGATCGCGGGTCCAAATCACTTTCCGGGGGAGAAGCACAACGTATCCGTCTGGCTACACAAATAGGTTCACAACTGGTAGGTGTACTCTACATACTTGATGAGCCCAGTATAGGACTGCACCAACGGGACAATGAACGGCTTATCAACTCCCTGGAGGCCCTACGGGATATTGGTAACTCTGTTATCGTAGTAGAACACGACAAAGACATGATAGAAAGGGCCGACCATGTTATTGACATAGGTCCCAGAGCGGGAAGGCATGGCGGTGAGATTATTTCACAGGGGCATCCGGACGAAGTGAAGAAGCACCACACCCTCACAGCCGACTATCTCAATGGCTCCCGAAGAATAGAAATCCCGGAAAAACGGAGAAAAGGTAACGGCAATACTATCGTTTTGAAAGGCTGCACCGGAAACAACCTCAAGAATGTGGATGTGGAATTCCCCCTGGGTAAAATGATCGGGGTGACCGGGGTATCGGGAAGCGGAAAATCTACCCTCATCAATGAAACCCTGTACCCTATCCTTAATGCACATTTTTTCAATGCCGTTAAAAAGCCCATGCCATACAAAAGCATTCAAGGGCTGGAGCATACGGACAAAGTCATAGACATTAACCAATCACCCATAGGAAGGACTCCCAGGTCCAATCCGGCGACCTACACCGGTGTTTTCAGTGAAATACGCAACCTGTTTGCCAAAACGCCGGAGGCAATGATAAGAGGTTACAAACCGGGCCGTTTCAGCTTTAACGTAACCGGGGGAAGATGTGAAACCTGCCAGGGAGCCGGGGTAAAAGTTATTGAAATGAACTTCTTACCCGATGTATATGTGGAATGCGAGACCTGCCAGGGTAAACGGTTCAACCGGGAAACTCTGGAAATAAGATACAAAGGGAAATCTATTTCGGATGTTCTGAATATGACTATAAACGAATCCGTAGAATTTTTTGAGAACATCCCCAAAATATACCGAAAATTAAAGACTATCCAGGATGTTGGACTTGGTTACATTACCCTTGGACAACAGTCCACCACCCTTTCGGGAGGAGAAGCACAACGTATAAAACTAGCCACCGAACTTTCCAAAAGGGATACCGGAAACACCTTTTACATCCTGGACGAACCCACAACAGGTTTGCATTTCGAAGATATCAGGGTATTGATGGAAGTACTGAATCGATTGGTAAATAAAGGAAATACGGTTCTGATCATAGAACACAACCTGGATGTTATAAAAATGGCAGACCACCTCATCGATATCGGTTATGAAGGAGGAAAAGGAGGAGGACAGATAATAACCACCGGCACGCCCGAAGAGGTGAGTAAACATCCTAAAAGCTATACGGCAAAATTTTTAAAAAAAGAACTGGAATAAACATTCTGCAAAAAGATAAGATCCGTTTTTGCAGGATGTTCGCCTTATCATTGTAAAAAAATCCCAAACCTCCGGGGACAGACATAGATAAAAACAGGAAACCGGCAAACTACCCTTACGCATCGCAACACTGTTTTCGAATACTAAATTTTAATTCTATTATAATATAGATAAAAGTAAAATTATCTATGTTTACAATCTGAAAAATAAATCAGGAAGTGACGGCCCCGAAAACAAATACCGGAAAGGACCGGGATTGGCATAAAAAACAGAATACTATATATGAGTCAAAAACATCACCACAAAAGCTGGAATGAAATAAAAGCAAACGATTCCTGGGCCATTTTTAAAATTATGGGGGAATTCGTAGGTGGATTTGAAAAAATGAGCAAGATCGGTCCGTGTGTATCCATATTCGGATCGGCAAGGACTAAGCCCGGAGAAAAATATTATGACCTTGCCCAAAAGATCGCATTCAAAATAGTTAATCACGGTTATGGCGTAATTACGGGAGGAGGTCCCGGTATCATGGAAGCCGGGAATAAGGGAGCCCACCTCGCCGGCGGCACTTCGGTTGGCCTGAATATCGACCTTCCGTTCGAGCAGCATGACAATCCCTATATAGACAACGACAAAAACCTTCATTTCGATTATTTTTTCGTTCGAAAGGTCATGTTTGTTAAATATGCCCAGGGATTTGTAGTTATGCCCGGTGGTTTCGGTACGATGGATGAGCTTTTTGAGGCCATCACCCTGATACAAACAAAAAAAATCGGTAAATTTCCCATCATACTTGTTGGCTCCGAGTTTTGGGGAGGGCTCTTCGAATGGGTACGTACTTCCCTCCTGGAACACCAGCGCAATATCAGCCCCCAGGATATGGATCTTGTAAAAATTGTGGATACCGAAGATGATGTGCTGGAAATCCTGGATTCTTTTTACAAAGAATCTAACCTCAGCCCAAATTTTTAAGACCAATATGCCGCAACCATATAAAAACATCAAATACCCGGAAAAAAGGTGCATCCTTTACGCACCCCTGCGATATTTTGCCCGGAATTGCGGCTTTTTCATTCTCCTGCTCCTGTTAACAACACTGCAAAGCCTTTCGGCCCAAAACCGCCAGACTATTGTAGCGAGATTCCTTCCGGCTAGCAAAACAATTAACATACAGCAGGAAATCATTTTCCACAACCGTTCCCGTGATACTCTCAATACTATTTATTTAACAGACTGGAACAATGCTTATTCCGGGAAGAACACTGCCCTGGCCAAAAGGTTCGGTGAGGAATTCGACAAAAGCCTTCACCTGGCTAAAAATAGGGTGCGCGGAAGCACCAAAGTTATCTCTATCGTAGACAAAAATTTTAACCCGATCGAATGGGAACGGATGGACTCTAAAGACATCATCAAAGTCCAGCTTAATTTCCCGGTCTATCCCGGTGATGACCTATTACTGAAGCTTTCCTATTCCGTTAGACTCCCTTCAGCAGAATTCACACGTTACGGTTTTGAAGATAACGGAAATTTCACCTTGAGATACTGGTACATTACCCCGGCTGTTTATGATGATGACAGTGATGACTGGGTCATATATAGTAATAAAAACCTGGATGACCTCTATACGGATAAAACCGATTACAAGGTAGTTTTTAACTACCCGGAGAGCTACGCCCTGAACACCAATCTGAATATAGCTGAAACTAAAAAGATAGGGGATTTACAACAGGTCGTACTCACCGGTAACGAAAGAAATGATGTGAAACTCTACCTGGAAAGGGACAATTCTTTCCAGACCTATACCAACCACCATCTCTCTCTCACGACGAACATCGCCTTTAAAGATATGGGGCCAGAGGCAAGGAAAATGGCCGTAGACCGGGTCATAAATTATATCTATGACCATCTGGGTACATACCCTTATTCCAAACTCCTGGCAACCGAAACCGAATACAAAAAAAATCCACTTTACGGACTCAACCAGCTTCCCTCCTTTCTCCGGCCGTTTCCTGAGGAATTCCAGTACGAATTGAAACTGCTCAAAACCACCCTCAACGATTACCTCGAAAATAACCTGTTCCTGAATACCCGGAAAGATCGCTGGATCACTGATGCCATACAAACTTATCTCATGATAAAATATGTTGAGGAATTTTATCCGGACATGAAACTGATGGGTAAGTTATCCGATTTATGGCTGGTAAGAAGCTTTCACATCGCACAAAAAGGCTTTAACGATCAATATCCGTTACTGTTTATGCTTATGGCCAGCAGAAATCTGGACCAGTCTCTGGCCGCCCCAAAAGACGAGCTTATCAAATTCAATGAAAAAATAGCAGGTAAATATAAAGCCGGGCTGGGGCTCGTTTATCTCGAAAACTATCTAGGAGACGGCAGCATCCCCGAAAAAATAAAAGAATTCTATCGGGAACATTCACTCGGATACGTCAGCGCCATCGATTTTGAAGAGACTCTTAAAGAGGGCACATCCAAGAATATAGATTGGTTTTTTGATGAATATGTGAGTACGAGGCACAAGATAGACTTTACCATAAAAAAGGTAAAAAAGACCGAAGATTCCGTTTACGTCACCATAAAGAACAAGCGGCGGACCAATGTCCCTATTTCCCTCTTTGGGGTTCGTAACGACAGCGTCCTTTCCAAATACTGGTTTGAAAATATTATCGGAGAAAAGACCTTTCGTATTCCGTATAACCAGGAAAAAAGACTGGTATTAAATTACGACAAGATAATCCCTGAATTCAATCAGCGTGATAACTGGAAGTCCCTGAATGGTTTTTTCTCACAGAACCGGCGAATAAAACTGCAATTCTTTAAAGACGCAGAAAATCCGTACTACAACCAGGTTTTCTTCGTCCCCACGGCTTCGTACAACTATTATGACGGCGTAGTACTTGGAATGCGATTGCACAACAAAACTCTGACAACACAACCGTTTTTATACGATATGGTACCTGCTCTGGCCACCAAAGGAAAATCCCTTGTCGGTTCCGGTCTCATCGCCTACCGGAATTATATGGACCAGGACAACCTGTATTTGAGTACTTTTTCCGTCAGCGGTTCCAGCTATCACTACGCTCCAAACCTCCGGTACAGCACTATTACCCCGGCTATAAGTCTTGGCTTCCGGACCGATGATTTCCGGTCCAATATAAAAGAATCCCTCACCTTTCGTTTTGTAAACGTTATCCGGCAGAAGGACGATCTCGTAAACCCGGATAACACAGACCCCGATTACAGTGTTTTCAATACCAGGTATTCGTATTCCAATAATGGCATCATCAACTATTTCTCCTGGTTCACCGATTTTCAACTGGCCGGTAATTTCTCCAAGTTATCTTTTGACCTGGAATACCGGAAATTATATCAGAATAACAGGCAGCTTAACCTCCGTCTGTTCGCGGGAAAATTTATTTACAACGATACCAGTTCCGATTATTTCAGTTTTGCCCTGGACCGCCCCACTGATTACCTGTTTGATTTTGGCTACCTGGGAAGATCCGAAACCTCAGGGATACTGAGCCAGCAGATCATCATTGCCGAAGGAGGATTCAAATCCAAGTTCCTGGACCCCTACGCCAATAACTGGATGGTAACTGCCAATGGCAGCTTCAATGTCTGGAGATGGGTAGAACTTTATGGCGATATCGGCTGGATTAAAAGTAAGCAGGAACCGGAACGCTTCGTTTATGATTCCGGTATACGGTTAAACCTCGTTACCGATTACTTCGAATTGTATTTTCCACTCTACTCCAATAACGGATGGGAAATCGCACAGCCTCAGTACAATGAAAAAATACGTTTTATTGTCACGCTGTCTCCTAAAACCCTGGTTAAATTGTTTACCAGAAAATGGTTTTGAGATCATGGTCCCGCCCGTGTTCTTTCAACATAGCATTACAAAGAAGATAACCTGGTTTATTAAAAGAGAGTAATACTCCATCAGGAAAAACTTTCCGTACCCACCGAATTTTAATTCCCCTATATTTGCCCTGTAAAATCATTCTGATGAATATAGAAGAACAACTACACGAGAGAAGTGGCTCCACTTGTGAGTTAAGCGGTGCTACAGATAATTTGAAAGTTTACCAGATACCCGGTTCTCCCGTAGAAGGAGCAGATGCTAGCATCCTGATCAGCGATACCTGTCTGCAACAGATAGAAAATCCGGAAACCATCGATACCAACCACTGGCGATGTCTGAACGATAGCATGTGGAGTACTGTTCCTGCGGTTCAGGTTATGGCATGGCGTATGTTAAACAAGCTGAAATCGGAAGGCTGGCCACAAAATCTGCTGGACATGATGTACCTGGATGATGAAACCCTGGCATGGGCAAAGGCCGCCGATGATGCCAGTGACAAAAGTACTGTAAATCATACGGACAGTAACGGTGCTGTCCTCGAAGCCGGGGACACCGTAGTACTTATCAAAGACCTGAACGTAAAAGGTTCGTCCCTGACCGCAAAAAGAGGTACAGCCGTACGGAGAATTTCCCTCGTCCACGACAATCCTGAACAAATAGAAGGCAAAGTGGAAGGGCAACAAATCGTTATATTAACTAAATTTGTAAAGAAGACATGATTTCTCTTTACGGGAAGTCCCGATGTCTTTCCTTTAAACAAAACGCAATAAAAACTCAAATATAAAGATTAATTTGATTTTTTATTAAAAAAATGCACTTTAAATTATCAATACAACACCTAAAGACACCTTGCAGGTCTTGCAAAAGCGGAATGTTTTCCTTAATTTTGTACACCCTTTAAAACAATAACATGCATACCGAAACAGATTCCCAGAAAGACATCACCTTCAACGATTTTAAAAACCAGGTTCTGGACGACTATAGGATAGCCGTAATGAGCCGGGAATGCAGTTTCCTCGGCCGAAGGGAAGTCTTGACGGGAAAAGCTAAGTTCGGTATATTTGGTGACGGTAAAGAAACACCCCAGCTCGCTATGGCCAGGGCCTTCAAAAACGGTGACTTCCGTAGTGGTTATTACCGCGATCAGACCTTTATGATGGCCATAGGAAGCCTGACTGCAAAGCATTTTTTTGCAGGATTGTATGCGCACACTGATATAGAAAAAGAACCCATGAGCGCGGGGAGGCAGATGGGTGGTCACTTCCTGAGCCACAACCTGAATGAAGACGGAAGCTGGAAAAACCTTACCAAACAGAAAAACAGCAGTGGTGACATCTCCCCTACCGCGGCACAAATGCCAAGGTTACTGGGGCTTGCACAGGCATCCAGTATCTACCGGAAGTCCGGGGACATGGACAGCGCTAACTTCTCCGATAACGGAAATGAAGTGGCCTGGGGTACTATCGGAAACGCCAGCACCAGTGAAGGCCTTTTTTTCGAGACCATTAATGCCGCAGGAGTACTACAGGTCCCTATGGTAATAAGTATCTGGGACGACATGTATGGAATATCCGTACACGCAAAACACCAGACTACTAAAGAAAACATATCCGAAGTCCTGAAAGGTTTTCAACGCGACGACAAACCCGGCTTCGAAATCACAGTGGTAAAGGGATGGGATTATCCTGCTCTTGTAGAAGCCTATGAAAATGCGGGAAGACTGGCCCGGGAAGAACATGTTCCCGTCCTTATCCATGTAACGGAACTCACCCAGCCACAAGGGCATTCGACTTCCGGGTCACACGAAAGATATAAGAACAAGGAAAGACTTGATTGGGAAAGGGCGCATGACTGCAACCTCAAAATGAGGGAATGGCTTCTGGACAACGGTTTTGCAACCGAAGAAGAACTGGCCATTCTTGAAAAGGAAGTAAAAAGAGAGGTCCGCGAGGCGAAAAAAGAAGCCTGGGCTGAATTTATATCCCCTGTAAAAAGCAAAAAGAAAGAAGCTATTGCCCTACTGGACAGCCTGGCGGGTAAAAGTGCTAATAAATCTTTTATCAACAAACTGAAAAACGATCTTATAGCCATAGACGAACCAGCCAAAAAGGATATACTTTCCTTAAGCAGGCGTGCATTCCGCTATGTAATACATGAAACCCTGGAGGAAAAAGACAAACTGTCGGCCTGGATAGAAAATTACCTCAGAGAAGAACAACCGAAATACAGTTCTCACCTGTATAGCGAGCTTCCCGACAAGGCTATCGGTGTAACAGAAATAGTACCACAATACGGTGAAGACCCAGAATTGGTAGACGGACGTATTGTGATCCGGGATAATTTTGACAAGCTTTTCTCCAAATATTCCAACGCTCTTGTCTTTGGCGAGGACAGTGGTAATATCGGAGACGTAAACCAGGGGCTCGAAGGACTTCAGAAGAAATATGGCGATATCCGGGTAGCCGATACCGGAATACGCGAAGCCACCATTCTGGGACAAGGTATAGGACTCGCTCTAAGAGGGCTACGCCCCATTGCGGAAATACAATATCTCGACTATATACTGTATGCGCTTCAGACCATGAGTGACGATCTGGCATCGTTACATTACCGCACCATGGGAAAACAAAAGGCCCCCGTGATCGTAAGAACTAGGGGACATCGCCTGGAAGGTATATGGCACGCAGGATCGCAGATGGGAGGGCTCATTCACCTGCTCAGGGGTATGTATATCCTCACCCCGAGAAACATGACCAAAGCGGCCGGGTTTTATAATACCCTTATGGAAAGTGATGAACCCGCCCTTATTATAGAGAGCCTTAACGGCTATCGCCTCAAAGAATACCTGCCGGAAAACCTGGGGGAATTTCGTACTCCAATCGGAAAGATCGATGTTGTAAAAGAAGGTGAAGACATTACGCTGCTGTCTTACGGTTCTACCTTCCGCATTGTGGAACAGGTAGCCAAAGACCTTCTTGAAGCAGGCATCGACGCTGAAGTGATCGATGCACAGACACTTTTACCGTTCGACATCCGCCATGAAACCGTAGAAAGTGTAAAGAAAACAAACCGACTGCTCATTATTGATGAAGATGTTCCCGGTGGAGCTTCGGCTTACCTGATGCAGGAAGTGGTGGAAAAGCAGGAAGCATACAAGTACCTGGACAGCGCTCCACAAACCCTTACCGCACAACCACACAGACCGGCCTACGGGACCGATGGAGATTACTTTTCCAAACCGAATGCAGAAGACATTTTCGAAAGAATTTACGCCATTATGCACGAAGCTGATCCTGTGAAATATCCGAAACTAAGGTAATTGTGTCCACTTTCATTATTCTTATAAACCGTAACAGGTGAAAATTACCGTATAAACCCTTTGATACAACAAAAAAATCGTATCCCGCATAGGATTTTTTGGCCATAATCCTTTTCTTTATTAAAAATTAAGGAAAGTACCTGTTATGCGAATAGAAAACGATATAAAACTAGGGTTTAAAGATGTAATGATACGCCCGAAGCGGTCTACTCTGAATTCCAGGGCAGCCGTTAGTCTCGAAAGGGAATTCAGATTCATGCATACGGGTAAAATCTGGAACGGAGTCCCGATTATTGCGGCAAACATGGATACCGTAGGAACTTTTGAAATGGCTTTTGCCCTTGCTACCCACCAACTCATAACCGCCATTCATAAGCATTACAGTTTCCAACAATGGGAAGAGTTTATGGCTAACGGTGGAAAAGAGATTGCAGACCATATTGCGATAAGTACCGGAACCGGGGATAAAGACGCAGGAAAACTGCATAGACTTCTCGGTAAATTCCCTCAGATCTCATTCATATGCATCGATGTAGCGAATGGTTATTCCGAACACTTTGTCTCTTTTGTAAAGGCGACCAGGAAACAGTTCCCCGAAAAAGTGATTATTGCCGGGAATGTGGTTACCGGGGAAATGGTAGAAGAACTTCTGCTGGCCGGGGCCGATATTATCAAAGTTGGCATAGGCCCCGGAAGCGTTTGTACCACAAGAGTAAAAACGGGAGTTGGCTATCCTCAGTTATCTGCTATTATAGAATGTGCTGATGCTGCCCACGGTCTGGGTGGCCAGATCATTTCGGACGGCGGGTGTAAAATACCGGGCGACATAGCCAAAGCATTCGGCGGTGGAGCCGACTTTGTGATGCTGGGAGGCATGCTGGCCGGACATTCCGAGAGTGGCGGGGAAACCATAGAAAGAGACGGACAAAAGTACAAACTCTTTTATGGTATGAGCTCTGAAACCGCAATGACAAAACACATCGGAGGAGTGGCCGAATATCGTGCCAGCGAAGGTAAAACTGTAAAAATCCCGTACAAAGGAGATGTAACAAATACAGTAAAGGATATTCTCGGAAGCCTTAGGTCTACCTGCTCATATGTAGGCGCCCAACGCCTTAAAGAACTGACTAAAAGAACTACTTTTATTCGTGTTACGGAACAACAAAACGAAGTTTTCGAATAGATGCCCATGCGAACGGAATTCTATTCCCCGCATTCAGATAGTTAACAATTATGAATATAACCACCGAGAACATTTTACTCATAGGCTCTGCCCTGCTCTTTATAAGTATAATTGCCGGAAAAACTTCCTATCGCGTTGGGCTTCCTACCCTTATCCTGTTCCTTGCCATAGGGATGCTGGCCGGCTCCGAAGGCATCGGGGGGATTCACTTTGATGATCTGGGAACAGCGCAGTTCATCGGTATCGTATCTTTAAATTTCATTCTTTTCTCAGGGGGACTGGACACCAGCTGGAAATCAATTAAACCCGTCTTCTGGCAGGGAATATCATTATCTACCCTCGGGGTGCTTCTTACCGCCACATCCCTGGGCTTTTTTGTATGGGCCATCACCGATTTTACGATCTACGAAGGGATGTTACTTGGTGCGATTGTCTCATCAACAGACGCCGCAGCGGTTTTTTCTATTCTCAGGTCCAAAAACATAGCCCTCAAAACCAACATACGCCCCACCCTGGAACTGGAAAGTGGTAGTAATGACCCGATGGCATATTTCCTGACTATTGCGTTTCTGAGCCTGGTAATAAACCAGGATGAAGGCATATGGTCTGTCGTACCGATGTTCCTGAAACAGATTTCCCTGGGCCTGCTATTGGGCTTTCTCTTTGGTAAAGCCGGTAAATTTATCATTAACAAGATCAATATCGATTTTGAAGGACTATACCCGGTATTGGCAATAGCGCTCATGTTTTTTACGTTTTCAGCTACCGATTTCATAGGAGGCAATGGGTTTCTTGCCGTATACCTGTGCGCCGTATATCTTGGCAACCAGGATATCATTCACAAGAAGACCATTATGAGAATGTTTGACGGACTGGCCTGGCTTATGCAGATAGCCCTGTTCCTGACCCTGGGGCTCCTGGTTTATCCCAGTCAAATCCCACCTATCTTTGGTATAGGCATCCTCATTTCACTTTTCCTGATCTTTATCGCACGGCCATTCAGCGTATTTTTCAGCCTCGTATTCTTCAGAATGAAACTTCGCAGGCGCTGGTATATTTCATGGGTAGGACTACGAGGAGCCGTTCCAATCGTATTTGCTACTTATCCCTTACTAGCCGGTATAGACAAAGCAGGTATCATTTTCAATATTGTGTTCTTCGTCTCCGTAACCTCCGTACTCGTGCAAGGGACCACCCTATCGGTTGTAGCCAAATTGCTTCATGTAGCACTTCCGGAAAAAGCCAAACGAAAAACACCGGTAGACCTCTTTTTGTCCGACAGTGCCAAATCCGCATTAGAAGAAATACACCTGGACGCGGACAATCCTTCCGTAGGCAAAAAAATTGTAGACCTGCATTTTCCTAAGAACGCGATCATTGCCATGATAAAAAGAAACGGAAAGTATATAACACCAAATGGAGCTACCGTACTGGAAAACGGGGATTTTCTGGTGGTCCTGGCCGAAAATAAGGACGGACTGGAACAGGTATATGACACCCTCCAGATACGCGATACAGAACACAAATACGAAATGGACTAAATAACTACTAATCGGTACTTGCCGTTTAGCGCCTACTCCCGCCCGAAACAACAGTATAGATACTCTTTCTCAGGCAAACCTACCTTAGCGGTTGAGTTCCGTATCCGTAAAATAATACATCGCCTTTTGCAAAAATTCTGCAAAAAAAGGATTGGGTTTTCCGTTTACCGTAGTATACCTTTTATCCTGTACATAAAGATCTCCTAATCCTTTATACGCTTCCGCCTTGGTAGCTTTCGGATTCCCCCAGAAGCGCATAATATACTCATAGTGCCTCCGGATCTCCGACTGCACTTCTACATCGGCCGGATTCCTGTCACAAAGCTGTAACAACTTTTCGGTATTCGCTTTGAAGCCGTCCTGCAATGCCTGAAAACTCTCTTTGTCCATTTTCAGCAGTTGTTTCTCCGCGTGCTCTACCTGGCCCGGCCATTTTTCCATGGCTTCCTTTCGCCAGATCCCGGCCTGTTCCCTCGGCAGCCCCTTGTATAAATCTTCCGGTTTTATCATTTTTTTGTTTTTTAAATTTGTAATGGTTTGCTGTAATGTAGACATCATGGTATGTATCCGATTTTTCTCGGCAATAAGGCGTTTTCTGTGATCTTCCAACGCCATCAAAATATCGAATTCAGGATCATCCAGCGCCTCTTTTATATCCTTTAAGGGAAATGCCAGCTCCCTGTAAAAAAGGATCTGCTGTAAGCGAAGGAGGTCCTCTTCCCCATACTTTCCGTAGCCAGCAGTAGTACGAACCGATGGTTTCAGCAAGCCGATATGATCGTAATAATGTAGTGTACGCACACTCACTCCCGCTATTTTGGCCAGCTTTTTCACCGAATGATACTTCATGACTGTACTTTTAAGATTAACAGGAACAAAAATAAGCTATGACATAAGGTAAGGGTCAAGGATTTTTTGTTCTTTTTCAGAAAATAAAACATAAACATATGATATATAGTGTTTTGATATCATATTTTTAACTTTCATTCATCCCTAAACACGGCAAAAAACAAAAACTGTTACAGAAACTATTTAAGTTTTATCCTGATGAACGAATCTTGGCTCGGTGAATAACACCCATTTTATCTAGCTACACGCAACCTTTGATTCCTTTACCGATCTATTAACTAAACCCTAAAATTTATTGTTATGGTATCAAAATTCAATTGCTATGTCTGCCTTATTCTTGGTCTTCTTTTCTTTCCGGGATGCTCGGATGACGACGACGGAAACGACAACCCCAAAACCGTCGATTTCCATTTTTCCGAAGATGCGGAGGGATGGAGCGGTGATTTTGCCGATTACCCTGAAGGAGAGGAGGACTTCTACGAACTGGAATTCGGTTACGCACCTCTTCCTGAACCCCTTGATGACTCCGAGGGAGCCCTCAGGCAAATAGGGAATAACCACAGTGATGATCTGTTCATGTTTATAAAACGGAAAATAACAGGTCTCGATCCCAACCGGGAATACCGTGTTTATTTTGATATCCGCATAGCCTCCAATGCCCCGGAAGGGTCGGTGGGTATAGGCGGAAGTCCCGCAGAATCCGTATTTATAAAGGCTGGTGCTGTAAAAGATGAGCCGGAAAAAAAGGTAGGCGAAAATGACTATTTCGAGATGAATATAGACAAGGGAAATCAGTCACAACCGGGAAAAGACATGATCAACATAGGTGATTTCTCCAATGAAACAGACAATGACACCTATGTCATCGTACAAAGAGGCAATACCGACCCCTTTACGGCAACCAGCAATGCAAATGGTGAATTATGGCTGGTCTTAGGTACGGATTCCGGTTTTGAAGGTACTACTACCATCTATTACGATAGTATATCGGTCACATTCGAATAAAAAACAAAAACCTGGCAGATCGCAATGCTCTGCCAGGTTTTTATCTTACTATTATGAACAAAAAAATTATTTATTCTCTTTATCCATTTTCTCTTTAAGTTCTGCAAGAGCATCCAGGTCACCGAGAGTTGTTTTCTCCACATTGGTGTTGGTAGCAGACTTAATGTTCTTCTCTTCCTGTTCTTTGAAGATAGCTGTGTGAGAAGCTACAACCCTTTTGAATTCTTTGTTGAACTCAATCACTTTGAATTCGGCTGTTTCTCCTTTTTTCAGTTTTTTACCATCTTCTTTTTCCAGGTGACGGGAAGGAACGAAAGCAACGATATCCTCATTGAGGTTTATGGTAGCTCCCTTGTCTACGATCTCACTTACTTCCGTAGTGTGAACCGTACCCACACCGAACTCGGTTTCGTATTTATCCCACGGGTTTTCCGTAGTTTGTTTGTGACCGAGGCTCAGTTTACGTCCTTCAACATCCAGTTCCAGCACTTCCACTTCCAGTTTGTCCCCTACGGTAACAAACTCAGACGGGTGCTTGATCTTTTTGGTCCAGGAAAGATCTGAGATATAGATAAGACCGTCAATTCCTTCTTCCAGCTCTACGAATACGCCAAAGTTGGTGAAGTTACGTACGATACCTTCGTGTTTGGAACCAACAGGATATTTGCTGGTGATATCTGTCCACGGATCCGGGGTCAGTTGTTTGATACCAAGCGACATTTTGCGTTCCTCTCTGTCGAGAGTAAGTACAACTGCTTCTACTTCGTCTCCTACGGAAACAAAATCCTGAGCGGAGCGCAAGTGCGTAGACCAGGACATTTCAGAAACGTGGATAAGTCCTTCCACTCCTTCAGCTACCTCGATAAAGGCACCATAATCTGCAATAACAACTACTTTACCTTTTACCTTATCTCCGATTTTAATGTCGTCGCTAAGAGCTTCCCATGGATGCTTCTGAAGTTGCTTCAGACCAAGTTGAATTCTTGACTTGTTATCATCAAAATCAAGGATTACCACATTCAATTTCTGATCCAGTTCCACAACCTCACTCGGATGGTTAATCCTGCTCCAGGAAAGGTCGGTAATATGGATAAGACCGTCAACACCTCCAAGGTCGATAAATACACCGTAAGAAGTAATGTTTTTAACAACTCCTTCGAGTACCTGACCTTTTTCAAGCTGACCGATAATCTCTTTTTTCTGTTCTTCGATATCTGCTTCGATAAGCGCTTTATGCGAAACCACAACGTTCTTGAATTCATGGTTGATCTTTACCACTTTGAACTCCATGGTTTTGCTTACGTACTGATCGTAATCACGGATAGGTTTTACATCTATCTGTGATCCTGGCAAGAACGCTTCGATACCAAATACATCTACGATCATACCTCCTTTGGTTCTGCATTTTACAAAACCGTTTACGATTTCACCGTTATCATAAGCAGCATTAACCCTATCCCAGGCTTTTATCGTACGGGCTTTTCTGTGAGAAAGCACCAACTGTCCGGATCTGTCTTCACGAACGTCGATTAGTACCTCTACTTTATCACCAACTTTCAGGCCGGGATTGTAACGAAATTCGTTAAGAGAAACAACACCTTCGGATTTAGCGTTGATGTCGATGATAGCTTCCCTGTCTGTAAGGTGAGCCACAACTCCTTCTACTACTTCCTCATCGGCAGTATCTACGAAATTCTCCTCAACGAGCTTTTCAAACTCTTTAAGTTTATCTTCTTCAACTTTTTCAATACCTTCCTCGTAGTTGTGCCAGTCGAAGTTCGCTAAAAATTCTTCAGGATTCTTAACATCCTGTTCTGTTTTTGTTTGTGTGTCAGCCATTGCTGATTTAAAATTTGTATTCCGAATCCGTACAAGAGGTGCAGCAATAGGAATTCAGAAGAATTAATAATTTAGTTTTTACACGCCTTTCCCTCCTGGGTTTGCTTAAAAGGAGTGCAAAATTACAATTATATTTTTGATTTCCAAAAGTTTGCACCACAATAATTCACACAAAAACGTACCTGACACCGTTATTCCTTGTGAAATTCTGACAAACAAGGAAAATATTGTGTTTAAAACGTTCGCCCCCCTCCCCGCTCCTGACATTTTTAATACCTTTGCGCCAAAATTACAGTTTAAATTACACGTCAATGCTACAACCTATTTCCTGCAACGGTTATAACATCTATTTCAATGAAAACGGATACGGAAAACTCCATGAGTATCTTGAAGAAAAAAAACATTCCAAGGTTTTTATCCTTACCGATGAACACACACACCAATACTGCCTTTCCCGTTTTATGGGCAAGATGCCGGAAGATTTTACAGCAGAGGTCATAGAAATAGAATCCGGGGAAATCCATAAAAATATGGAGACCTGTAGCCAGGTGTGGCAGGTACTCTCCGATATGGGAGCAGATAGAAAAAGTGTAGTAATCAACCTCGGGGGGGGGGTGGTTACCGATCTCGGAGGCTTTGTCGCTTCTACTTTTATGCGGGGCATAGATTTTGTGAATATTCCCACCTCCCTCCTGGCTATGGTAGATGCTTCCGTAGGCGGAAAGACCGGTGTAGACCTGGGTCCCTTAAAAAACCAGGTCGGAGTAATCAATGTTCCGGATATACTGATCGTAGATACCGACATGCTGCAAACCCTTCCGGCAGAACAAATGCGCAGCGGCCTGGCAGAAATGCTGAAACACGGGCTTATCTATGATAAGAACTATTGGGCAGAGTTTCTGGACCTCTCTTCTTTTAACCTGGATGACCTGGATACCCTGGTAAGGGACTCCATCATCATAAAAAACAATATAGTGATGCAGGATCCAAGGGAAGCAGGCCTTCGTAAAACATTAAATTTTGGTCACACACTGGGTCATGCCATAGAATCATATTTCCTTCAAAACCCCGAAAAACCCACCCTGCTCCACGGAGAGGCCATTGCCATAGGCATGATAATGGAGACCTTTCTTTCTGTCGAGCTGGAGCGATTTCCACAGGAAAAACTGGACCAGGTAACCTCGGTTATCCTTTCCTACTTCCAGAAAGTAGATATAGAAGAAGCAGACATAGAACACATCATATCCTATCTGAAATATGACAAAAAGAATTCCCACGGGAACATCAATTTTGTATTACTCAAGGACATAGGAATTCCGGTCATAGACATCCGGGCCGATAACGAAAAAATAATCCGTTCCTTTGCTTATTATAAGGTACAGGAAATTCAGAAGAGTTAATCCATTTTCTCATAACGATACTGGCATCCTTCAATACAATAGGGAGGACCCAATGGGTTAAATATAAGATCTCCTCCTTTAAAGTTGAACAGTATATACTGCGGTTCGGTGGAATAATTGCAGTTAAAGTCCAGTTGAAGCGTATCTCTTCTTATGGAAAATTTTCCTTCCGGGCAATCCGTCGCATTGGAGGAAAAAGTGCTATCCGCTTTAAATTGATAGATTGCTCCTTCTTCCACCTTCTTCCAGCGAGTATCCTCTGCTCCGGTACCAACATAGCTTTCGGTCATTTGCCATTTCCCGATAACAGAAACCTCGGTAATGTCTGTATCCTCCGAACATCCCAAGGCCAGGGACACCGCGAAGAACATACTTAAAATAGTTTTCATCTTTGTTTTGGGTTGCTTAAACATCATTTGCTTTTTGAAACATTTATTTATTTTAAGATGTCCTGCTTCTCGAACGGTTGCGTGTTTTAACATTAGTCTGCATTTTTAAAGTGTATTTTAAACGTTATAAAAAGCGTAAAACCTTCTTCTATTTTTTGATTCAAAACCTTTACGAAAACGATTGAAATATATACTTTTGCCCCCGAACACTAAACTAATGACACCCTTTCGTACAAAAAGCGGGAGGTACTACACAAAACACAGAAAAATGAGTTTTACAAAAACTTACGAAAAGGAACTTGCTTTTCAGGCAGACCGCCGAAAAGCTTCCGTGGAATTCAGTAAAATAGTAAGCGACCTATGGTATGACAAAGCCATTGAGCTCGTTCTCTTCCGGAACCAGCTTATAGACCGGAGTGTCAGTGAGATCATCAACCTGCATGAATATGCGGGAGAATTCGTGCAGAAGCCCATCTCTATTTTTGATACGGTAGAACTAGCACAGGCTATTAAACAAATGACACTCCCTCCTGCCAAACTGGATATCGGCAAACTCACCTACGAGTACCATCTGGAAGATGATAAATACACCAATGTAACCGCTTTTATCTACGACAAACTACAGGATGCACAAAACAGTAAGGAAATACAGCCGAAAGATGTTGTATTGTATGGTTTCGGAAGAATAGGAAGGCTACTGGCCAGGGAACTGATGGCCAAAACCGGGAAAGGAAACCAGCTTCGCCTCCGCGCTGTTGTTACCCGGGGAAAATCCGATGCGGTTACCCTTGAAAAAAGGGCTTCCCTGCTACGTAACGATTCGGTACACGGTGATTTTCCCGGCACCGTAGCCACAGATCCGGAAAACGATGCGCTCATCATCAACGGGACCACCGTGCATATGATATCTGCCAATGCTCCCGAAGAAATAGACTACACGACTTATGGTATAGACAATGCCCTGGTAATGGATAATACAGGGGCTTTTCGCGATAAGGAACAACTTAGCCGCCACCTGGTATCCAAAGGAGTAAGTCACGTTTTACTCACTGCTCCCGGAAAAGGCATTCCCAATATCGTACACGGGGTGAACCACAGAGAATACGATCCGGAGGAGATAAAAATATTTTCCGCCGCTTCCTGCACCACCAATGCCATCACCCCCATCCTTAAAGTCATTGAAGACTCTCTCGGGGTTGTAAAAGGACACCTTGAGACCATCCACGCCTATACCAACGACCAGAACCTCGTAGATAATATGCACAGCAAATATCGCAGGGGAAGAGCCGCAGCACTTAACATGGTCATAACCGAAACCGGAGCCGGGAGTGCTGTTGCCAAAGCACTGCCTTCACTTGAAGGAAAACTTACTTCCAATGCCATACGGGTTCCCGTCCCGAACGGGTCATTGGTGGTACTGAGCCTCGAGGTAGAAAAAACCACTTCGAAAGAAGGGCTCAATACCATTATGAAAAAGTACGCGCTGGAAGGAGAGCTTGTAGAGCAGATAAAATACTCCCTCAGTAATGAACTCGTATCATCGGACATCATAGGCACCTCCGCTCCGTCCATATATGACAGCAAAGCCACCATTGTTTCCGCGGACGGAAAAAATATCGTACTCTACATCTGGTATGATAACGAGTACGGATACAGCCACCAGGTGATCCGGCTTGCCAAATATATTGCCAGGGTAAGGAGATACACCTATTATTAATTTCCGGCAACGACAACCAATAATTTGTCAATCTATGCCTCTACAAGGCCCAGAAACAGCAGAAAAAGGTTAGATTATTGTTTTTCAATTTATTATAAACTCATAATATTCTATATATTTGCAGCCTCACTTACCATGGTGAGGCTTTACCTTTTTTAACCCCGGTAACAATAAGTAGGTTATCTAAACGTTACGAACCATAAACAACTATAATAAATATCAAGTACAGTCCGAAATGAAAATGAAAAACATGTACCTTACGTGTATTGCACTTACCCTTATCCATCTTTTTACCAACGTTATATATGCGCAGCAGCAAACTGTAGATGAAGAAGACCCCGGAAGCAAATTATCACTTACCGAAGGCAACATCGACAACCAGTTTGAATTTGTCATACAGCGTTCCAACAACTACCAGGAATATAAAGTAGTTAAAAAGAACTGGCTTTACACACTTAAGAAAAATACACTCGACTCCCTGGCACGGGTAGAAAAAGAACTTACCGAAGCCATAAATCTCACCAAAACCCAAAACACGGAAATCGAATCGTTAAAAGGGGAACTGGGAGAAAGCAACGATCATGTATCTACTCTAACCAACGAAAGGGACAGTATTTCTTTTTTCGGTGCGCTTATTGACAAAACCACTTATAAGGCTACCATGTGGGGAATCGTAGGTCTGCTGGCCGTGGTACTCTTCTTTTTCGTCTACAAGTTCAAAAACAGCAATGCAGTGACGCATAGTGCCAAGAAAGCCCTTTCCGAACTGGAGCAGGAATACGAAGATCATCGTAAAAAGGCCTTGGAAAGAGAACAAAAAGTAAGAAGACAACTCCAGGACGAGATCAATAAACAAAAAATCTCCAAAACAAAATAGGTTCGGAAAAACCTCCGGATTACAATGTAAAAAAATAAAGGTTCAGGGCCGGTATACAACTATTGGCTCTGAACCTTTAACTTTGCAGTCTAAATTTACCGAAAACAATGCGTATTGATATTATAACCGTGCTCCCCGAACTGCTCAAAAGTCCTTTTGAAGCCTCCATTCTCAAACGGGCCATAGATAAAGGACTGGTAGAAGTACACACTCATAACCTTCGCGATTATACTACGGACAATTACAAGACCATAGATGATTACCAGTTTGGCGGTGGTGCCGGAATGGTCATGATGATAGAACCTATTGACAAATGCATTTCCTTATTACAGTCCGAAAGGAATTACGACGAGATCATCTACATGACACCGGATGGGGAAACCCTCAATCAAAAGACTGCTAATTTCCTTTCCCTCAGGGAAAATATCATTATACTGTGTGGCCACTATAAAGGCGTGGACCAAAGAGTGAGAGACCAATTCATCACCCGGGAAATATCCATCGGAGATTATGTACTTTCAGGCGGAGAGCTGGGTGCTGCCGTACTATGCGATACGATCATCCGGCTTATCCCCGGGGTCCTCAACGACGAAACGTCCGCACTCACCGACTCTTTCCAGGACGACCTCTTAGCCCCGCCGGTTTACACCCGACCTGCAGAATACAAAGGATGGAAAGTCCCGGATATCCTGCTCAGCGGTAACTTTCCCGAAATTGAGAAATGGCGTGAAAAGCAGGCCTATTTACGTACCAGGCAGAGAAGACCGGATCTGCTAAATGATTAGACAGGCAAAAAGAGTTTACAGAGCAGGATTTTATCGATCAAAACTCTTAACTTTGAATGTACAATCACACCCTTGTCATATACTAAAAAAATGAACAGACGGGATTTCATACATCACACTGCAGCCTCCTCAGCGCTTCTGACCCTCGGAGGGCTCTCTTTATCATCCTGTAGCACCCCATCGACAAAAAAACACATTACCATACTGCACACCAATGACGTGCATAGCCATATCGACGTATTCCCTCCGGACGATCCGCGAAATCCCAACCAGGGAGGAGTAGCGAGAAGGGCTACCCTGGTGGAAAATATACGCCGCGAAAATCCCAACACCCTGCTTCTGGATGCCGGAGATATATTTCAGGGCACCCCCTATTTCAACTATTACGGGGGAGAACTGGAATTCAAACTGATGAGCATGCTCAAATATGATGCGGCAACACTGGGCAATCACGATTTCGATAATGGTATTGACGGCCTGTATGCGCAATTGCCAAATGCAAACTTTGATTTCCTTATAGCCAACTACGACTTTTCCAATACGGTTATGGACACACACACCAAACCGTATAAGGTATTTATAAAAGACGGAGTTAAAATCGGTATTTTCGGCCTGGGTATCCGTTTAAAGGGACTGGTTAACGACAATCTTTATAAAGAGACCAAATATCTGGACCCTATAGAAATCGCTCAGGATATGTCGGCCACACTCCGCAACCAGGAAGGTTGTAACATTGTTATCTGTCTGTCCCACATCGGTTATCAATACAGAAATCCCGAAACCACCTGCGATATCAAACTGGCCGAAAACACGGAAAACATAGACCTTATCATAGGCGGGCATACACATACTTTTATGGACAAACCCGCTATACACCATAATCGTCAAGGAGAAGAGATACTGGTAAACCAGGTGGGTTGTTTTGGCATCAACCTGGGCCGCATAGATTTTTACCTGGACGACCAGAACAACCTTATGAAGCAGGGAGGTAGGTCTATAATCGTCTGATAAACTTACTCTTTAATCTGTTCCGTTCGTCACATCTGTCAGATCAGGTATTCTATATTGTGTCTGTCATGAAACGGAATGAGTACTACACAATAGCAGGTGCCGACCCTCGTCATTTTTTCCCGTTGGAAAAACAAAAGTCCTTCATTTTCCCTATCTTTGATATGAAGGTGCCGCTTTTTAACAAAGCAAAGCATCCTCGATTTAAACGAAAAACAACAAACACCCAAAACCATGTATACCAAGCCCTTATTCTTATTAGGCATTTTATTGCTATTCATCGCTCCGGGCAAAACCGTAGCACAGTCCGAAACTATTTCCGTAGACTCTTTTGACAAGGTTATTATAAACCCGCACATTCAGGTTACATTCCGGGAAGGTGACTCAGAATCCGTAGCCGTGGAAATGATAGGTGAACCATTGGAAAAATTGCATGTGGAAGTAAAAAACCAGGTCCTGCATATGTATCTCGATGGTGCCAGGGTTGTTACCAAAACGGAAAAGATCAAAAGGGAAGGCCGAAAGGAAAAAAAGCCCATCTACAAGGGTACGGTGGTAAAAGCCGTGGTTACCTATAAAAAAGCCGGCACATTCTCCGTAAGGGGTGATGAAACCATAGTTTTCGAAAGCCCGGTCCATATCGATAAAATGAGACTTAATATCTACGGCGAATCCGAAGTATATCTCAATGAAGCCACTGTAGAAGATCTCAGGGTAACTATTTACGGGGAATGTCACCTGGAAATCAAAAAAGGAGATATTGCCAAACAAAAATTTACCACTTACGGAGAAAGTGAGGTCAACACCCTTAAGGCCAATAATAGGTCCACAAGGATCGTAGCATATGGCGACAGCAATTTTGAATGCAGTATTTCCGAAAGGCTCAAAGTTACCTCATACGGAGATGCTACCGTTAAATACAAGGGAAATCCGGAAATCCGCAAAGGGATTAATATAGGAGACACTGAAATATCCGCGCTCCCCTGACCTGTCCGTATTGCTGTCACAATAGGCTTTATCCGGAACCTATCCCGTAATTACAAAGAAAAACCAGAAAAACAAGGTATAAATTTGGCTGGCAAGATAAGGCTAAGTAATTTTAAACTTTAAAAACTTACATTATGAGAAAAGTAGCATTATTAACATTATCTGTTTTGTTTTTGTCTGTTTCCTGTAAAGACAAGGCAAAAAAAGAAAAGGAAAACATACTGGAAAAAGAACCGGCTCCGGTGGAGACCAAAACCGAAGCTCCAAAGGAACTCACTATAGCTATGGAACCGAAAAGTGAGTCCAATGTAAAAGGTAGCGTAATCTTCAAAGAAGAGAACGGCGAGGTTACCATGACCGCTACATTCGAAGGCCTGGAGCCTGGAGAGCACGCAATCCACCTTCACGAAAAAGCAGATTGCTCTGCCGCAGACGGTACTTCTACCGGAGGTCACTGGAATCCTACTTTCCAGAAGCACGGTAAATGGGGTGATGCCGAAGGATACCACAAAGGAGATATCGGAAACTTCAAAGCCGATGAGGAAGGTAACGGCTCCATTACGTTCTCTACCGATGAATGGTGTATAGATTGTAATGACGATACCAAGAACATTGTTGGTAAAGGAGTTATCGTTCACCAGGGAGTTGATGACTTCACCACACAGCCCACCGGTGATGCAGGCGGACGAATAAGCTGTGGTGGAATTATACAATAAAACCCTTTACAAAATTTAATCCGTTATCAGGGGCCCGGGCCATAATTAAATTGCTATTTATATAACCCATTTTTATTATTATGAACCCCTCGGCTGCAGGTTGGATAGATAAGTTGAACACTATTTTAGATAAATCCGGTTCCTTTCCTGTAGAGAATAGTCTTCTTTATGACAAACTCAGGGATGCAGGGTTTATTTACGGTACCAATGTAAAACTGGCTTATCCCCTCGATATCGAAAACAGGCTGACAGAGGAAGAATTGTCTAAAACTCATTTGTACATTTCACTCCTCACTGCAAATTACACACATAACGGAGTCCTCGTTTACGAGGAAGCCATAGATTCTATCATTGCTTTCTACACGGAAATAGAAAGCAATGATATTTCTTTTTTTCACAAATTGCTCTCCGGGAAAAGACCATCATCCAAACTGGAAAAGGTTATAGGCAACCGGATACAGTTTGATGAGAACATCCTTACTAAAAATTTCAATCGTATCCTTACCAATGTATTGCTGTATACCGACGTACTTGCATATATCCAATTCCTTAAAGGCAATACCGACTGTATAACCTACGCCAGAAACCTGGAAACTTTTGTTATCAATACTATGTACAGGGCCCTTGAAATAAAACCGGAAAAAAACGAATTCGATATGCAACTGGTAAAACTATTCGAATCATCCGCCAGGTACACCGGTTCTTTTGATAAGGAAATGATCATCCCTTCCGGAGAAGAAAAACATTCTTTTACCTCCGGACTGGAGAAAAAATACCTCCTGGACCTGGCCAGCCTTACCGTCTGGAATGATGAGACCATAGACCAGGTAGAGAAACAATTTGTCTTTGATCTTGGCCATACCCTGGATCTCAAAAAAGAGGAAATCGAAAAATCTATCGTTTTGGTTCGGGACTTTTTCCGGACACATAAGGATGAAATCCCCATTCTCAACTTCTCCAACCCGGTAAAACACTTTTACGACAATTCTTCGCGAATGGTGAGTAACCTCATCCTCAGGAACAAAAAACGCTTGCAGCAAGAACTTCTGCAAAGTAAGGAACTGGTAGTCCTCTTGTCCAAATCTACCGTAAAAGAATTGACCAAAGAGGAAAAACAGAAGCTGAAATTCCAGTTACTGGACATCTGTAAATCCATCCCCTCCCTTGCCATTTTTCTTCTTCCCGGCGGAGGCATACTTCTTCCCTTACTGGTTAAATTTATTCCTAAGCTTTTACCGTCTGCTTTTGATGACAATAAAATATCGTGATATAACGAAAGTTCAGAAGAGATCCCCCTCTGACAAAAGTGATCCTGGATTTTTGCACACAGTCCCTGCCTTATCTTTACATTAATCAATCGTTAACCGATCTTTCTCATTCCGTCTTTAAAACATCTCATCCCATCGATTCCCCTGCCGAAACATCCGGAATTCTCTTCCCAATAAGACTCTTATTTTTTTCCTCAACTGCCGTATTTCCTGTTATCAGCAACTTACCCGGTATTTTTTTAACGATTTCGTTATATTACATACAACATTCTTTCATAAATAAAAAAAATCTGTACATTTAGACGGCCATTGGCATCGTGGATAGATCCTTACCAAATCTCTTGTTTATAAGGGGTAAAATCTATCTTTTTTTGTGCAATATCAATCTAAAATCCAATATGAATTTTTCAACTGTAGACATCGTTATTTTTATCGGTTACCTGATCGTATTATGCGCCATCGGGCTTTGGCTTTCTTTTAAGGACAAACAGGAAGGTGCCGAAGATTATTTTCTGGCTAGTAAGTCACTTCCCTGGTGGGCTGTAGGCGGCTCGCTGATAGCTTCCAATATTTCCGCGGAGCAATTTATCGGAATGTCCGGCTCCGGGTATGTGGTGGGCATGGCCATAGCATCTTACGAGCTTATGGCTGCCATTACCCTGATCATCGTAGCCAAGTATTTCCTTCCCATTTTTATCAAAAAAGGGATTTACACCATGCCCCAGTTTCTGGAAGAGCGTTTTGACAAACGGGTACATACCGGGCTGGCGATTTTCTGGGTCCTGCTCTTCGTGTTTGTAAATATCACTTCCGTACTTTATCTGGGAGCACTGGCCCTGAAAACGATCATGGGTATCGATATGGCCTACGGTATCATAGGACTGGTGGTCTTCGCTTCTACTTTTTCCATTTTCGGAGGTCTGAAAGCCGTAGTATGGACGGATGTCATACAGGTAACCGTGCTTATTTTCGGTGGTTTGCTGGCCAGTGTACTGGTCTTAAATGCCATCGGGGGAAGTACCTGGGATGGTTTTTCTGCCTTACTGGAAAGAGCCCCGGAAAAATTCGATATGATACTCGACAAGACACATGAAGAATACAAAAACCTTCCCGGCATAAGTGTTCTTGTAGGAGGCATGTGGATAGCCAACCTCTACTATTGGGGAAATAACCAGTATATCATACAGCGTGCCCTCGGGGCAAAAAGCCTTAAGGAAGCCCAAAAAGGCACAGCATTTGCAGCCTTCTTAAAAGTTTTACTCCCTTTGATAGTGGTTATTCCCGGAATTGCCGCTTTCGTGCTGGATGCAGACATCAGCAAACCGGACGAAGCTTATCCCTGGATCCTCGACAATTATGTAATTACCGGGTTTAAAGGCCTTGCTTTCGCCGCATTGATCTCTGCCATTGGTTCTTCCTTAAGTTCTATGGTGAACAGTACATCCACCATATTTACTATGGACATATACAAACCGCTAAACAAAACGGCAAGTAATAAAAAAATAGTGACCATAGGGCGTATTGTAGCGGCAGTATCCCTTATTATTGGAGGTATAGTAGCCCCTCTCCTGGGGAACCTCGATCAGGCTTTCCAATTCATCCAGGAATATACCGGTTTTATAAGCCCCGGTGTTGTGGTTGTTTTCCTTTTCGGAATGTTCTGGAAAAGGACATCTGCGAATGCAGCTTTCTGGGTCGTTATTTTATCCATTCCACTATCGGTAGCCTTAAAATATTTTGCCCCGGGAATCCCGTTCATGAACCGTATGGGGCTGTGTTTCCTGATCCTTTCGACTATAATCATTGCCATATCTCTCATTGAGAATAAAACCGATGACAAAAAAGCGATCTACCTGGAAAAAGGTCTCTTCAAAACCTCGCCTGTATTTAATACGGCAGCAATCCTGATCATGGGGATACTTGCGGTGATCTATGCCGCCTGGTGGTAAAATATCGCAACATTGAAAAAGAAAAGATTAACAACTGACAAACTTCACCCTTATACCGGGAATAATACCTATGACAACAGAAGCATTAACAGATAAAATACAAACGCTTTTCACTGAAAAACACAACACTGCGCCTCTTATCGTCCAATCTCCCGGACGTATCAATATTATCGGGGAACACACCGATTATAATGATGGCTTTGTACTGCCGGGTGCCATAGACCGTTATATTATCTGTGCTACCGCCAAAAATGGCAGTACGGATACATGCTCAGTCTATGCCGCGGACATGGAAGAATACTGTACTTTCAGTCTCACCG
Source organism: Sinomicrobium halophytocola (assembly GCF_052983395.1). Classification (NCBI taxonomy): domain Bacteria; kingdom Pseudomonadati; phylum Bacteroidota; class Flavobacteriia; order Flavobacteriales; family Flavobacteriaceae; genus Sinomicrobium; species Sinomicrobium halophytocola. The sequence goes on from NZ_JBRKIT010000040.1 coordinate 305,082, forward strand.
ATCTAAAACCTTCCGAAAGAGGAAGCTGGAAGAATTATGTGCTCGGTGTCGTGGCAGAAATACAAAAAATGGGGAGCAAACTAACCGGTTTCGATATCGTGTTCGGAGGAAATATCCCCAATGGCTCGGGCCTGTCTTCTTCTGCCGCCCTGGAGAACAGTATCATATACAGTCTGAATGAATTGTTCGGATTACAGCTGTCCCGAAAAGAAATGATGTTGCTTTCCCAAAAGGCAGAACACAATTTCGTAGGAGTACAATGTGGTATTATGGATCAGTTTGCCAGCATGCAGGGAAAAGAGAACCATGTGTTGTTCCTGGACTGCCGTACTTTGGATTTTACCCCGGTTCAGATCGATTTTCGAGATTACGAATTACTCCTTATTAATTCCAACGTAAAACACAGCCTTGCCGATTCGGCTTATAACGACAGGAGAAATGCCTGCGAAACCGGGGTAAAGGCACTACAGGAAAAGTTCCCGGAAATCAAAGCCCTGCGCGATGCTGCTGAAGAAGATCTCTTGCAGGTAAAAGACCTGTTGCCCGGAGAGGTATATATCCAGTGCCTGTATGTCATACAGGAAAACAACCGTGTTAAACAGGCTATACAAGCAATAGAACAAAATAATATCGGTAAACTTGGCGAATTGCTCTTTGCATCCCATAACGGGTTGCAACATCAATATCAGGTAAGTTGCCCGGAACTGGATTTCCTGGTGGAAAAAGCCAGGAAAACATCCGGTATACTCGGTAGCCGAATGATGGGAGGCGGTTTCGGCGGATGTACTATAAATATCATCAAAAAAGGGGAAGCCGATGCATTTGTTGAATCTGTAAGACAGGAATATATCCGTATGTTCGAAAAGGAACCGGACACGTACCGTGTCTCATTAACAGACGGGACCGGCATCAGGGTCTCCTGAGGGGTTTATAAGATTTCTCTCCTGCCTAAAATGCTTAGAAAAAGAAAGCTCATGTCAGCATCAGTCCTGCCCAAAATAGTAAAAACCCCGTACACATTATGAAAGACGGCGTTTTATACTGGAACGTGGACCCGGTTATCATCCAGGTAACCGACACCTTTCCGTTAAAGTATTACGGACTGCTCTTTGTGTCCGGTCTTTTGCTGGGATACCTGGTGGTAAAAAGAATTTACCGAAAGGAGAACATTCCGGTAACACAACTGGACAAGCTGCTCACTTATATTGTTATAGGTACGGTAGCAGGTGCCCGGCTGGGACACTGTTTATTCTATGAACCCGGGTACTATCTAAATCACCCGGTAGAGATATTTTTGCCCATACAGGAAATTAACGGTTCGTATAGGTTTACCGGGTACCAGGGGCTTGCCAGTCATGGCGGGGCCATCGGGGTGCTTTTGGCTATTATGCTGTACTGCAGGAAATATAAAACACGGCTCTTATGGGTGCTGGACAGGATTTCCATAGCCATTCCGCTTACCGGGGCATTTATACGTTTCGGTAATTTTATGAATTCCGAAATATACGGTAAGCCCACCAATGGTAACTGGGGGGTAGTATTTATGAGAGACGATCTCATTGCCCGGCATCCCACGCAACTGTACGAGGCCCTGGCCTATTTATCCATATTCGTAGTACTGATCCTGCTCTACCGATCGCAAAACGTACGACAAAAAAGCGGTTTTCTGTTCGGGCTTTTTCTCGTTTTATTATTTACGGCAAGGTTTCTTCTCGAATTTTTTAAGGAAAACCAGGTAGGATTTGAAGATAATATGATTATTAATATGGGACAGTTATTGAGTATTCCTTTTATTTTACTGGGAATATTCTTTATTTTCCGCAATCGTATGCAAAGCGTAAAAATAACAAGTTAAAATAGTAAACACACCATGATCCAGAAAGAAGTTTTGCAAAATCAATCTCACAAAAGATTTAACATACTAACCGGGGAGTGGATACTGGTCTCTCCACACCGGACCAAACGCCCCTGGCAGGGACAACAGGAAAAACAACCGGGAGCGGATAGGCCTTCGTATGACGAAAGTTGCTATCTCTGCCCCGGAAACAAAAGGGCAAGTGGCGATATAAACCCGGAATATACGGATACCTATGCGTTCACCAACGATTTTGCCGCCCTACAGAACGAATCCGACCCCTTTATTATCAATGACGGGTTGCTCCGGGCGGAGAGCGAACAGGGTACATGCAGGGTCATTTGCTTTTCCCCCGATCACTCCAAAAGTCTGGCCGATATGGAAACCCCCGATATAGAAAAGGTAGTTTCCCTCTGGCAGGAAGAATACAGGCATCTCGGCCAGCAGGAAGACATCTGTTATATACAAATATTTGAAAACAAGGGTGCTGTTATGGGGTGCAGCAATCCGCACCCGCACGGACAGATCTGGGCCCAGAGTTCCATACCTAATGAAGTGATAAAAAAAGACAAGAGACAAAAAGAGTATTACCAAAGTAACCGGAAGAGCCTGCTGTCCGATTATATATTACAGGAAATAAGCAATAAAGAGCGACTGGTTTATGAAAACGAACATCTTGTTATACTCATCCCTTTCTGGGCGGTATGGCCTTTTGAAACAATGATATTGCCCAAAAAGCACCAATCCCATATCGGACAATTGTCCGGAGCGGAAAAAACAGCTTTTGCGGATGCCATCCGTTTTATAACTGCTACTTACGACAAACTTTTTGATTGCTCCTTTCCATATTCCGCAGGTATTCACCAGGCGCCCACGGATGGAAAAGATTATGATCACTGGCACTGGCACATGAGTTTTTACCCGCCGCTACTCCGGTCGGCAACCGTGAAGAAATTTATGGTAGGCTATGAAATGTTTGCTATGCCGCAACGGGATATTACCGCGGAAAGTGCGGCACAGCGGTTACGCGAATTAGCCTAGCCAGTCTTTAAAATCTTTAACCCGTTCCCGGCTTACGATGATCTCCTGCCCGTTATATCGGTGCAGTTTCACTTGAAGCCGGGCATTGGTATACGCTATAATATCGCGGATAGCCGATACATTAACATAGAATTTGCGGCTTACCCGGTAAAAGGTATCCGGAGGTAATTCGTTTTCCAGTGAATCCAGCGTAGTGTCCAGAAGATAGTCCCTGCCTTCGGAAGTGTGTATATAAGTACCTTTATTCTCACTGTAAACGCATTCTATCTCCTCTATCGGAACCATTTTCAGACGCTGACCTATCTTCACCGTAAAACGTTTTTTGTACTGACGGTCCAACGGGTTTACGAGCATTTTTCGCACCTCTTCGAAATCCAGTTGTATACGGCTGGCAGGAATGCGATCGCGATACTTTTTCATGGCCTCTTCCAATTCTTCATCGTCTATGGGCTTTAACAAGTAGTCTATGCTGTTCAGTTTAAACGCCCTTAAAGCGTATTCATCATAGGCCGTGGTGAAGATCACCGCGCTCTTTACTTCTATGGCTTCAAAAATTTCAAAAGACAGGCCGTCCGATAATTGTATGTCGAGGAATATGAGATCAGGATGCTCGTTCTTTTCAAACCACTCGATAGCCTCCTCTACGGAATGCAGCATGTCGTTCACTGGTATTCCCAGTTTTTCCACCATACGTTGTAATCGTCTTGCCGCAGGTTTTTCGTCTTCTATGATAATAACTTTCATGTATGTGAGCTACGATGTTTATTATATTTTTTCTTATTCCCAGCGCTGTCTCCGTTCCTCTTTTTCCATATAGCGCCGTATTTGCCTTTTTTCCCATTCCTTACTGAGAAAAAGATTGGGAATAAATACGGACATACCATGTACAACCACCCCTATGCCCCAGAAAATCGCCGTAGAAAAGGTACCGAAAGTCCAGAACTTTTCTCCGTCTTTGTACGCTTCCACACCTATAAATCCAATGAGAAGCAGGTTTATGACCAAATACCAAAGCAAATGCCTGTAAAATCCCGTTTCCCTGTCAAGCCTTTTCTTTGCGCGAAGATATTTCTCTTCTTTTGTGTAGTTCTCCATAGTTAATTGCTTTTAGAATTACATAATGAAAGCTACTCCCATCTGGTGCTTTCTTCTTCCTCCTTCATATATTCCCGGATCTTTCTTTCCTCCCACTGTGCTCCGAAGAAACCATTGACCAGGAACACTCTTGTCGCATGAAAAGCCAGACCCACTCCCCAGCCAACAGCCGGGAAAAAGAACCATTTGACTTTCCAGAATGTCCAGTAATTAATAAAAATCAGGATCAGGTTTACAACCACATAACAAAATAAATGCCTGTAAAACCCCTTTTCTCTATCCAGTCTTTTTCTGGCACGACGGTATCTTTCGTCTTTTGTCGTATTCATATTCATAGTTGGTCTCTTTAAAAATTGGAAACAAAATCACTTACTGCCACCGGGTACCTTTTTCTTCCTCCCGCATGTATTCCCGTATCTTTCTTTCTTCCCATTGCCTGCCAAAAAAGCCTCTGTCCAGGAATACCCGGGCAGCGTGAAAGGTCAGTCCTATTCCCCAACCGAAAGCGGGAAACCAGAACCACTGAAAGTTCCAGGACGTCCTGTAGTTGATAAAGATTAGGAAAGGGATGACAATGCAGTAAGACATTAAATTCCAGTAAAATTCCTTAAGTTCTTCCACCCGCCTTTTAGCAGCCATATATTTTTCATCCATTTCTTCGTTTTCTGTTTGCATCATTTCTATTTGCTTGGTTAGCATCGGTATTTTCACTTCAAAGGAAACGGCGTTTTCATATACTTCCACTTTCCTTTCGGTAAGCAACTTATAACGTTGTTTTATATTCGCCAGGCCTACGCCACTACCCTTTTTTATGACTTGTTTGCGTTGTATGTTATTTCGTATGACAAGATTTCTCCCTTCCTCACAGATCGTTATGTGTAAGGGATGCTTTGCCGTCACCGTATTGTGCTTTACGGCATTTTCCAGCAACAATTGGAGGGACAAAGGCACTACTTTTGCTTCCGGGTTACCGGCTTTCTCCGGCATTTCGAATTCTATGCTGTCCTCGAAGCGCATTTTTAAAAGGCTCACGTAAATCCGGGCAAATTGCAACTCCTCATCCACGGATACCAGTTCCTTGTTTTTTTGCTCCAGGACATAACGGTAGATCTTGGACAAGGAAGTCGTAAACTTCTGGGCGGATTCCGGTTTTTCATCGATAAGACTGGTCAGTACATTGAGGCTATTGAACAAAAAATGCGGATCAAGTTGATTTTTAAGTGCGTCGAACTGTGCGGATGCCGTCCCTGCTATGATCTTCTGTTCCTTTACCCGTTTTTCCTGGAATGCCCGGTAAAAAAAGAAAGCGTGGAAAAACAGGGATATGAACAGGGTAATGATGATCACCCCAAAATAAAATCCACCGTTCTCCGACATCAAGAAATCCCGGAAAGATAATCCGTCCAGGTATACCCGATGAAAAATTCGAAGAACAAAAACACAGGGGAGGGTTACCAGTACTGTTCCGAGTATTCCCGTAACCAGGTTGTACTTTTTTTGTTTCCTTTTATAAACGTCACTGATATACTTTACGATATAGGCATTTACAAAAGTCAGTGGTATTCCATACAACGCATAATAGCCATAAGACAACAGGATATCCCCGTTAAAGGCCGTGGAGAACCCGGATAAGAACCTATAGGTCTGGTCCACCAGAAAAAGTACGGCGCTTATCAGTGCTCCTATAATTACCAATCGGAAATATTCTTTCATGAATTCGTTTTTATCATTAATCCCGCGTCTCTCTTTTCCGGGGACGGGAAGCTGTAATGTGACAGAACATTATCATTCTCTGACTGTTAAAATTACAATTTTCCCCGACATATCCATTTACACAAGAGCAAATTTCCGGTTTGTATTTGTCTTCCGGAAAATCAACTATCCGAATTGTAAAAATCACCGGATGAACTGTCTTTTACATGGCAGAAAGAGATAATCTTGAAGATTTCTCATGTTATTTTCCCTGATCTTACCCGAATGAGGTGAAGGATTGACCCGCCCTGTAGTCTATCGTCAGCCGATGAGGTCTGCTCATATACGGGTATCTGGAGGGTATAAAAAATCCCGTTTCCCTGTTTCGAAGTACAGGAAAACGGGACATCCGGGAAAGATCCCCTTATTCTTTAATAAAACGTTTGGTAACCTTTTCCGTGGCCGAAACTAACCGGATAAGATATACTCCGGGCCTTAGCCTGTCCGTAGGTACGGCATTTTCGCGAAGCACCCCTTTATCTACTTGTCTCCCGGTAAGATCTATAATAGTATAGTTCACCATTTCTCCGAGATTTTCAATATATAAAAGGCTTTCGCGAACCGGGTTGGGATATAATTTTACTCCAGGAGCATCCCGGGCTTCTCCCCTTCCCTTATCGGAAAAAGCGAGTAAAGGCGTTTGAGCTGCTTCGGCACTTCCTATACAAAAAGCAGTAGATTCCGAAGCATTAAAATCCCCTCCGGAAGCCAATACCTCCCCGGTTTCCGTATTGGTAAGGGTATACGAACCGTTACCGTAGGAACAGCAAATACCATCGCCATAACTGTCGCGTATAATAAAAGTATAGCAGCCGTCTTCCAAAGTTTCACTCAGCAATAACGCAGAACCTCCGGGTTCTTCATTATAAGTACCCCCCTGGGCCACTATACCGTTACTGTCATCCAGTATTTCCCAGCTTGTCTCTGCCGGGTAATTATCAAACGCAAAGGCCAGTTCCACATCGGCCGAACCGGTCGGGGGTGTGGTAGTGCCCATACAAAAATCCGTAGACTCTTCATCGGTAAAAGTCCCGCCGGAAGCAAGGGTATCCCCGGTGGTTATATCGGTGAGCATATAAGAACCATTGCCATAGGAACAGCAAATACCGTCTCCGTAAACATCTTTAATAACAAAAGCATAACACCCCTCCGGCAGGAATTCCTCGATCACCAGTGTAGAACCATCTGGCTGACTCCCGTATGTTCCCCCGGAGAGGGCAACCTGTCCTGTTCCGTCCAGAACTTCCCAGCTCGTCTCTTCGGGATAATTGTCAAAGGTAATACTGAGGCGGACATTGTTATCGTCTCCACCCCCTGGCTCATCGGAAATGGTGAAATTGGTATTGGATATATCATAGAAAATATTGCCGGCGGCTTCCACTCTAACCCGGTTCTGATTGCCGGGAGTATCCGGCACGGTAATATCTGCCGAACCGGTATTCGGTACACCGGAAGCGAGAACGGAAAACGTATTTCCACCGTCAGCAGACAACAATATGTTCACATTCTGGCAATTCACAGGCGCATTGCTGGTCCCGGCAACATCCCACGTCACGGTTTGTGTCGTCCCGATCTCCCAGTTCACATTATTGTTGGGAGAAGTAACGGCAAACGGACCGGAGTTACCATCTACGGTCACTGACATATCATCACTGTTATTCGCGGCTCCCCCCGCACGATTATCCCTGACGGTCAGCCTGAAATTCATTGTTCTGCCTACATTGGGAACCACTTCCCATTGCGAAGATGTGCTCCCGGACAGAACCGTGTTCAGGGCCGGAAAATACCTTTCTTCTGAGGTGGAGGGTATTTCGGAGCGGAAAGCTACTCCCGAAGTAGCTGTAGCTGTCGGGAAGGTATGTGCAGCATTATTCTCATCCATTTGCTCCCAGCAATAGGTTAGTACATCCCCGGCATCGGCATCTGTCCCGGACCCGGTAAGTACAAAGGGTGTCCCTTTTGGTATGGTATAATTCGCCCCGGCATCGGCCGTAGGGATGTTGTTGCCTGTAGCGGTTTCTGCCTGGCAACTGGTAGATTTCACATAATTGGTAATCTGTTCTATGGTAAACGCGTGAAAATAGGGATCACTGTGTGGCTGTACATCCGTACTGCCCGTAATTCCGGCATATCCCATAATGGTAGACCCGCTCCCCGGTTCGAAATGTGCGTCGGTACCTTCATTGCGTATGGTAAATGTATGGTTTCCTCCGAACTGATGTCCTATTTCATGGGCTACATAGTCCACATCGAAATTATCTCCCTCCGGGGTGGAGTGGGAACTGAAACCGCTCCCTTTTTGGTTATTTACACAAACACAACCTATACATCCCGCATTACCGTTATTTCCTCCCCGTTGTAACAGGTGTCCCACGTCGTAATTAGCTTCTCCTATAACACTGCTCAGCGTAGATTGCAACTGGCTGTTGTAACTTCCGCTATACGGGTCGGAAGAGGCGTTGGTATAGATAACATCATCCGTATTGGCTATGAGTTGCATGGTAACGCCAAAATCATTCTCAAAAAGGGCGTTAACCCTGGTCATCGTCGCATTAATAGCCGCCAGGGCATCGGCTTTGGTTCCTCCGAAATACTGAGTGTATTCTCCCGGAACGGAAACTGCCAGCCTGAAGGTACGCAGTATACCGTCATCCGCATTGGGCCTGGCCTGAACGGAAGCGGCTTTCTTTGTCACCTGGTCTTTTACCATACATTCGAAAGGCTCAGGAGGTGTATCCCCGTCATTTCTGTCGTATACAGTATAATACGTCCGGTCCGAGGTATACGGTTCTATAAAGACCGTTCCATTTCCGGAGGAAAGCCGCATGCTTTGTAAACCGAGATGGGATAGGCTGAAACGGATCACCATAGACGGATCGTCCATACCCTGACCTGCGTAAGAATGTATTTCCGGATATCTTGCAGCAAGATCCGGGTGCATTACGGAAGCCTCTGTTACCCGAAAACTTTCCAACTCGCCTTCCGCGTTGGGAAAGCGAACTACAATTCCGGAAGACACGGCACGTCCTCTTTGCGGAGCCCCCTGCAGTGCCTGTTCCAGTCCCTTTACATCCAGCTTGTAAATTTTCCCGTAAGAGAGTGCTTCTTTAGCAGGCATTACCTGCGATTTTCCTGTTCCTCCGGCCAATGACCAGAAAGAATCCTGTCCGTAGCCATACCACAGGCTACATAGAAACGTAAAAAAAAGTAGTCTTTTTCTCATAATAAGTTAAGTTTAGGATTATAGGCAATACGTTAAAATTAACAATTTTTAAGAAAAAATACATAAATTATAACAAATAAAATTTTTATAAATTTAAAATATAACCTCATACCTGCCAGAAACATAGAGACTTCAACGTATTTTATACAGGTGTCAAAAACAAAAAAACCGAAAAGGGAGTCTAAAACATCCATTTCGGATTGAAATGGTATGCCCGATCCTTTTTCGGTTTTAAGAAGGGAAATTTCCGATAGAAAATTATCTCCGGAAAGTTTTTTATTATCCGTGTATCCGTGGCAAAACAGGTTTCCGGTCTCCCTGAAACCTATGGATTGAGTAATCCGGTAGTTTAGTTAAAAACGACTTTTTTGTCCGAGCGTGGGAGTTCTGCAAAGATGAACGGATTGGTTATGGCCATACTTGTCATATCGCCTTCTCCGGGCTGTACTTTCCGGACATATACCTGCACGGAATCTCCCGTTTCTTCTATTTTTTCTATTTCCACCCGGTTTCCGCCGGACGACAGTTGTCCCATAAACATAGCAACAACCATGTTTTTAGTAAAATCTACCTTCGGAACCTCTATTCCGGGTCTCCGGGTACGGTTTATGATGCCGTATACTTTTTCCAGTTCTTCCTGGCTGGTTATCACCCTGTTTTCCGCCGTATCCGTACCGCCGTAACTATCTTCAAGGAGGACTTTATAATCCAGCGGATTTTCTCCGGCATCGCTGCTTTGTGCCTTACCATCCTGTTTTGCTCCTACACAGGCACAAAACAATAGAATTACACCGATAAGTAATAAAGATTTTTTCATGTTTCTCAGGGCTTAATATATGGTTAACTTAATCGTGTGAAAACAACAGAGCATCTCATTCCTGTTTTTCCTTATCCGTTTCTTCCTCTTTACCCGTTTGTTTTTCTTTTTTCCTATCATAATAATTATCTCGAAAGCTCTTCCCCTTACGATTCTTCCACTTTCGTACACTCCTTCGGTTGTTCCACATAACCAAAAGGAATAAAAGAACAACCATTATTACCCAGCCAATACTTTTCATACCAATAATCAGACAAATATGGTTTATAATATATTAATAATCTTTCGATTGATGACCTCAAACTGATTTTCAGATCAGTCCCTTATTTCTTATAAAGTTACGTTTTTAAGGGCGAATTATGAAATCTTCCCTGGCCTGTCCTCTCCGAAAGAATACTACTCCTACATAAAAAAGGTCTACGGTAACGGTCACTTGCTTATTTTTTTTCATCTCCTCCCAGGCCATTCCAGCTGTAGTATTTTTATGTATACCCTTAATTATTAACACCTCATCAAATCCGGTTTTTTCCTCTTTCTGAAAATATTTCATAGCATCCGGTCGGAGTTCTTTATTGTAATAGGTGATTTTTCCTTTGGTATCACTTACGGATATACCCGGAAAGTATTTTTGTAACGCGCCTGTTAATTCTTCATCCGGTTGTAAAACACCTACACTTTCCGCATGGAAATACGCAATGGTACGAAACAGTAACCGTTGCGCTTTTGTTCCTCCGAACTTTTGTTTGGTGTACAATCCCCTGGTAACATAGGCATAGACAAAAGGCGAATGTACCCCGTGCTGATTGGTAGATTTAAGCAGAAATTTCAGATACCCGAGCATACAAGCGCTTTAGTCTTTATATGAGAGCTCCAGCCATCGGTCGGTCTTGTCCTCTATTTCCGCCAAAATCTTTTTGAGTCTTACGGAAAGTTCGTCAATACGTCCTCCATCCATGCTTTCGTCGAAGAACATGGCTTCTATTTCTTTCTTTTCTTCTTCCAGTTTACGTATATCCTTTTCCAGTCGGTTGTACTCCTTCTGTTCGTTATAGGAAAGGCCTTTATTAGCATCTTTACGCCAGGTGTTCTTTTCCTTAACGGAATTGTTATCTGTAGTTTTTACCTCGTTCGCCGCCGCTGGTATACTATCGTTGTAAACCCTGTAATCCGTATAATTCCCTGGAAAGTCCTCTATTTCGGCATCACCCCTGAACACCAACAAGTGATCCACGATCTTATCCATAAAATACCTGTCGTGCGACACTACGACAAGACAGCCAGGGAAATCCAGTAAAAACTCTTCCAGGACATTGAGGGTAATAATGTCAAGGTCGTTTGTAGGCTCATCGAGAATAAGAAAATTGGGGTTCCGGATAAGCACGGTACATAGGTAAAGACGTTTTAATTCGCCTCCGCTCAGTTTCTCTACAAAGTCGTATTGCTTTTTCCGGTCGAACAGAAAGCGCTCCAGAAGCTGGACGGCAGAGATCTGTTTGCCTTTCATTAAAGGGATATAATCTCCAAAAGCGCGGATAACGTCTATTACTTTCTGTTCCGGTTTTACTTCTATTCCGGACTGGGTATAGTACCCGAACTTCACGGTTTCACCGATAACAACCTTACCACCGTCGGGAGCAACGATTCCGGTGAGCAGGTTCAGAAACGTGGATTTGCCGGTACCATTTTTACCGATAATCCCCACACGCTCTCCTTTCCTGAATACATACTGGAATTTTTGAAGTATTTTTTTATCCTCATATACTTTGGAAACATTGTGCAACTCTACGATCTTGCTTCCCAACCGTTCCATGTTGATCTCCAGTTGCACCTGGTGATCTTGACGACGCTGATGTGCTTTCTCCTTGATGTCGTGAAAATCATCTATCCTCGATTTGGATTTGGATGTCCTTGCCTTCGGCTGCCTGCGCATCCAGTCCAGTTCCTTTACATAAAGGTTCTTCGCTTTTTCTACGGAGGCTTTTTCTGCTTCTACGCGCAATTCCTTTTTTTCCAGGTAATAAGAATAATTCCCTTTATAGGTATAGAGTTTTCCGTCTTCCAGCTCCACGATCTCGTTGCATACCCGTTCCAGGAAATACCTGTCATGGGTTACCATGAACAAGGTCATGTTTTCCTTTGCGAAGTAAGATTCCAGCCACTCTATCATTTCCAGGTCCAGGTGGTTGGTCGGTTCGTCCAGTATCAACAGGTCCGGATTGTCGAGCAATACCGTAGCCAGTGCAAGTCTTTTTTTCTGTCCGCCCGAAAGCGAAGACACCTTTTGGGAAAGGTCATCGAGTTTCAGCTTGGAAAGTATTTGTTTGTACCTGGTTTCGAAATCCCATGCCTGGTGCAACTCCATGTGTTCAAAGGCACGCTGGTATGCCTCTGCATCTTCCGGATTTTGCAAAGCGTCTTCATAGGCCCGGATAACTCTCAATATTTTATTTTCGGAAGCAAAGATCGTTTCTTCCACCGTGAGCCCGGGTTTCAGTTCCGGTTCCTGAGGCAGAAATCCTATGTATATCCCGTTCCTGGAAACTACCTGCCCGCTATCCGGTGTGTCTTTTCCCGTTATAATGTTCAACAGGGAAGTTTTCCCGGTGCCATTCCTGGCGATGAACGCAATTTTCTGATCTTTGTTTATCCCGAAAGATATATCGGTAAACAGAACACGTTCCCCGAAAGATTTAGATATATTTTCTACTGACAGATAATTCATTGTGTCTCTTTGACCTAAAATATTAGATTTGAGATATTAGATCGGGGATTTTGGACTCCATACACTAATAACTCCTTAATTCCGGGATTTCCTATGTTCAAACACCTGCATCCAGTATCTGGGCTGCGTGGTCTTTGGTTTTCACCTTTTCTATGACCCGTTCCACTTTTCCTTTTTCATCAATGATAAAAGTCATACGGTGTATTCCGTCATAGGTCTTACCCATAAATTTCTTTTGTCCCCATACACCGAAAGCTTCGATCACCTTCTTCTCCACATCGGCGAGTAAAGGAAAGGGAAACTCATATTTTTCCTTAAAGTTGGACTGTCTCTTTTCAGAATCTGCACTTACACCAAGCAACTCATATCCTTCCTTTTTCAATTCCTGGTAATTGTCCCGCAGGTTACATGCTTCGGCAGTACACCCGGGGGTACTTGCTTTCGGATAAAAGAAAACAATCCATTTTTTACCGAGGTAATCCGAAGGGGATACTGCATTTCCATCCTGGTCGCTAACTGTGAATTCCGGTACTTTATCTCCTGGTTTCAGTGTTTTCATTTTTATATAGATTTTAGATTTGAGATATTAGATGTTAGATTTGGGATATTCGATTATGACTTCGGACTTTTTTACATATTTTAGTCGGCCAAAAGTAATGTAAAAATGACCAAAACCCAAAAAGTGGCGTTTGTCATGGAAACGCTGGAAAAGATATACCCGGAAATCCCGATACCTCTTGACCATAAAGACCCTTATACCCTGCTTATTGCCGTATTGCTATCGGCGCAAAGTACGGATGTACGGGTCAATCAGATCACGCCTTTGTTATTTGAAAAGGCCGATAATCCCTATGCCATGATAAGGCTTACCCGTGAAGAAATCCAGGATATCATCCGCCCCGTTGGGCTCTCTCCCATGAAATCCAAAGGGATCTACGAACTGTCGCATATCCTCATCGACAAATATAACGGTGAGGTCCCTGCGGATATGGAAGCTTTGGAAACCCTTCCGGCGGTAGGTCACAAAACTGCCAGTGTTGTGGTTTCGCAGGCTTTCGGTATTCCCGCTTTTCCGGTGGACACCCATATTCAACGGCTTATGTATCGCTGGGGATTGAGTAACGGAAAAAACGTAATCCAAACGGAAAAGGATGCGAAACGATTGTTTCCGAAAGAAAAATGGAACAAACTGCACCTTCAGATCATCTGGTATGGCAGGGAATATTCTCCGGCCCGCGGATGGGACCTCGAAAAAGATATTATTACCCGAACCGTGGGAAGAAAATCGGTAATAGACGAATATTATAAAAAGAAGAAACCGTCTTCTAAACTATAACCCATCCGCGAAACATCACCCATGGGGGTGAAGGGCAGTATCGCCGGAAGAGGTTTTCTTTAAAAAACGGTTTCTTTAACTACGTGTTCAGTTCAGCAGGGTTTCGAACTGTATTTCCTTATAATCCACAACACGAAGTGCTTTGGAATAATTGAGCAGAAAATTAATAGTCTCCCGCTTGGGTCCGATTTTCTTATAATCCGCTGATTTCTTGGTGTAAAGATTTGCCATGCCGTTTATAAAATTTCAGGGTTGTTTTTTTAAAAACGTGGCAAAACCTTTAATATTGCATTACTGGTTTGTTAAAACTATGTTATTTTTTTCCACTATTTTCCGAAGGTTGATAATGGCATAGCGCATTCTCCCCAAAGCAGTATTGATACTTACCCCGGTGATCTCGGAAATCTCTTTAAAGCTCATATCTTTGTACATACGCATAATCAATACCTCCTGCTGATCTGTCGGAAGTTCTTTTATAAGGTTCCGTACATCGTCTTCCACCTGGTCTTTGATGATCTGCCTTTCCACATTAAGTGCGTTATCGCTTATCACCGAAAAGATGTTAAAATCATCATTTCCCTCAAATTTGGGCATTCGTGTATTTTTCCTGAAATGGTCAATGATTAGGTTATGTGCTATACGCATTACCCAGGGAAGAAACTTTCCTTCCTCATTATACGCTCCTCTTTTCAGGGTTCGTATCACTTTTATAAAAGTATCCTGGAAAATATCTTCTGCGATATCCTTATCGAATACTTTGGAAAAAATAAAACTATAAACTCTTTGGGAATGACGATTGATGAGTGCTTCCAACGCCTTTTCATCACCGCACAAATATTGTTCTACCAAAGCAGAATCCTGAAGAAGTTGCTCCATAATTTATTACTTTTTAATCGAAAGTGATGCATTTCCCCTAAGGAAAATACCGTATTCTATTTTTCAGTTCTCAAAAGTAATTTTATGGCCTATGCAATGTTTTTTTAACGTTTAGCTGGCCAAATATAATAACATTCCTTAAATAAATGCAAATATTAAATTGAATTTTCCGTAAAATATTAGAAGTGCAATAGGGTTCAAAAGTAGCTCAAATCCTGTAAAACCAGGTAATCCGACAGGATAATGATCAAAAAGTAAAACAGGCTTTTCAATTGCCTTATTATCCTTTATCTTTGTATTTTTCCTTTTTTGCTATGACGGATATATCGCTATTAAGTCCAAAACAAAATATACTTATTAAAGGAGCCCGGCTCCACAACCTGAAGAACCTGGATGTCGCTATTCCCCGGAATAAGCTGGTTGTCATAACCGGACTTTCCGGTTCAGGTAAGTCCAGCCTTGCTTTTGACACCCTTTATGCCGAAGGGCAGCGCAGGTATGTGGAAAGCCTTTCATCTTATGCCCGACAGTTCCTCGGAAGACTGGATAAACCCAAAGTCGATTATATCCGTGGAATAGCCCCGGCCATAGCTATCGAACAAAAGGTGAATTCCACCA
The DNA here is from genome assembly GCF_052983395.1 of Sinomicrobium halophytocola. NCBI lineage: Bacteria > Pseudomonadati > Bacteroidota > Flavobacteriia > Flavobacteriales > Flavobacteriaceae > Sinomicrobium > Sinomicrobium halophytocola. Next base: position 320,417 of record NZ_JBRKIT010000040.1, read on the forward strand.
ACCCGCGTTCTACTGTAGGTACCACTACGGAGATATACGACTACCTGAAACTGCTTTATGCACGTATAGGCAGAACATTCTCTCCCGTATCCGGGGAAGAAGTGAAAAAGAATACCGTAACCGATGTGGTGGATTTTGTAAACAGCTATGAGTCCGGCACCAGGCTCTTACTTTTGTCCCCGGTACACATACCGGATCATCGCAGTGCATTGGAAAACATCAAAATACTTGCACAACAGGGGTACGCACGTATAAAATATCGGAATGAAATAATCCGTATAGACGAAATCGAAGAAGAAATAGACCGGGACTTTTACCTGGTGGTAGACAGGATCATTACCCGACCGGATGATGAAGATTTTATAAATCGTCTTTCTGATGCTGTGGAAACTTCTTTTTTCGAAGGAAAAGGCCAATGTATTATCGAAGAAATGGCCACCGGAAAACAAACGACATTCAGTAATAAATTCGAAAGGGACGGTATTCAGTTCCCGGAACCGAACATACATCTCTTCAGTTTCAACAATCCTTTCGGCGCTTGTCCGAAATGTGAAGGGTACGGAGATATAATAGGTATAGACGAAGAACTCGTCATACCCAATTCGGGCTTATCCGTATATGAAAACACTATCTTTCCCTGGAGAGGAGAAAGCATGGGGTGGTACAGGGATCAACTGGTCAACAATGCCTATAAGTTCGATTTTCCCATCCACAAACCGTGGTTTGAGCTCACCGAGAAGCAAAAACAGTTGGTTTGGGACGGAAATTCCTATTTTACCGGGCTCCATGATTTTTTTGCGGAACTGGAGGAAAAGAACTATAAAATACAAAACCGGGTAATGCTTTCCAGGTACCGCGGAAAAACGAAGTGCCCGCAATGTAAGGGAAGAAGGCTTCGCAAAGAGGCTGATTACGTAAAAATAGACGAGAAAACCATATCCGAACTGGTGGAAATGCCGTTGCATCGTCTGGCGGACTTCTTTCAAAAAATAACGCTAACCGAATATGAACAGAAAGTAGCCGGAAGGCTGCTTAAAGAAATAAATAATCGTTTGTTATTCCTTTCCAATGTGGGACTGGAATACCTCACCCTCAACCGTAAGTCCAATTCACTTTCCGGAGGGGAATCGCAGCGTATCAATCTGGCTACTTCCCTGGGGAGCAGCCTCGTAGGGTCCATGTACATCCTGGATGAACCCAGTATTGGACTCCACCCCAAAGATACCGAAAAACTCATATCCGTACTGCAATCGCTACGCGACCTGGGTAATACGGTTATTGTGGTGGAACATGACGAGGACATTATGAAAGCCGCCGATACTATTATAGATATCGGTCCGGAAGCCGGTACGCTCGGAGGAGAAGTCGTGGCCACAGGTACTTATAAGGAAATACTTAAAGCCCATACACTTACCGGGGACTACCTGAGCGAAAGAAAACAGATAGAAGTCCCTAAAAAACGACGGGCTTCCAAAAATTACATTCATATTAAAGGGGCCAGGGAAAACAATCTCAAAAATATAGATGTTACTTTTCCGCTGAACATGCTTACCGTTGTTACCGGCGTATCCGGAAGCGGGAAAAGTTCGTTGGTAAAGAAAATCCTCTACCCTGTGGTCCTCAAAGAAACAGGCGGATACGGGGAAAAAGCCGGGAAATATACTGCTGCGGAGGGAAATTACGGCTCGCTTAAGTCCGTGGAGTTTGTCAATCAAAACCCAATAGGGAGATCTTCCAGGTCCAACCCTGTTACTTATATTAAAGCATATGACGATATACGGGCGCTGTTCACTTCCCAGAAACTATCAAAAATAAGGGGATATCAGCCAAAACACTTCTCTTTTAACGTGGATGGCGGACGTTGCGAAACCTGCAAAGGAGAAGGCGAAGTAACCATAGAAATGCAGTTTATGGCCGATGTGGTACTGCCCTGTGAAACCTGCAAGGGCAAACGCTTCAAAAAAGAAATACTCGAAGTGACCTTCGAAGGAAAAAACATTAATGATGTGTTGACCCTTACCATAGATGACGCCATCGACTTCTTCGGAGAACACAAACAGAAAAAGATCATCAATAAGCTACAACCCTTACAGGATGTGGGACTGGGATACGTTACCCTGGGGCAATCTTCCTCCACTCTCTCCGGAGGAGAAGCGCAACGGATAAAACTCGCTTCGTTCCTGTCTAAAGGTAATACAGATGAAAAAGCCCTGTTTATATTTGACGAACCCACAACGGGATTGCACTTCCACGATATCAAGAAACTGCTTGCTTCGTTTAATGCGCTTATAGAAAAAGGGCACTCTGTAGTTGTCGTAGAACACAACCTGGAACTGATCAAATGTGCGGACTATATTATTGATCTCGGTCCGGGTGGTGGAGAAAAAGGTGGTACTGTAATTGCCGAAGGCGTTCCGGAAGAAATTGCCAAAAACAAAAAATCGTTTACGGCAAAATATCTGAGGGAGAAATTGCCCTTAGGAGTTAATAATCTTTCCTGAAACCACAATATTCATATTTTCAGTGTTAGAGACGCACGGCCGTGCGTCTCTAACAAACACAAATCCTGTTAACAGGAATTTAACCCGTTAAACATCCCCTTTTTCCAGATTTGGCACGCTATTTGAAATTAACAGAATACCTTAAACGGTTAGTTAGTTTTTTTCATATTTTGGTTGGTTAGTTGTAAGACCCTGCACCATCTAATGATGCAGGGTTTTATTTTTACACCTCATGCGTTAAGGTATAAGTGTATAGGAAGGCATCATGTCTACTTACCAGTTCTCTCCGAACTCTTTGTCACTCATATACCTTTTTACGAAACCGGAGGACCTTTCCGGATTTTTTTCCTGCCATAAGCAACAGTATGAAGGAAATAAAAGACATCAGGAATATAAGTAATATCATAGGGAACTTTGTGCCGTCATACATTACTCCCATCAACGCCGAGATGGCTGCTCCCGCTCCCATTTTAAAACTGCCGTTCATCGCCGATGCCGATCCTATATTATTCGAAAAGGGCCTGAGAGATAACGCAGTGGAGTTAGGGTTTATAAAACCGAGGAGAAATAATATACAGAACAAAAGTCCGGCAAAGACCGATAGCGGAAGCTCAAACCGCCACACCCCTATAAGAAAGATAACGGTAAGGATAAGCTGTATAAAAGAAGTTTTACGGGTCAGTTCCACAGCATCAAAACGGTTCAGAAGATACCTGTTGCACTGGCTCCCTGCAATAAAACCGCAAGCATTCATCCCGAACATCCAGCCAAAAGTAGATTCGGATACTCCGTATATTTTCATCAATACAAACGGTATCCCGGAAACATAGGCGAACATAATAGCCATAGCAATACTACCGGAAAGTCCGTATAAGATAAAATCGTTATTTCTCAGTACCGAAATATAATTGCCTGCTATTTTTTCAGGTCTTAACGATACTTCTCTGTCCTGCCCTTTACTTTCTTCCAGAAAGAAACGGATCACCACCATAAGTATGACAGCAATAACAAAGAGAAAAACAAAAATGGAACGCCATCCGAAAGCACCTGTGAAAATCCCTCCCAGAGTCGGGGCAAGCACCGGAGCCACACCCATAACCAGTAATATGGAAGAAAAGGCCTTAGCTATTTCGTCTACCGGAAAACGATCGCGGATAATAGCGCTATAAGCTACCATACCCACACATCCTCCCAGCGCCAGGATAAGCCGCATCCCTATAAGCCACCAAATATCCGGGGACAAGGCACATCCAATGGCAGCAAACGCATAGATGGCAAGACCTATCAGTAAAGGCTTCTTACGTCCGAAACGATCCAGTAAAGGGCCGTAGATGAGCTGCCCCACCGATATACCCACAAAAAAGGTGGTCAGCGTCAGGGATACATGCGCATCATCGGTCTTCAGATCTTCCGCAATGGCCGGAAAGCCTGGAAGATACATATCTATGGAAAAAGGTCCTAAAGCAGCAATAAAGCCCAATATAACAATCAGAACCTGCTGTTGTTTCTTTGTCATTTCAGAAATAAAATATGGATAAAACCGGAATTTCGTAACGGGAATGTGCAAAAATATGCATAATAAAAGTACCTGTCCTCCTTACCCGGTGCTTTAACATCATATTTACATTTCCACAAAAAAGAGATGATCTATTATGAGAAAAAAATAACAACCGACATATGGACAGTCGTTATCTGACAAATTCGTCTTTTCTGCCTGTAAAATATAAAAAGAAGTATTTTTAATACGGATTTCTGCCTGATCCGTAAAAAGAAACATTTTTACAGGCCCAGCGATGAACTTTGAGGAAAAAAAGTTATTTTCGTTTCTATCCATGCCATTCAGGGGTAAGAAAAAACAGTTATATAAATATGAATATCCAGCAGCTTTTCTCCCGTTATACATATATCTGCCTTTTTGTCCTTTTTTCGACCTTAAGTATCGCACAGGAATTGAAATCTCCCACAGAATTCCTGGGCTACGAACCGGGAACCCGCTTTACCCGTCATTATCGGGTCGTAGAATATTACAGACACCTGGCGGAAGCTGCACCCAATATGATAAAGCTGCAAAACTACGGCGAAACCAATGAACACCGGGAACTTATACTTTGCTATATTTCCTCTCCTGCCAATATAAGTAACCTGGAATCTATCCGTACCGAGCACCTTAAATCGCTGGAAGGAAAAACGGATAACGATATTGCCATCGTATGGCTCAGCTACAACGTACACGGCAATGAAAGTGTAAGTACCGAAGCTTCCATGCAGACCGTTTATGACCTCGTTACCCAAAAGCAGGAATTACTGGACAATACGGTAGTTATCCTGGACCCTTGTGTGAATCCGGACGGAAGGGACCGCTATGTGAACTGGTATAACCAGAATGTCAATGTCCCCAACAATGTAAACCCGGATGGCAAGGAACATCACGAACCCTGGCTCAACGGACGTCCCAATCATTATATGTTTGACCTCAACCGGGACTGGGCATGGCTCACCCAGAAAGAAAGCAGACAACGTGTAGCGGTCTTCAATCAGTGGTTACCACATGTACATGCCGATTTTCATGAACAGGGCATGGATGCCCCTTATTACTTTGCTCCGGGCGCGGAACCCCTCCACGAGGTTATTACGGACTGGCAAAAAGACTTCCAGGTAACGATCGGGAAAAATCATGCTACTTATTTTGATACCGAAGGATGGCTGTATTTCACCAAAGAGGTATTTGACCTACTATATCCCAGTTACGGGGATACTTACCCGATGTACAACGGCAGTATAGGTATGACCTATGAACAGGGAGGCAGCGGCAGGGCTGGCCTGGGTGTCATTACTTCCGCCAAAGATACCCTCACGCTCAGGGACAGATTGGCTCATCATTACACTACCGGAATATCTACTGTAGAAATATCTTCCGAAAATGCCGGAAAACTAAATGACGAATTCGAAAAATTCTATACCCGCCGTGATTATAAATACCGCAACTATGTCCTTAGCGGTAACCGTGACCATATAAATACCCTTACCCGTCTGCTGGACCGGCATAATATCCGGTATCATTTTACAGCGCAAACTGTAGTAAAAGGTTTTGATTATACCACAGGAAAGCAGGGAAGTCTGAAAACTGCCGAAGGAGATCTCGTAATCCCTTCCGACCAGCCCAAGAGCACGCTCGTAAAGGTATTGTTCGAACCCAGGACCAAACTGAATGACTCCCTCACTTACGATATCACCGCCTGGGCACTCCCCTATGCCTACGGGCTTCATGCCGTTGCTACGGAAAACAGTACGGTTTCCATCAGTAATAAGCCTTCCGAGACGACACCTCCTTCCCTTTCTCCCGGTCCGGCTGCTTACGCCTATGTCTCCGATTGGAAAAGTATGGAAGATGCCCGGTTTCTCACCGCTCTTTTAAAAGAAGGCCTCCGGGTCAGGTATACCGAAGAGCCTTTTACAGTTGCCGGAAAAGATTTTACAAGAGGAAGCCTCATCATTACCAGAACCGATAACGCCAGGGATAAGGACTTTCCCCGGAAATTAATCTCCGTAGCAAAAGAACACGGCCGGGAGCTCACCGCTACATCTACCGGATTCGTTACCAAAGGAAAAGATTTAGGTTCGTCATACGTACGCCCGGTTCCCAATGTTAAGGCAGCGCTTTTGTCCGGATCTCCCGCTTCCACCCTGAACGTAGGCGAAATATGGCATTTCTTTGAGCAACAACTGGGATATCCCTTAACCATAGTGGACACGGACTATTTTGACCGAATAAACCTTTCATCCTATAATGTGCTGATACTTCCCGAAGGAAATTACGCTGAGTACCTGGACGAAACCAAGCTAAAACGCCTAAAAGAATGGATAAAAAACGGCGGAAAGCTGATCGCGATAGGAAAGGCACTCCATACGCTCAAAGAAGAGGAAGACTTCGGACTTAAGGAAAAAGAAACAGAAGAGAATGATTCGCTTTTTATACCCGTACCCTACGATTCCTGGGAAAGAAATCACGTAAAAAACAATATTACAGGAGCCATTTACAAAGTAAAGACAGATCCTACCCATCCCCTGGCTTTCGGTTACCCAGACACTTATTTTTCCCTGAAGCAAAGCAGCAGTGCATTTGATCTGCTAAAAAATGGCAATGCATTTTACCTCGAAAAAGATGGAGCCCCGTTATCCGGTTTTGCCGGTAGTGAAGCACAGAAAAACATTGCGAACACCCTGGTTTTTGGCGTTCATTCGTATGGAAAAGGGAGTATAGTGTACCTGGTAGACAATCCCCTGTTCCGGGGATTCTGGGAAAATGGCAAGTTATTATTTGTCAACGCGCTCTTTATGGTACAATAGAGTAATGTGAGTCGCAGATTACTGGTTGTACAGGGAACGTTATAAGGTCATCATCATTACATCCGTGTATTTGTGACTAAAATTTATAGAAACCAAGATCAATAAAAAAAGGGCCCGATATCGGAGCCCTTTTTGTGCGTTCTTACGCCTGCATCTTCTTAGCTTTTTTAGCCTCGCGTTTTTCTTTGATCATCTCCATGATCGCTCCGCTTATCCAGTAAGGAATTGCAAAAGCAGTAAGGAAGACCATCAACCAGAATCCCAAAAGGGCTATACCCGCGAACGCTAAAAAGCCTAAATACTGGTCAAATTCAAACATAATTTCCGGAAATTTTCGAATTCGGAACAAAAGTACCGTTTTTAATTGAAATCCCGAAGGCTTTTCCGAACTAAATCAAAAAACTTCCCGTATAAAAAGACAAAAATCACCAGGTATTACACGGCAAAATAGTAATTTTGTAGATAGTGTAAAATCTTAATAAACATCATGGAATACAGAATAGAAAAGGATACGATGGGAGAAGTTAAAGTCCCTGCAGATAAGCTGTGGGGAGCCCAGACCGAACGTTCCAGAAACAATTTCAAAATAGGCCCTTCCGCTTCTATGCCGCTGGAGATTATCTACGGATTTGCTTACCTGAAAAAAGCCGCGGCCTATACCAATTGTGAATTAGGTGTACTCCCGGAAGAAAAAAGGGACCTTATTGCCCAGGTATGTAATGAAATACTGGAAGGAAAACACGACGACCAGTTTCCCCTGGTTATCTGGCAAACGGGTTCGGGTACCCAGAGTAATATGAATGTCAATGAAGTGGTTGCCAACCGGGCACATCAAATTGCCGGAAAGACCATAGGCGAAGGCGAAAAAACTCTTCAGCCTAACGATGACGTAAACAAATCGCAATCTTCCAACGATACTTTTCCAACCGGAATGCACATTGCTATCTACAAGAAAATTGTTGAAGTTACTATCCCCGGGGTTACAAGGTTGCGCGACACCCTGAAGAAAAAATCGGAAGAGTTCCGGGATGTGGTAAAAATAGGACGTACGCATCTTATGGATGCTACACCCCTAACGCTCGGACAGGAATTCTCCGGATATGTGTCGCAACTCGACCATGGCCTTAAAGCCCTGAACAACACCCTCGATCACCTTTCCGAACTGGCACTCGGAGGTACTGCCGTGGGAACCGGGATCAATACCCCCCAGGGATATGCGGAAAAAGTAGCAGAGTACATCGCGAAATTTACCGAAATCCCTTTTAAATCCGCCAAAAACAAATTCGAGGCCCTGGCTTCACACGACGCCCTTGTGGAAACACATGGTGCGCTGAAACAACTGGCTGTCTCCCTGAATAAAATAGCAAACGACATACGTATGATGGCTTCCGGACCACGTTCGGGCATCGGGGAACTACTCATACCTGCCAACGAACCCGGAAGTTCTATTATGCCCGGAAAAGTAAATCCTACACAGTGTGAAGCACTGACCATGGTTTGTGCACAGGTTATCGGTAATGATGTTGCTGTATCTGTTGGTGGTACCCAGGGACATTATGAACTTAATGTTTTCAAACCGGTAATGGCGGCAAACCTCCTGCAATCCGCACAGCTCATCGGTGATGCCTGTGTAAGCTTCGAAGAGCACTGCGCCTCCGGAATAGAGCCTAACCACACCAGGATAAAGGAACTGGTAAATAATTCCCTCATGCTGGTTACCGCTCTCAACCCCAAAATAGGATACTATAAAGCTGCGGAAATCGCCAATACCGCTCATAAAAACGGAACTACCCTCAAAGAAGAAGCCGTCAACCTCGGGTACCTCACCCCTGCAGAATTCGACGAATGGGTAAAACCCGAGGATATGGTAGGCTCCCTGAAGTAGCCCTTTGTAAGTAAAGATGTTACCCCATGCATCTCAACCGGGCAAAAGCCGTGCATCTTCATAAGATCCCGTTACGCAAGGATCTCCAAGAAAGACCACACGGCTTTTATCACACAAAAAACAGACTCGTGAAAGTACTCATCAAAAACATCCGGCAACTCCTCCAGGTAAGGAACAACCATGTTAAGAAATTGTCAGGATCGGAAATGAAAGACCTTCCCATAGTAGAAGACGCCTTTCTTCTTATAGAAAACGGCAGCATAGCAGACTACGGAAAAATGAAGGATCTTCCGGATATAGAAACAGACGAGGTTATCGATGCCTCCGGCAAATTGGTTATGCCGGCATGGTGCGACAGCCATACGCACATCGTATATGCCGGGAACCGGGAACAGGAATTCGTAGACCGTATCAACGGCCTTTCTTATGAAGAAATAGCCAACCGGGGCGGTGGTATCCTTAACTCCGCAAAAAAACTGGAAGAAACCCCCGAAAACGACCTTTACCTGCAATCGGCAAAACGACTGGAAGAAGTAATTGCCATGGGCACCGGTGCTGTTGAAATAAAAAGCGGCTACGGACTCAGCACGGATGCCGAACTGAAAATGCTCCGGGTTATAAAAAAACTTCGGGAAAACTATGACATTCCCGTTAAATCCACTTTTCTCGGAGCGCACGCTATTCCGACAGCATACAAATCGGACAGAAAAGGCTATATAGACCTTATCATCAACGAAATGATCCCTTCCATAGCCGAAAAAGGCCTTGCGGAATATATCGATGTATTCTGCGAACAGGGATATTTCACCACAGAAGAGACCGAAAGCATCCTTGAAGCCGGAAAAGCTTTCAATCTCATCCCTAAAATACATGTCAACCAGTTTCACGCCATAGGTGGCGTTCAGATCGGAGTAAAACACAACGCGCTTTCCGTGGACCACCTGGAAGTCATGCGGGAAAAAGATATAGAAGTGTTGAAAGGATCGGATACTATGCCCGTTGCATTACCTTCATGCTCTTACTTTTTGAGTATTCCCTATACTCCGGCCCGTCAAATGATAGATGCAGGCCTTCCCCTGGCGCTGGCTACCGATTATAACCCGGGGTCAACCCCCAGTGGTAATATGAATTTTGTAGTCGCTACTGCATGTATCAAAATGAAAATAACACCCCAAGAGGCCATTAATGCTGCTACGATAAACGGAGCTTACGCTATGGGATTGTCGGAAACTCACGGAAGTATTACAAAAGGAAAAAAAGCCAACCTCATTATTACAAGGGAAGTGCCAGGTTACTCTTTCCTGCCATATGCTTTCGGAAGCAATCATATAGAACAGGTACTTGTTAACGGAAAGACTTTTATCCGTAACTGATTATCATGTTTTACTGTTTCAGGCTTTATCACGGTCCCTGAACAGAATTGAAACCCATAAAAAAACCACTATCCGAAACACCGATAGTGGTTTTTATAATAGCTTATATCAGGATGCTATTTCAACTCGAAAGATGAAGAGCCTAATTCCCTCAACTTACTGTCAAAGATCTTAACCTCGTAATTACCTCCTTCAAAACCATCTCCTTCCTTATCCAGATAATCACATACATCAAGAGCCGCATTTTCATAGAAGAAGTTAGATATTTTACTATACGTTAAACTCTTGGTAGCAGCAGCGGGTTCCTTTACGGACTCCATTTCTTCTACTACCTCTTCCGCAACAACCGAGTCTCCATCTATCGATGCAACTCCATCGGCTACTGCATTTTTGGCCTTAGATATGGTTTTTTCTACAGGAGGCGCATAAGTGGCAACTGCATTTTCTCCCATAATAGCCCCGGCAGGCCCGATAACCTGTACGTAAAACTGCGTATCCCCGGAAGATGCTATACGGTTTGCAGCAATAGTGTAACATATTTTTAGTTTATCCGCTCTCCTGTGACGGTTTACGGAAACCAATTTTCCGCTGTTACGCTCTCTCACGGCTTCCACAGAAAACTTGGAAAGGCTGAGTGCTGATCCCGCATCCACTACCTTGGCAAGCTGAACGTTCTGCGTCAGGATTGAATCGGCATACTCCGTTTGTCTTTCCAGTGTTGTCCTGGTGCTATCCCTTTGTATGATCAGCATTTCGTTGGATCGGCGCAGGGAGTCGTTTTGGGCCAGGAGAAATTCCCTTTCCTTGGTAAGCACATTTACCTGCCTTCTGTAACGGTACAACGCAGAAATATCCGCCTTCATACTCTTTACGGAATCGATATACTGGTCTATCCTTGTTCTCGCGTCCAGCAATTCCTGATTTGTCGAATCGCCTTCCTGGATCGCCCTGTCATAATCTGCCTTGAGATTATTCAGATCTTCGACCACCATGTTTTTCTGATTCGTAAGGTCTGCCGTAGTCTTTTTCTTATCGCTGTACAAGCTTGAGGTATAGATCAATGTCCCTATCAGGGCTACCCCAAGCAATGCAGCTATAACTTTCAAACCGTTATTACTCTTTGATTCAGTCATAATGATTTCTTTTTAACTGTTAACGCCTAATTTTAATTTTTGTTATATGGCCTAATGAATATATATACGATTAAATTTAACAAATAGATTTTTTATTTTCATATTTGCTTTAAGATTTAAACCAGGTATATGCGAAATCTTTTGTGTTTATACACCCTCAGGGATATGGAAAAAATCGTTTCCCACAGAAAGGGAGAAGTTAAATTCGGGGAACGGGTAAGATTGCTCAACGAGGGGCAGGAGATGGAAGAACAACTCCGGGAATCCAAAGCCAGGTATGTTCTTTTCGGAGTACCCGAAGATATAGGTATCGCCGGAAATTACGGCCGAAAAGGGGCACGGCATGCATGGAATGCCACACTGCAACAATTACTGAACACACAAAATCATCGGGATAATAAAGCAAAAAGGGTGTTATTACTCGGGCACCTGGATTTTTCGGAAGAGATAAAAGAACTTGACGCAATGGATCCTTCCAAAAATACATATACCGAAAGGGCGAGAGAACTCACGGCACAAATAGATATAGAAGTAACTGACCTGGTCCGGAAAATCGTAATGGCCGGGAAAAAACCCATCATAATCGGAGGAGGGCATAACAACTGCTACGGTATCATCAAAGGGTGTGCCCTAGCCCTGGGCAAACCGGTAAACAGCATTAACATAGACGCGCATACGGATTTCCGATCGCTGGAGGGAAGACACAGTGGCAATGGTTTTTCTTATGCTTTCAAGGAAGGCTTTTTGCAACGCTATTTTATTTTCGGCCTGCATAAGAACTATACTTCGAAATCTATTTATAAAAAGCTGGAAGATCAATCGGACCATATACGATTCAATACCCTGGAAGACCTGTTGCTCCCTTCAGAAAACGGTCTGGATTACCAGATGGAACAGGCATTCCATTTTATAAAAAGAGAGCCATACGGTATAGAAATAGACTGCGATGCCATACAGAATGTTCCCAGCAGTGCCAGGAGTCCTGCCGGATTTACCTTAGAACAGGTACGAAAGCTTATACATCACTGGAAGAACAGTAAAAACATTCAATACCTGCACATATGCGAAGCAGCACCGCAACCGGAAAATGACAATGAAACCCGCCTGACCGGCAAACTTATCTCTTATCTCATTACCGATTTTATCCGGAAATAGGTCCGGCATGAAAACAGGATCAAAATCTTTTCGTAATTTTAGGAGATCGTGTAATCTATAACCCCGAAATTATGAAAAGATATATTGCTTCGCTGGGCTTTACTGTTCTCAGTTGCTCTTTCGCCTGGAGCGGATTTTCCCAGGCAAAGTCCGATACCCTGGTTACGGGAAAGGAAAATAAGATTGTTATCCGGCCTGTATTCCACGGCACCCTTGCCCTGCAATGGAAGGATATTTCCATCTACTCCGATCCTTACGGCGGTGCCGAAAAATTTTCCGGGCTGGGCACCCCGGATCTTATTTTCATTTCGGATATCCATGGTGATCACCTTGACAAGAGTACTTTGGAGGGACTGGATACATCCGAAGCCATTTTTGTAGTACCACAGGCCGTTGCGGATCAGCTCCCTGAAAACTATAAAAGTAAAATGGTAATAATGAAAAACGGGGAAAAGAAAAAAATATCCGGCATTACCGTAGAAGCCTTACCAATGTACAACCTTCCGGAAAGCGAAGATGCCCCTCATGTAAAGGGACGAGGCAACGGTTATGTACTTACAATGGACGATAAAAGAGTATATATCAGCGGAGACACCGAAGATATTCCAGAGATGAGAGCACTGAAAAATATCGATATCGCTTTCGTATGTATGAACCTCCCCTATACCATGCCCGTGGAACAGGCCGCAGATGCCGTTCTGGACTTTAAGCCTGCTATTGTGTATCCTTATCACTATCGGGGCCGGCCAGACATGAGTGACACCGAAAAATTTAAAAGACTGGTAGATGCGGAAAATAAAGGTATTGAAGTCAGGCTGAGAGATTGGTATCAGTAAAAACCACTTCCCCGATAAAAATAATTGCCCGGGTATAATGCTGTTTTTCGGCATATACCCGGGCAATCTTATTATATGACTTGCACCTGCAGAGTTATTTACTCAGGTACATCTTTCTTCTGGTATACAGTTCGTAAAACTGGTCGTCCTTCAGGCTGTCTATAAAGAGAATACCCTCTCCTGTACTCTTCATTTCGGGTCCCAGGCTTTTATTAACATTAGGGAACTTATTGAAAGAGAAGACCGGTTGTTTTATGGCATATCCCTTTAACTTCGGTTTAAAATCAAAGTCCGTAACCTTGTTTTCTCCAAGCATGACTTTGGTGGCGTAATTCACATACGGTTCTCCGTAGGCCTTGGCTATAAACGGCACTGTTCTGGACGCTCTCGGGTTGGCTTCTATGATATATACGACATCGTTCTTGATGGCAAACTGTATATTGATAAGCCCGACAGTATTGAGGGCCAATGCTATTTTATGCGTGTGGTCTTTGATCTGTTGCAAGACAAATTCTCCGAGGTTAAACGGTGGCAAGGTAGCATTAGAATCTCCGGAATGGATACCACAAGGTTCAATATGCTCCATTATACCTATGATGTAGACGTTTTCACCGTCGCATATAGCATCTGCTTCGGCTTCTATGGCACCATCCAGGTAATGGTCCAGCAACAATTTGTTGTTCGGTATCTTACGGAGTAGATCTACCACATGTTCTTCCAGTTCTTCCTTGTTGATCACGATTTTCATTCCCTGTCCCCCAAGTACGTAAGAAGGCCTTACCAGGATCGGGAAATTAAGATGGTCGGAAAGTCTAAGTGCGTCTTCCGCTGTTTCGGCCACACCGAATTCAGGATACGGAATATCGTTATCTTTAAGCAGTGTGGAAAAACTTCCCCTATCTTCGGCCAGGTCAAGAGATTCAAAGCTTGTACCAATGATCTTAATCCCGTATTTATCCAGCTTTTCCGCCAGTTTAAGCGCGGTTTGCCCACCTAGCTGAACAATCACTCCCTCGGGGTTCTCGTGACGGATGATATCGTAAATATGTTCCCAGAAAACCGGCTCGAAATAAAGTTTATCCGCGGTGTCAAAATCCGTCGATACCGTTTCCGGATTACAGTTTATCATGATGGTCTCGTATCCGCATTCCGCCGCTGCAAGTACCCCGTGTACACAGCAGTAATCAAATTCAATCCCCTGTCCTATACGGTTAGGTCCGGAACCGAGTACCACGATCTTTTTCTTTTCGGTAACTTTACTTTCGTTATCTACAAAACGTTTTCCGTCAGCAGTTTCTATTTCATCTTCGAAAGTAGAGTAATAATAAGGTGTCTGCGCCTTGAACTCTGCTGCACAGGTATCTACCAGTTTATAAATACGTTTTACACCAACCTCTTCCCTTTTGTTATATACTTCACTTTCCCAGCAATCCAGCATATGGGCTATCTGCCTATCGGCAAAACCTTTTTGCTTGGCTTCGAGCAGGAGTTCTTTAGGCAGGGACTCTATCGTATACGTGGATATTTCTTTTTCCAGGTAATACAGCTCTTCGTATTGTTTGAGGAACCACATGTCTATTTTGGTGATCTCGTGTATCCTGCTAAGCGGTATTCCCATTTGTATGGCATCGTAAATAACGAAGACCCTGTCCCAACTGGCGTATGTCAGTTTTTCGATGATCTGATCGTAATTTTTATACCCTTTCCCGTCGGCACCAAGTCCGTTTCTCTTAATCTCGAGAGATTGTGTGGCTTTGTGAAGCGCTTCCTGGAACGAGCGTCCTATTCCCATCACCTCTCCAACGGATTTCATCTGTAGTCCGAGAGTCCGGTCGGAACCTTCGAATTTATCGAAGTTCCATCGTGGTATTTTTACAATAACATAATCGAGCGTAGGCTCAAATAATGCCGAAGTGGATTTGGTAATCTGGTTATTCAGCTCATCCAGCGTGTACCCGATGGCCAGTTTCGAAGCTATTTTTGCAATGGGGTATCCTGTTGCTTTAGATGCCAGCGCGGATGAACGGGATACTCGGGGATTTATTTCAATAGCGATGATGTCTTCTTTCTCATCCGGACTCACGGCAAACTGCACATTACATCCTCCCGCAAAATCACCGATACTGCGCATCATGTGGATAGCCATATCCCGCATTCTCTGGAAGGTCCTGTCCGAAAGGGTCATTGCAGGCGCAACCGTAATGGAATCCCCGGTGTGGATTCCCATCGGATCCATGTTTTCGATCGTACAGATAATAACAACATTGTCGTTTTTATCGCGTAACAACTCCAGTTCGTATTCTTTCCATCCCAGCAATGCCTTGTCGATCATGACTTCATGGATCGGAGAAACCTCCAGTCCCCTGGTCAGCATTTCATCAAAATCCTCTTTGTGATGCACAAAAGAAGCTCCTGCCCCTCCGAGAGTAAAAGAGGCCCTGATCACCAGAGGGAAACCGAATTCCTGGGCTATTTCTTTTCCTTTGAGATACGATGTTGCCGTAGCCTGTGGAGCCATGGGGATACCTATTTTCAGCATCAGCTCCCTGAACTTCTCACGGTCTTCGGTAATATTGATCGCATCAATGTCTACCCCTATGATCTCTACGTCAAAATCTTTCCAGATTCCTTTCTCATCGGCCTCAATACAAAGATTTAATGCAGTCTGTCCCCCCATAGTCGGTAATACGGCATCTATATTCGGGTGTGCCTTCAGTATTTCTATAATGGATTTCGTGGTCAGCGGTTTCAGGTACACATGATCTGCCATGGATGGGTCCGTCATAATAGTTGCCGGGTTACTGTTTATCAAAACAGTTTCCACTCCGTCTTCTCTAAGGGAACGCAGGGATTGCGAACCGGAATAATCAAACTCACACGCCTGACCTATGATAATAGGCCCCGAACCGATAATCAGAATACATTTTAGATCTTTTCTTTTTGGCATTTCTTTGGTATTGTGTTATTTAAACAAATTATGTGCAGATAAGATATAAAAAAAGGTGTCACTCTTTAAAGCAACACCTTTATATGAATAGAATTTCAATAGCATTATTTCTTATGCCTTGGTTCGGAAGATACGGTTAATTTCTTTCTTCCTTTTGCCCTTCTTCGGGCAAGCACTTTTCTACCGTCCGCAGACGCCATTCTCTCTCTAAAACCGTGCTTGTTCCTTCTTTTTCTCTTTGAGGGTTGAAATGTTCTTTTCATTGTCTAATATCTTAAAACTTCTTTAAAAATACCTAATTCATCATGCACGAGATTCCTTCACAAAAGTGCGGCGCAAATATACGAAGAGTTTTTACTTTCACAAACCATTTAAAAAAAATATTTTTCCCTGTTATTTTCAACGTTATTTTCAACCGCTAAGCGGGCAACCGTTTGGTATTCCGCAGATCTGTGCCCTGACTATCCTTCACATATCTTTCAATACCATTGTCCGGTCATTTATTCCGTGGAAATTTGACATATACGGTATGTGCTCCGTGACTTTTTTTTAACTTTGCATTCTTGTTCGCCAAAGTGCATTCTTAAAAAAACATAACATGTTCAATAAAAATCTAAAATTAGTTATCGCGGCGCTTGTCATCGGCTATGCAGTTTATCAGTTTATCGAAGGCAATATAGGTAACGGTATAAGCCTCATATTACTTTCACTGGTGTTTATTTTCCTTTATTTCAGAAATGAAATGATACTTCTGGCCTTTCTTCGCATGCGCAAACAGGATTTTGAAGGGACTGCCAAATGGCTGAATAAGATCAAAAACCCGGAAACAGCCCTTATCCGCAAGCAACAAGGATATTACAATTACCTTCATGGTATCATGACTTCTCAAACCAATCTGACCACAGCCGAAAAATACTTCAAAAAAGCCCTGAAACTGGGACTTTCCATGAATTATGATGTTGCTATGACCAAACTGAGCCTTGCGGGAATCGCCATGCAAAAACGACGAAAGCGAGAAGCCACCATCCTCCTTAACGAAGCCAAAAAACTGGACAAACAGAACATGCTTGCCGATCAGATAAAAATGATGCAGCAGCAAATGAAAAAGATTTAAGTTTGAAGTTCGAAGCCCGAAGTTAGAAGTATTTTCATCTTCGTGCTCCGAACTCTTTTCTAACTTTGTACATTATAGTATCCTTTTTCAGGAATTTCTATAAAATATTTCTTCCTGGATTTATTATTGAGCTTGGTTTCCCTGAGCCATGGATTGTGTATTTTAAGTATTTTATAGTTGATCCCCTGTTTTTTTGCAAAATCCGCCAGATCTTCTATTTCATAATCCACTTCCATTTTTCGTGTAGGGATATATGTATACATGTGCCTGGGCTCTATATTAAATCCGTATTTCTGCGGATTGGACAGTATTTCTTTAATAGCCAGTATCCGAAAGAGATACCTCCCGGTTTCTTCGCCCAGTAAAATATCGTAATAATCACTTTCTTTCTGTCTCTCCAGTTGCCTGGACACCCCTGTTCTTCCGGCATTGTATGCCGCTGCGGCCAATGTCCAGCTTCCGAATAAATCTTTTGCCTTCTTCAGATAATCACAGGCTACTTCGGTAGATTTCTCCAGGTTATAACGTTCGTCCACATTCTGGTTTACCTCCAGTCCGTGTTCCTTGCCAGTAGCGCTCATAATCTGCCAGAACCCCGTAGCCCTTGCTGGAGAGACTACATTCTGCAGCCCACTCTCAATGACGGCAAGATATTTGAAATCGTCGGGGATGCCGTGTTTTGCCAATATGGGCTCTATGACAGGAAAATATTTATGCGCCCTTTTTATAAGCAACAGCCCGTTGGACTGCCAATATGTATTCACCAATATTTCCCGGTCCATACGTTCCTGTATATCCGGGTCGTTCAATGGTACCTGCTCTCCTGCAAAGCTCATATTATCCAAAAAATCGATAGCATATACGTTATAATCACGTACAGCTTTGTCAACGACCTCCGGGTCATTTCCCGCTTCTATGGCGTCTTTCCCTTCTCCCTGCACCGAACTCAGAAAAAAACCTGCCAGTGCAATAATTCCTATGGCCATAAGACCTTTTTTCAACCATTCCATAACTCTCATATTGATCTCTGTTTCTCTTTAACATTAACGCTGATTTTCCCGTAATCATATAAGAAAACCGCGAACATATCATGCAAACGCTTTGTAAAGGTAAAAAAAATCCCTGTTACGGGATCCGAACAAATGGCTATTTTCAATTCTCAATAAGCGAAGAAAGGTGTTCATTAAACCATTTATAACGGTTTATAATCATAATATGCGTACCCTTATCGATACGGATACAGTCTTTAATCCTGGTAATAGGAAATACAGGATCTTTATCTCCGTGAATGTGGATTATCCCCGGAAGTATCTCATCCCTTTCCCAACGGACAATGGCATCAATGGCCCAATCGATATATTTTTTATTCCGGACAGACAAATATTTTTCGTATAACTGTATTCTTTTGGTAACCGCTTCACCAAAAGCATATTTAGCCAATAGTTCCACATTGTTGACCAAACCGGTAGGAAGCAGCCTATGAACCCTGGTATGTTTTGCAAATAACATCCTGACCGGCAATTCTTCCCTGCACTTTACACTCGATACGATAATTATTTTTCTCGGACGTACATATGCCGCCATCTCCTGTACCAGCATACCACCGAATGACACGCCTACAAGCACCGGTGCTTCGTGTTTTATATTGGCACTCATTCTTACCGCATAATCTTTTAATGATTCGTTTTCCAAGGGTAGTATCCATTCCAGGTAATGTGTTTCAAAACGATCTTCCGGTAATCGGATGTTCTCAAATATAAGCGGGCTAGCCGCCATGCCGGGCATAAAATAAACAGGTATTTTGGGCGTATCCATCAATTTGTTATATGATTGTATAATAGACTCTTAGTATTTTTTCATATCTTTGTACGCGCTAATCACAAATGCTATGGTTTTCTTCCGTTTTTTCAGAACGGTTTCGGGAAACGATAATCCAGCGTAAAATCTGAATTTTTTCGTAGTTCTCTACAAATTTAGGTTTTACGGAAGAAAAAGAAACATTTCTCCTACAATTCTTGCACAGGGAAAATTTAAGATGAAAAAAAACAAAGGTGTATATCACATGCACAACGAAACCCAGATTGTCCGGCATACGGTTCTATGTCGCTTCTGGATTCCGCTTACACTATAATTCCAGTAAATAAAACTAAAAACGATGAGTGAAGTAGCTGTTAAAGACAATGATTTTTTGCGTCAGTTCGAAACCCGTGTAAACGGCAAACTGGCCAAAATAGAGTACTCCTCCCAGGACAAAAAGATCTTCCTGACCAAACTGGTTCTTCCCGAGAACTTCGATGAGCACCAGAAAGACGACTTTATCGAGTCTGTGCTGCAAATTGTAGAAGAACGCAATATGCGGGTAGTTCCCACAAGCCCGGAAATAGCGGGATTCTTGCGAAAACACAAAGAATATAAGGACCTGCTTCCGGTGGGTATTCGCATCTGAGGTAAAACTCAAGCCCTGTCGCCCATTCAGAGGATAGTGGTCACATTACTGATGTCCCCGGATCGCGGGAATGCCCGGTCATGGCCGGAATAGTTCTATCGTGTAATCCAGTAATTCAGCCCCTCCTGCATCGCCATGTCCCGGAACAACAATTTTTAAATCCGGATATTCCGTCTTTATTTTACGGATCGTTTCCGGCCATGCGGTGACATTAGCATCTTCCAGGTTGCCTTTATTCGCCCCGGAAGTTTTGACGAGACAACCTCCAAACAACACGCCATCACCCGGGAGATAGCCTGTTATATTGTCTTTTGTATGTCCTTCTCCCGGATATTCCATGATTATTTCCTGATTTCCCGCCCGGAACGTTTTGGAGCGGTTAAAACCTTTTTGAGGAACCGGGGAAGCATTTGATGCTGCCAATGCAATAGTTGCATTACCCGCATAAGAAGGTATACCCCTCCCGTGAAATGCGTTCAGCCCGCCCAGGCAATCTTTATGAAAATGCGTAGGAATAATTGCTTTGATCTTACAATGCAGGGAATCTTCCACCCAACGGATGAGTTCTTCCGAAACGCTGTCGTCTCCCGGAGTATCGAGAACTATAGCCTCTTTCCCGTCAAAAAACACAGCCCCGTTGCAGAAAACCCTGCCAAAACCTTCCACATCCATATAAGACGTATGAACATATGCATGATCGGATATCCTGCGGACCTCCAGACTACCTGAACTGTAATTTTTATCGGCGATCACGGATTTTCCGGTACCGCACCCCAACAATATCAAACTAAAAAAGGAAAGCAAGCTATATCTCATCATAGTTACCGGGAAGATGTATTTTTAACAGCTACAATTCAGGAAGCATAGACTTCTTCGTTGACAAAATCAAAACGGACCAGTCCGTCTTCATCTATATCTTTAAGCACGATCGTATGCAGGGTATTTACCAGTTCCGGGTTCCAGGGAGCCTTGACCTTAACGTAGTTCTCGGTAAATCCGTGTATATACCCCGCCTTGTTTTCTCCTTCGAAAAGTACGGTCCGTTTAGTTGCCAGTTGACTTTCATAAAACGCACGGCGTTTTTTCACAGATAATCCCCGGAGCATTTTACTTCTTTTGGCCCTTACTTTTTTGGGCACCACACCGTCCATTTCCGCCGCCAGGGTATTATCCCTTTCGGAATAGGTAAATACATGGAGATAGGATATATCAAGTTCGTTTAAAAAATGATAGGTTTCCAGGAAATGTTCGTCCGTTTCCCCGGGAAATCCTACGATAACGTCTACTCCTATACACGCATGCGGCATTACTTCTTTTATTTTCCGTACCCGGTCCACATAAAGTTCACGAAGATACCTGCGTCTCATTTTTTTCAGAATATCATTGCTTCCGGATTGCAGGGGAATATGAAAGTGCGGAACAAAAGACCTGCTGTCCGCTACAAATTCTATGGTTTCGTTCTTTAACAAGTTCGGTTCTATGGAAGAAATACGAAGACGCTCTATTCCTTCCACTCCGTCCAAAGCCCGTACCAGGTCCAGAAAGGTATGTTCATGCTTCTTGTTCCCAAACTCTCCTTTACCGTAATCCCCAATATTCACCCCGGTAAGAACGATCTCCCGGATATTTTTCCGGGATATTTCCCTGGCATTATACAATACATTTTCCAGTGTATCGCTTCGGGATATTCCCCGTGCCAGCGGAATGGTACAATACGTACATTTATAATCGCAACCGTCCTGTACTTTCAGAAAAGCACGGGTCCGGTCCCCTATAGAATAACTTCCTACATAAAAATCGGCATCTTCTATCTCACAGGAATGCACCTCTCCGAAGTCATTTTTGGACAGGTCGCTTATATAATCGGTGATCTTGAATTTTTCCGTAGCTCCCAGTACCAGGTCTACACCATCTACCGCAGCCAGTTCTTCCGGTTTCAACTGGGCATAACAGCCTACGGCGGCGACAAAAGCATTTTCGTTATTTTTCAGGGCTTTCTTCACTACCTGTTTAAACTGCCGATCAGCATTTTCCGTTACCGAACAAGTGTTGATGACATAAATATCCGCCGTTTCATCAAAATCAACACGATCAAACCCTTCATCCTGGAAACCCCGGGCAATGGTCGATGTTTCCGAAAAATTCAGTTTGCATCCCAATGTATAAAAAGCCACCTTTTTTCTTTGATCCATGTACCTGCCTGATTATAAATTCAACGCTTCCCCGAAAACACTAGAAATGAATAGCTTGTGCTTATATCGGGAGTGCAAAGTTACTTAAAGTATTTAGAACCAAGTTAAAAAAATTCTGTAGATTCGTGGACTGCGTTTAAAACTATTTACTCATGTCACAAAAAATTACTCTACTATTCCTTTTCATTTGCATCTCCTGCTTCGTTAATGCACAGACAAGTAGTCTCAGCGTTGAAAAGATCATGCAGGACCCCCGGTGGATGGGTACTTTCCCTTCAGACGTACGATGGGACGAGCACGGTGAAGTACTCTATTTTAAATACAACCGGGATAACGACCCTTCGGACTCTCTTTACCGCATAAAGATAAAGTCACCCGAAACCATAGAAAAAGTCCATGCCAAAGAAGCTATGGCCCTGATCCCCGAAAACGGAAGCTACAATGAAGCCCGGACAAAAAAATTATTCACTAAAGACAAAAGTCTCTTTATCTACGACTTAAAAAAGAGACAACAAACCGAACTTTTACAAATGGAGAGCCCCGTAGTATCTCCGGAATTTCTGGCTGACGAAAACAAAGTAGCCTTCCAGGCAGGTAACAACCTTTTCACGTACTCCCGGGCAACCGGACAGACAAGACAGGTAACCAACATTAAAGAAGGGGAAGCAGACAACAAAAAAGAAAAAGAAGTTTCCCCTAAAGAAAAATGGCTTCGGGAAGATAACCTGGAATTGCTTCGGGTGGTGCGCGAAAGAGAAGAAAAGAAGGAAGAAACCAAAGCATATAAGGAAATGATCCCGGAAAAAAAAACTTATACATTCTATTCCGGTGACAAACAAGTATTCAACCTGAAACTATCCCCCGATGAAAAATTTGCCGTTTTCAGCCTACGTACCCGTGGGGATTCACAAAAAACCATTGTTCCCAATTACATTGATGCCTCCGGGTATACCACTGATCTGAATACCCGTACTAAGGTAGGTGAAGAGAGCACAAAGGTAGAGTTGGCCGTATATAACCTTCAAAAGGACACCGTGTATATGGTAAAAACGGAAAACTTGCCAGGCATGAAGGACTTGCCTGACTATACAAAGGATTACCCGGATAAAAACTGGGAACCTGCCGAAAGAGAAGTTGTGGTCTCCGGGGCTTCTTTTTCTCCGGATGGCAGGCATATTGTTGTAAATGTACGTTCCAAAGACAATAAAGACCGCTGGATAGCATTGCTGAACCCCAAAGACGGCAGCCTGAAAAGCCTGGATCGTCAACGGGACGAAGCCTGGATCGCCGGGCCCGGTATCGGATGGAGCATGGGAGGCGGCATCCTGGACTGGTTGCCCGATAACAAACACATTTATTTCCAGTCCGAAGAAACCGGGTATTCCCACCTGTACCTGCTGGATGTAACTACCGGAAAGAAAAAAGTGCTGACTTCGGGTAAATTCGAAGTATTTAACCCGCTTGTATCCAGAGACGGCAAAAGCTGGTACCTCACGACTTCCGAAGTACATCCCGGCGAACGCCATTTCTACAAAATGCCGGTCTATGGAGGAAAAATGGAAAAACTGACTTCCATGACAGGAAACAACGAAGTATTCCTGTCTCCGGATGAAAAACACCTGGCTATCAGGTACTCCTACAGTAATAAACCCTGGGAACTTTATCTCAAGAAAAATACTGCCAGCCCAAAGGAAACACAACTCACCTCCGGGCAATCGGAAGATTTTACAGCCTATTCCTGGCGCGATCCGAAACTCATACATTTCACTGCTGCCGATGGTACGCAAGTCCCTGCCCGTTTATATCTTCCGGAACAGGGCGTAAAAAACAACGCAGCGGTAATATTTGTACATGGGGCGGGATACCTTCAGAATGCACATAAATGGTGGTCATCCTATTTCCGGGAATACATGTTCCACAACCTGCTCACAGATCTGGGCTACACCGTGCTAGACATCGATTACCGGGGTAGCGCAGGATACGGACGGGATTGGCGTACCGCTATTTACCGGCATATGGGAGGCAAAGACCTCTCAGACCAGGTAGACGGAGCCAGATTCCTTATCGCCGAGCACGGGATCGACCAGAAAAAAATAGGTGTTTACGGAGGTAGCTACGGTGGTTTCATCACCCTGATGGCCATGTTCAAGGAAGGAGACACCTTCACCTCCGGGGCGGCTCTCCGATCTGTTACGGACTGGGCGCATTACAACCACGGGTACACATCCAATATACTTAACGAGCCTTTTAACGACCCGGAAGCATACCGGAAATCCTCTCCTATTTACTTTGCAGAAGGACTGAAAGGCAATCTGCTCATAGCTCATGGCATGGTAGACGTCAATGTGCATTTCCAGGATGTGGTACGACTCTCGCAACGCCTTATAGAACTCGGAAAAGACAACTGGGAAATGGCAGTTTATCCTGCTGAAGACCACGGATTCGTAGAACCCAGCAGCTGGACGGACGAATACAAGCGAATCCTAAAGCTATTTAACACTACCCTACTGAAGAACTAAGTTTCGACAGACGTGATAAAAACAAAACCGGGAGCATGTAAACTCCCGGTTTTGTTTTATACTGATAAATATCCTTGTCAAAAGCTTTTAATCCTTACGCCATTTACTTGTGGCTTCAAAAACGTATTCCAGAATTTTGGCATCGTCTTCCGTAAACGTCACGTTACGTCTTACCGAAGCTTTTTGCGCAGAAGCTATGGCCTTGGACAAATTATATACGGTAAAGCCGCTCGCTCCTCCCCAGGAAAAATCCGGAATAAAATTACGCGGCAGGCCGCTACCGTAAATATTGGTGTTCACCCCTACGACCGTTCCCGTATTAAACATGGTATTGATACCGCATTTGCTATGGTCTCCCATCATAAGCCCGCAAAACTGCAACCCCGTTCTCTTAAACGTCTCTTCCTCATAGCTCCACAGTTTTATCTCATCATAATTATTTTTCATAT
This sequence comes from Sinomicrobium halophytocola, assembly GCF_052983395.1. Taxonomy (NCBI): domain Bacteria; kingdom Pseudomonadati; phylum Bacteroidota; class Flavobacteriia; order Flavobacteriales; family Flavobacteriaceae; genus Sinomicrobium; species Sinomicrobium halophytocola. Next base: position 345,314 of record NZ_JBRKIT010000040.1, read on the forward strand.
TGGAATTATTGCTGTCCGCCCCTATATTGCACCATTCTCCCAAAACCGAATTTCCCAGAAAACCTTCGTGCCCTTTATTGGAGTACGAGAAAAGGACAGAATTATTGATCTCCCCTCCTACTTTACAATAAGGTCCAACAGTCGTCGCCCCGTATATTTTTGCTCCCATTTTAACTATTCCTCCTTCGCAAAGGGCAAAACCTCCGCGAATATGGCACCCTTCCATAATCAGGCTATTCTTTCCTATATACACAGGCCCATCCGATGCATTAAGCGTAGAAAAATACATTTCTGCGCCTTCTTCTATAAAAATATTTTCCGGGGCTATGACCTGCACTCCATCCGGAACGGGCATACTCACTCTGCCTTTGGTAAGAAGTTCAAAGTCGGCCAGAAGAGCTTCCCTGTTCTTTGAAAATATATCCCAGGTATCTTTTATGCGTATCGGATTTCCCGAATATTCCTTTTCCCGAAAAGCGGAAAGATCTGTTTCTTCAAAACCTTCTGCACTGTAGTAGGCTATTACACTCCCTCCTCCCGACACCATTTCACCGGGTTTTAATTGTTTTACCATATCTACTAATCCGGGCTCAGGCAAAAAAGAGGCATCGATAAGAATATTCTCCTCTTCACGTACCAAAGGAAATTTAACGGAAAGATAATCCTGTGTCAGCGTCGAAACTGTTTCGTTCAGTAGTTTTTCCCATTTTTCCTTTATAGTCAGTATCCCTACCCGCATATCTGCTACCGGCCTTGTAAATGTAAAGGGCAGGAGCGCATTGCGGGCAGGACCGTCAAAAAGAATGTAGTTCATAGTGCGTGAGTTTTCTGTAAAAATAAAAAAACCCCTGATTTCTCAGAGGTTTCTATATTTTAAAGTCCGCAAAAATTATTTCTTGAATTTTGCGTATTTGTTCTTAAACTTATCAATACGTCCTGCAGTATCCACCAATTTGGATTTACCGGTGTAATAAGGGTGTGATGTTCTGGATATTTCCAGTTTCACCAATGGGTATTCCACACCTTCTACTTCTAAAGTTTCTTTAGTATTTGCGGTGGATTTGGTGAGAAAAACATCATCATTTGACATGTCTTTGAACGCCACCAATCTATAATTTTCCGGATGTATACCTTTTTTCATCGCCGTTATATTTATTTCTTTCTCCTAAAATTCGAGGTGCAAATTTAATTATATTTACAGAATATACAATACCATTTCAAAAAAAATATACCCTTATAAAAATATTGTATGCAAATATGTAACAAAATCCGGGGTCACGGCCACTAATTAAGTACTTTTAACCAAAATATTCAATCATGGAAGAAACGCTACAACCAAAAACAGGAAAATTTGCCTTAAACTATGGTCTTCTCGTAGGAGGGCTTATGGTTCTTTTTGCCGTAATGTTATATATCATGGATATGCATTATCAACAAAACTGGACTGTAACTATTGTAAATTACCTCATTTTAATTATAGGTACAATAGTAGCAATTTCAAAATTCAAAAAGCTTAACGGAAATATCCTTTCTCTAACACACGCCTTGAAAATAGGTTTGGGAATAGCACTAATAGCAGCTATTATATCTGTTATTTACGCTCTTTTGCTCACCTATGTCATAGACCCTGATCTTCTGGATAAATCTTTCGAGCTTGCAAGTCAGAAACTTCGGGAAACCGGGAAGCTTACGGAAGAGCAGATAGAACAACAAATGGAAATGGGCAGAAAGTTTGCATGGGTAGGTTATCCTTTTATACTGATCCTTAACCTTTTTATAGGTTTTATCGTATCGCTTATTACCGGGGCTGTAATGAGTAATGCCAACAGAAAACAATAAGCCAGGCATCCAAACCATATTATAGATACCGGAGAAAAGTCCCGGTGAAACAATTTTGCTTAAATTTGGGAAGTATTTTAATATTTGCCCATGAATATATCTGTAGTAATACCACTACTGAACGAACAGGAGTCTTTACGGGAATTACACGATTGGATTGCACGGGTAATGCAATCCAATCGCTTTTCTTATGAGATACTTTTTATTGATGACGGCAGTACGGACGGCTCCTGGGAAACCATAAAGGCCCTTGCAGCAGAGGACGAAGCGGTAAAAGGCATACGCTTTTTCCGCAATTACGGTAAGTCCCAGGCACTCCACGCCGGATTTCGTATGACCCGTGGCGAGGTGGTGATAACTATGGATGCCGACCTGCAGGATAACCCGGAGGAGATCCCCGGGCTTTATCACCTTATTACCGAACAGAAATACGATCTTATATCGGGATGGAAAAAGAAACGGTACGACGATATCCTTACCAAAAACATTCCCTCCAAACTGTTCAACTGGGCGGCGAGAAAGACTTCCGGACTGCAACTTCACGATTTTAACTGCGGGCTGAAAGCCTACAGAAAAGAAGTCATAAAGAACATCGAGGTGTACGGGGAAATGCACCGTTACATTCCCGTTCTGGCCAAAAATGCCGGATTTACCCGGATCGAAGAAAAAATAGTACAGCACCAGTCCCGTAAATACGGAAAGACCAAATTTGGTATGGAACGTTTTATTCATGGCTTTCTCGACTTAATTACCATCTGGTTTCTCTCCCGCTTCGGTAAACGTCCCATGCACCTTTTCGGAGCGCTGGGCGTAGTGATGTTTCTCATCGGTTTTTTATCTGCCGGTTACATCGGGATAGATAAGCTGTACAAACTCTACCACCACCAGTCCGCTATACTGGTAACGCAAAATCCGTGGTTTTTTATAGCTTTGACAACAATGATCATCGGTTCGCAATTATTTCTGGCCGGATTTCTCGGCGAAATCATACTTCGGACAAAAACAAATAACGACAGATATAAGATATCGGATATTCTGAACGTTGATGTTCGGAAAGAAGAACAGAAAGAAGAAGGACGGGACAATATGAAAAACAGTGTCCCCGGGTAAAAAAGAACTGAAAATACGGTTATTTGAGGTAATCCAAGTAATGAACTTACAATAAATCGAAAAAATGCAAGTAAACGAAAAAATTCTCAAAAAAGTAAACGAATGGCTTAGCCCGGCATTTGACGAGGCAACTAAAGAAAAAATACGGGAATTAATGGAGAACTCCCCGAAAGAACTCACGGAGAGTTTTTATAAAGATCTGGAATTCGGTACCGGTGGTATGCGTGGTATTATGGGAATAGGAAGTAACCGGATCAATAAATATACCCTTGGAAAAAATACGCAAGGGCTAAGTAATTACATTAAAAAAACCTATCAGGATGAAGAATTAAAAGTAGCCATTGCCTACGATTGTCGCCATAACAGTGATACCCTGGCCAAAATAGTGGCAGAGGTATTCTCCGCCAATGGCATCAAGGTATACTTGTTTTCAGCCCTGCGCCCTACTCCGGAGCTTTCTTTCGCCGTAAAACACCTTGGCTGCCATTGTGGTATTGTGCTTACCGCATCGCATAATCCGCCGGAGTACAACGGTTATAAAGTGTACTGGACAGACGGCGGACAAATAGTACCCCCGCAGGATACGGAAATCATTGCCGAAATTAACAGCCTTTCTTTTGAGGACATCCGGTTTTCACCTAAGAACGAGCTCATTACCTATATAGATAAAGAGGTCGACGAAGCGTTTATTACCGCTTCGGTAAAAAACGGCAGTTTTAACGCCAAAGGAAAAGACGATTTTAAAATAGTATTTACTTCCCTGCACGGAACATCTATTACCATCATGCCCGAAGTCCTTAAAAGGGCCGGTTATAAAAATGTTCATATAGTGGAAGAACAAGCTACTCCGGATGGCGATTTCCCCACGGTAAAATCTCCTAACCCGGAAGAGCCCGAAGCCCTGACTATAGCTATGAAAAAAGCCGACGAAATCGGCGCTGATATGGTTATAGGTACCGATCCGGACAGTGACCGCCTGGGCATTGCCGTGAGGGATGACAAAGGGAAACTTATACTGCTCAACGGTAACCAGACCATGGTCTTAATGACAGGGTTTTTATTGGAACAATGGAAAAAAGACGGGAAGATTACCGGCAAAGAATTCATTGGTTCTACTATAGTCTCCACTCCCATGATGAGCCAACTGGCTGAAGCCTACGGTGTGGAATGTAAAACCGGGCTCACCGGGTTCAAATGGATCGCCAAAATGATAAAGGACCATCCGCAACAACCCTTTATAGGTGGTGGTGAAGAAAGTTTCGGGTTTATGGTGGGCGATTTTGTTCGGGACAAAGATGCCATTACAGCCTCTCTCCTGGCGTGTGAAATGGCTGCAGAAGCCAAAGCCGAAGGCAGTTCCCTCTACGAAAAATTACTACAGATGTATGTAGATTTCAGGTTTTATAAAGAGCATCTCATTTCCCTGGTAAAAAAGGGTATGCAAGGTTCCGAAGAGATAAAACAAATTATGACAGACCTGAGGAACAAACCCTTACAACAGATCAATGGTTCCCGGGTTACCATGGTAGAAGACTACCAGAGTTCCGTGGCGCGAAATATGATAACGGGAGAGGAGAAAACTATAGACATTCCCAAATCCAATGTGCTTATTTATTACACCGAAGATGGCAGTAAGATCGCTGCAAGACCCAGCGGAACCGAACCTAAAATAAAATTCTATGTAAGTGTCAATACCGACCTGGACTCTACAGACCGGTTTGGAGCAACTGAAAAAGCGTTGCGCCAGAAGATAGACAATATTATACTGGACCTCGGCATAGAGGTTTAATCTCAGGCCGCTTATTTTGACCTTTCCCGGTGGTTTACCTCCGGGAAAACATGTTTAAAAACAACATATTTGAATGGATTATTTTAAAAAGATTTTTCGCTTTGCCCGGCCTTACCGAAACTACGCAGTGCTCAATGTTATCTGTAACATTCTGTATGCATTGTTCGCCACACTTTCTATGGTATCCCTGATACCCATGATAACCGTATTGTTCGGCGAAGCAGAAAATATCACCACTCCCCCTGTTTATGAGGATCTCGGGCATTTGAAATCGTTCCTGGAAAATTACCTCAATTATTACATTACCACTACGGGGAACCAACGAGGAGCCGAATATACACTTGGGGTAATGGTCGCCATTATTATCTCCTTGTTTTTATTAAAAAACCTTTTCAATTACCTGGCCATGTTCTTTATCACTTTTCTAAGAAACGGCGTATTAAAGGATCTTAGGAATGCCATGTATAAAAAGATAGTGGAACTGCCCATAGCGTATTTTTCAGAAAAGAGAAAAGGTGACGTTATAGCACGTATATCTTCGGACGTACTGGAAATACAGCATTCTTTTCTTTCTATTCTCGAACTGATCGTAAGGGAACCTCTTACGATTATTTTCACCATTATAACCATGTTTGCATTGAGCCCCAAACTCACCCTCTTTGTCTTCATTTTTGTCCCCATATCCGGGTTTATTATATCCGTAATCGGTAAAAGGCTGAAAAAACAGTCAGACCAGGCACAACTGGAGCAGGGATATTTTTTATCGATTATAGAAGAGACACTGGGAGGCCTGAAAGTTATCAAGGGGTTTAATTCCGAAAATTACTTTTACAGACGTTTTCGGGATTCTACAAAACGGTTCTATCAGTTATCCAATTCAATACTCAATCGCCAAAATCTGGCTTCTCCTACAAGCGAATTCCTGGGGATAATCGTTATTGCCATCTTATTGTGGTATGGCGGCCATATGGTATTAGTAGAAAAAAGTCTGAACGGTCCCACGTTTATTGCTTATATAGGTCTGGCATACAATATACTCACCCCGGCAAAAGCGATTTCCAAAGCCTCTTACGGGGTAAAAAAGGGAAATGCCGCCGCAGAACGGGTCCTTGCTGTCCTCGAAGAGAAAAACCCGATCGCAGATGCACCGGGTGCCGTAGTCAAAAATAATTTTGATAAAGAGATCCGGATAGACCATATTAACTTTCAATACGAAGAAGAAAAGGTACTTAAAGACTTTTCCCTGCATATTCCAAAGGGAAAAACCGTGGCCCTGGTGGGGCAGTCCGGAAGCGGAAAAAGTACGATAGCCAATCTGCTTACACGTTTTTATGATGTACAGGAAGGAAGCATTTCCATAGACGGTACCGATATCCGCGAAATGGAACTCCATTCGCTCAGAGGGTTAATGGGGTTGGTAACCCAGGATTCCATCTTGTTCAATGATACCGTAAAAGCCAATGTTTCTCTCGGGAAAGAGAACGCTACGGACGAAGAAATCATAGAAGCCCTCAAAGTGGCCAATGCCTATGAGTTTGTCTCGCTTCTGCCCCAGGGCATACACACCAATATCGGGGATAGCGGAAACAAACTTTCCGGAGGGCAAAAACAAAGGCTCAGTATTGCCAGGGCCGTATTGAAGAACCCGCCTATAATGATACTGGATGAAGCTACCTCCGCACTGGATACGGAAAGTGAAAAACTTGTACAAAAAGCCCTGGAGAACATGATGAAAAACAGGACTTCGGTAGTTATTGCACACCGGCTTTCCACCATACAGAGCGCTGACCTCATTGTAGTAATGCAAAGAGGGGAAATAGCTGAACAAGGCACACACAGTGAATTGATTGCCAGAAATGGTACCTATAAGAAACTTGTGGACATGCAGTCTTTTGAATAAACCATTTACGGTACAAAAAAGCACAAAAAAACATCCGCCCTTTCGGACGGATGTTACTTCCACAGTAAGACTTGGGCTTTTTTTACCCTATATAAAGCAAAAAAAGAATTGGTTGGTCAAAAAGCTGCCCCGAAGATAATTATATTTTTTCATATTTATTTATAAATAACATAAAAAACAATCATTAAACATAACTTTCATTTGTTTTTTTGTTAATTTAATATTTTTAAACTTTTCAATACATATATGGTCTAATCCATAATGATAATGGTATCAGATTCGACATTAGTACGCCAGTTAAAAGACAATGATACGCGTGAGCAGGCTTTTCGGGAATTGGTTTCCCTGTATAAAGAGAGACTGTACTGGCATATCCGAAGGACGGTAATTGACCATGATGATACAGACGATATCCTTCAGAATACCTTTATAAAAATATATCGGAATATCGATAAATTCAAAGAAGAAAGCAGTCTGTTCTCCTGGATGTACCGTATTGCCATAAACGAATCGATAACATTCCTGAACGCTAAAGCAAAAAGAAAAGGTATTGACAATGCGGAATTACAGGAATCCCTGGTGGCAAACCTGAAGGCAGATACTTATTTCAGTGGTGACGAAATACAACTAAAACTGCAACAGGCCATAGCTCAATTGCCGGAAAAACAGAAACTGGTATTCAATATGAAGTATTTTGAAAGAGTCACTTATGAGGAAATGTCCGGAATACTGGGTACTTCCGTAGGTGCCCTTAAAGCTTCATACCACTATGCCGTAAAAAAAATAGAACAGTTTTTAACAGAAGATTAAACCTTCTATCTCTAAAACAGTCAAATAGTTATGAACCCTAATAAAAAAAATAATAAAAGTGGATTCCGAATTCCGGAGGGCTATTTTGACAACCTGGAAGAACGGATCATGCGATCGGTTTCCGCAAACCGGAACATTCCGGAGCAGGATGGTTTTGAGGTTCCGTCCGGTTATATGGAGCGGCTGGAAGACCGTATTTTTAATGCCATCGGAGAAAGAGAAGAAAGACATGAAAGTGCTGTTCCCGACAAAAAAGTCCCTGTTTTTACATTACGCAGGATTGTTTATTCCGTATCGGCCGTGGCAGCCGTTGTTTTGATACTGCTGACCGTGTTTCCGAATATTCTCTCTTCCCGGTCCGGAAATATGCATTCCATGGCCAGTATAAAGCCCGAAGAGGTGGAATTCTATATTGAAAACCACATGCTGCCCGTATATACCGAAGATATCACGGACGTATTTGATACTACGGACCTCAACGCTATAAGTTTTTCCTCCATCAAAGAGGAGGACCTTATCAATTACCTGGAAGAAAATATGATCAATTATTCCGAAATAAATTTTAATCAATGATCCTTCAACAATTCTATACCTATAAAAACCCGAAATCGATGAGAATACCAAAAATCCTGTTTTTAGCTCTTTTCATGGTGCTTTTCTCTGTAACGGGACACGCACAGGAAAAGAGCAAAAAAGAACGTATAAAAGCCTTGAAAGTGGCCTATATCACGGAAAAACTTTCGCTCACTACTGAGGAAGCCCAAAAATTATGGCCGATCTACAATAAGTATTATGACAATGTTTCCAAACTGTGGCACCAGGAGTATAAAAACATCAAACAACCCATAAGAAACGGGGATATTGACGATATGTCCGAAACGGAAACCAATCGCTTATTGGTGGAACTGGAAGATATTGAAAATAAAATCTGCAAAGAAAACATGCAGCTTACCCGAAACCTCAAAGGGGTTTTACCCGCTAAGAAAATTCTGCTCCTGAAGAGGGCGGAAAGGGATTTCAGCAGGGAACTGTTACATAAACTAAAACGACAAGAAGAGAAAAAAGAGGAGTAAGCCCCGCATAAATATCAGAAAATATGCCCTTTCAGAATTCAGATGAAATCCGGAAGGGCATTTGCTTTTTCATTAAGCTATTATTAAATACCGTTTCGGCATATTCCCTTTCAGACATTTCATCCTAAGCTACATGAAGTACTCTCAAAGCGACATGCAACAAGCGTGAAACAAAATCAAAGGGCGGTTTATAGATCTTCAACCGCCCTTTGGGTATTCTTACTCCTTACCGAAACTATACGTGGTAAAATGCCATATAAATTCATACTTCTTGTCTTTATATATTCCGGGAACCTGTTCTTTATAGGATGTTTCCACTACATATGTATCCTTCCATGGCATGGAGAATGAAACTTTACCATCCTCATCTGTCTGCAAGGTTTTTGACCATCCTTCCGGAAGGAAGACCTTCAATTCGTTTTCCGCCAAAGGCTTTCCGTCATAAATAACCTGAAGGACAATCTCTTCTCCTTCCTTTTCGGGTACGATTTCCAGTTTTGACAGGGAAGATATTCCGGTTGCACTTTTATCTTCTCCACCCACATGAACCGTAGCAACCGAAGCGTATTCGGTTTTAAAAATGCCCAGGTCGTATTGGGTATAATCCACAACCTCCAGGTTGTTATTGGTGAGGACCACACGATAAACGCCGGAGGTTTCGGGTGTAAAGGATGCACTGTAGTGATCGGCGGCGGCTTTTTTATCCAGTGTCGTTTTATTCCCGTCCGGGTCAACCAGGTGCAGGGTAAAATCCTCCGCAAAGGTGAAATGCCCGTCGGTCTTCTCCCGCTCTCCGTAACTGTACTCTCCGAAGAACACCTTTATTTCATGTGGCTTGTTCAGTTTTCCCGACGCTTTGGTCTCCATCCACAAAAAGTGGGCATTTGCCTGTTGCAGTGCCAGAACGGCTACTAACGCTAAAACTATTTTCTTCATCTTTTTACTTTTTGATTACATTATTTATATATAAAGCCCATTTAGAAACGATACCCTAATGTCAGGCGGAAGTTCCTTCCGGGTTCGTTTTGTTGCGAATAATAAAAACGGGTATCTTCCCCCGTGCCTGCCTGGTAAGAAGACCCGGAGAACAGGTATTCGTTGAGCAGATTGTTAATATTCAACGCTACGGAAAATTTGTCATTTGCCCAGCTCAGGGCTCCGTCCAGCCTAAAATAGTCCGGTAAAGTCTGGGCACCGGTCACACCCCATACGGAGTCCCAGGAAGCCCGTTTTGCCATGTACAGGTATCCCCCGGACACACTAAATCCCTGAAGTTTAGTATCCTGAAACGTATATTTCAACCAACCGTTTGTCATATGTCTGGCATGGCCGCTTACCCGGTTGCCAACCAAGTTTTCATTGGTATCCTTGCTTATTCTTACATCTGTATAGGCATAATTAAAGATTAGGTTCAGTCCAGGCATTATTTCCCCCTGGAGGTCAAATTCTCCTCCCATGGATTTCACTTCTCCTAATTGTACGGAACTGTTTATAGGATCTTCAGGATCAGCAGTAAGCATATTCTCTTTGGTTATTCTGAAATACGAAAATGATGTATTCCATTTTCCGTCAAACCATTTCTTTTTAATTCCTCCTTCTATATTATTACCTTCTATCGGATCAAAGGCTTTACCCCTCCTATCCGTTCCGGCCTGGGGCAGAAAAGCCTGGTCGAACAAGCCGTATACGGAAGTATTGTCGTCTATAGAAAAGCTCAGGCCTACACGTGGGGTAAATTTACCGTCCGAAGTACTTTCATTATACATACTTTCCTGCAGGTCGGTATAGCGGCCTGCCAGTGTAAGACGGAGACGATCCTCCAGAAAACCGACTTCGTCCTGAACGTAATAGGCTGTATATTGCTGTTGCCCGAGCGTTCCGGCTGTTCCGGCACGTTTACGGATGCTGGTTTCATGGTCCAGTTCGGGAATTACGGCCTGGGAGTTATCCGGATCATAAATATTGAAAGGCTGGTTGACATCGATAAGATGCGACTCCGCCCAATCATACCATACATCTTTGGAACCCACGTCTATACCGGCAAGTATACGGTGCGAAACAACGCCTGTCTGTACTTCTCCGTTCACGAAAACCTGTCCGAGTTTGTGCTCTTCCAATCCGTCAAAAATATACAGCCTTCGGTATACATCCCCGTTTTCCTCCACTGCATCCGGCCAGATATCCGAACTGACCTGGGTGCCGTTCAGGTATCCGAGCTGGGCAGTCAATTTCCAGTTTTCATCCAGTTTGTGTTCAAAAGTCACAAAAGCGGAATGTTCCTTGTTCACGGAAGGATCTATCCCGGGATGTGTCAGGCTGAAATCCCTTGGCAGGTCCTTATAGCCTTTCGGTGAAAAAATATAGGGTGACCCCAGGTCGGGCACCTTGGAATGATAGTAGGTATACTGTGCCGTAAGACTTGTGTTTTCATTAAAATGATATTTCAGGGACGGGGCCAGGATGTATTTATCGTGAAAGCCATATTGCTGGTTGGTTTTCTGGGTATGTCCCACCCCGTTGAAACGGTATAGCAGTTTTCCCGCCTTGTCCACTTTCCCCCCTATATCCACCGTGGCCCTTTGCAGTCCGTAACTACCGGTAGAAAGTGTTACTTCCCTCCTGGCATTTTCGGTCGGGGCCTTGGTCACTACATTATACAACCCGGCCGGTTCTCCTGCGGAAAGCATAAACCCTGCAGGGCCTTTTATGATCTCTATGCGCTCTACCGTGGCCATGTCTTCGGCAACAGGTCCCCATTGTGTGGTAAAATTCATTCCGTTGCGGAAAGCAGGGATGCGAAAACCGCGCATATTAACACGGGCATAGTTTCCCCAGTGTTCCAGAAGCATCACCCCGCTGACGTTTCGTCCCACTCCTTCGCGCATCCCGAAGATCTGCTGGTCCCGGAGAATATCATCGGTGATTACTTGTATGTTCTGGGGTATTTTCAGGAGTTCCTGGTTCAGACGAAGACTGGAAGAGACGTTCTCCGCCTTGTATTTTTCCTTTCGGTGCCCGGAAAGTACAACTTCACTGAGCTGACTCACCTCCGGTTCAAGTTCAAAATTAACCAGGTTACTCCCCGGTTCTAGTGCTATATACTGTTGTGCAGTCTTGTATCCTACCACGGAAACCTTAATGGTATAGGACGCGGAACGTAAATTTTTTATCTCGTAATATCCGTCCGCATTCGAAGAAACCCCGCGGCCGGAATTTTCCAGAACAACATTCGCGCCTTCTACAAGATTACCTTCCGTATCTGTAATATAACCATGCAATAAAACCCGGTTTTGCTGCGCGGTAGCCCAAAGCGAAATTGCGGTAAAACAGAAAACAAGTATAAATCTGATTTTCATTTCAATTTATTTTTATTTAGATTGAATTAATGAAATGCAAATCTATTTAAGGAAATGTTAACAACAAAATTCTTTCTGCTATTTTTCCTGTTTTAGTTACATTTAAAACTAAAAATATTACTGACAGGATTTTATGAGTTCCGGTCGCACTCCCCTTTTATTCCGCAGGGGCAAGATTTTCCGTGTGTATGGTCTGCTTCGGACCTTTGGCCATGACTGGCGAAACCTTTTGTCTTTTTAGTTTCAGAGCAACAATCAGTGCGGTAGCAGAAAGCAATATCCAGAACACGTCTATAAAGAAGATCCCGTAGTACCCTGCCCGGAGTGTAACCCATATCCAGTTACCGGATACCACTCCATTCACCACCGGGACCAGGAAACCGATCAGCGCTCCGCTTATAAGCGTATACTTATTTGTAAAGTAATTGTCCCGTTTCAGGGTGAACAATACGGACAGAAGTAACCAGCTATAAAAGAATATCTGGTAAATACGGGTCATCCGCGACGCATCGAATTCAGTTACAAACACTTTTACGCCTACAAATGTAATAGCTGTTGCCGGGAACATGCTAAGACACACCGCCAGGTATATCCTTACCAACCAGGAGTTAAAACGTCTTTTTTTCTTTGAAACACTCTTTTTATTCCTGGCTACGAGCCATATCATTACCCCGGAAATAATGACAAAACAAGAAACCAGCCCGAGAATAAAGTAAATAACGCGCAATCCCATACCACCGTAATCCCCGAAATGCAGTTTTGCCAGTATGTTGGTGGCTCCATCCAGGTAAGAAGTATTGTTGAAAGGGTCTTTTTCTTCTATAATCTCACCTGTAGAAGCCTTGAGTACCATTTTCCCCTTACCGGCAAAGCTCCGGCGATCCAGAGGAAATCCTTCCACGGCAACGTGCATATTCGCATCCCCGTAATTGAAAACCGTTACGGACCGGATATCAAAATCTTTCCACTGGTTACGCGCTTTATTTACCAGTTCATTAATACGTACCGGTCCCTGCTGCTTTTCCATGAGCATGGAATACCCGCCACCTACACCAAAATCTTCATACATTTTGGCCGCATCATTGTCATAGAACAGTGCCACCACCGGGGGTGCCATTAACGTTGTGCTGATTATCAGGTAGGTACCGGTAAGTGCAAATATAAACTGGTAAGGCAGCCCTATAATCCCCAATGTCGTATGCGCATCGGTCCAGACCGTCTTCCATTTTGTTCCCGGCCGGAAAATATAAAAGTTAGACACGATTTTATTCCAATGTACCAGGACACCTGTTATTACGGCAAACAGAAAGAAAAAAGCCACAAGACCGGCTAAGAGATAACCGGACGTTCCGAAAAAGTTAAGCTGGGCGAAGAAGTGCAGACGGTAGAGAAATTCACCGATAGAATACGAACTCGAATAACTATAATTCTTAAAATTCTCTTTGTCCATATAAAAGAAAGCTCCCACTGCCGCCTCTTTTGGCGCCAGGCTGTCTTTGGACGGTGTCAGACTTACAGCTACCCTTCTTTCCTGGTAATACTGGTTAAAGGTAATATCCCGCCCATAGGCTGCTTCCCTGCTGTTTATCGTATCGAGCAACAGGTCGAAATTGACTTCGGTCAACCCTCTTTCCTGTACAGGCTCATTTCGCTCCCAGCTTATGATCTCATCGCGAAAAAAAGAAAAAGACCCTGCGAAGAATATGACATAAAGCGCTGCGCTGATAATAATCCCGCTTATGGTATGTGTGTTAAAAAGAACGTTGTAAATTCTATTGTTCATCAGGTCCTTAATTGTAATTACGGCTTTAATAGCTATTCTTATCTCCGGCTTTTCCTAGCCCGCAAGACCATATGCCTTTCCCAGGTAAATACCCACGGAAAAAAGGAATGTCAGCAACAGGTAAACTCCCCATATTTTCCAGCCGTTTTTCACCAGAAAAGCAAGCAGGAACAAAACACACCAAAGTAAAAAACCGGCATATCGCAGCGTCATCAGAACGTTGACATGGTTTACCCAATAGGCAAGGGCAACGTGAAGAGATATGGTAACCATATATCCGCCGAGAAATCCCGCACTAATCTTTGCTAAACGTTGACTAACGGAGGTTGTCAAATATTTTTTGTTGGCAGGCATAATCCTAGAGGAATTCAAAAGTTATCGAAAGAACCAATATCAGGATAAGTGCCTGATAACGCATAAAACGTAACGGAGTTACAATTACAATAAGGCTCCCCAGGGTCATTAATATCACAAAAAAAGCAAAAATGCCTGCCCCGATCCCGTAATGGAATACGGAAAGTACCAGGGCAATAAACAGCAGGGACAATCCTACCGCTTTACTTTCTCTCCCGTGAACCTGCATCCACTTCTCTATTTTAAGAGAACGACTTAACATTGCTCTCTTTGAAGTATTGTAGAGTGCATAAAAACCTAAAAAAGTAATAGCAACAACCAGGCTAGTCATATATGTATACAGTTTATTTTGACTAAATCTAAACAGTGACAAATATAATAACGGAAATTAGACAATCCAATTTTATTTAGATTAATTTCAAATCACACAGTGCTTTAACTTTCCGGGGACGGTTCAGGCAGTCCACTTCCTGCCTTACTGACAAATAAACAGACCGAGTGCAAAGGTTATGGAGTCTTTTAGTTGGGAGTTTAAAAGTTTTTAGTTTTTAGTCAACAACTCCGGGGCTTCGATCCCAGGCTTAAATATACTTCCGTTACAACGGGAGCACTCAGCCTTCGCAGAACAGCCACTCACAATACTATCCGATAACCGGGTAACGTAATAACTTCCGGACTCCGAACTCATCAACTCTCCCACCCTGCCATTAAAAATCTGAATCCTTACAAAACAGATCAATCCCGGTTTTTCTTCCGCCCGCAACTTCTGGTTTTTGATCCGGATAAATTCCGTTCCTTTACTTTATGATTTTTTTCGAAAAAAAATTACCTGAAGTGTAACAATTGATATTCCTCTTCATCCTTATATTGAAAACAATTACTTTTTGAGCCAACCGGATATACATATAGAGCAACTGCTTGTGCAGTGCAAAGATGGTAACTCCAAAGCACAGATGGAGGTTTATAACCGCTATTACAAGGCTATGTACAACACCGCCTTTCGTATTGTAAAGGACGAGTTCGAGGCCGAAGACATCATGCAGGAATCCTTCTTAAAAGCATTTACCAAGCTGGACACTTTCCGCGGAGAAGTGGCTTTTGGAGCCTGGTTAAAACGGATCGTTGTAAACAACAGCATCTATAGTTTCCGGAAACAACAACAAAACAGGGAAATTTCGATCGATGAAACATTGCATAAGGTCGAAGATAACGATGGCATTGCGCCGGATCATGAGTTTACAAACGTTCAGGCTCAAAAAGTTTTGGAAACCATGAAAACATTGAAGGACAATTACAGAGTTTCTTTGACCTTACATTTAATAGAAGGTTATGACTATGATGAAATAAGCGAGATATTGCAGATCAGCTATGCCAATTGCCGGACAACCATAAGCCGGGCCAAGGAGAGTCTGCGGAAAAAACTGATGGCCACAAGGGTTAACTGATAATGAAAACAATAAGGAAAAATAACAGGCCTTTTTTAATACCGATTAATTATGAAAAAGGATAATATAGATAAATTATTCGGGCAATTACAGGGTGAATTTGATATAGAAACTCCCGCAGCAGGACATCAAAAGCGCTTCCTGGAGAAACTTGCCCGGCAAAACGAGGTTCCAGAAAGGAAAACTCGATCAGGAAAGTTATGGAAAAACCTGTCTATTGCCGCCTCCGTAGCATTGCTGCTTGGCGTTGGCTGGATTTTCTATAACCAGCCACAACCTTCTCCGGACCCTGTCGTGGAAACCGAAGAACAGGTTGCCTATCCGGAACTCGAAAAAACCCGGTATTACTTCTCTTCGCTTATAGAAAACGAATTAAAAAAGATCAAGGACGAAGCAGATACGGAAGACACTAAAATTATTGTAAACGATGCCATTGTACAACTGGAACAGATTGAGAGCGATTATGAAAAACTGGAAGCAGAACTGCAAAAAAACGGTTACAGCAAACAATTATTGAACGCCATGATCACCAACTTCCAGACCAGGATAACCCTGTTACAGAATGTCACGGAACAAATAGAAGATACTAAACAATTAAAAAGAAATAATCATGAAGAAAGCAGGATATAGTGCAGTAATGGTACTACTGGCCGTAGTATTTCCCTTTCTGGCAATGGCATCCGGCCCTGCCGGTAAGCCGGACCCGAAGTGGAACGGTCGCTACAGTAAAGAAAAAAGGATAAAAAAATCTTTTGATGTCAACTCAAATGCCCTTTTACAGGTAGACAATTCCTATGGGAATATTTATATTACCTCCTGGGACCAGAACAGGATAGAGATCGATATTCTCATAAAGACCAACGGAAACAACGAAGAGAAAGTGCAACAAAAACTCGATGAGATCGATGTACAGTTCGAAGCCGGTAAAAGTATGGTCTCTGCCAAAACCATTTTCGAAAAGAAAAAATGGGGATGGGGTTCCGGAAACAACAACGTGAGCATGGAAATAAACTATACTATCAAACTCCCTGTAAACAACAACGTTGATCTGAGCAATGATTATGGCAGTATTCGCCTGGACCGGATAAACGGTAAAGCTAAAATAAGTTGTGACTACGGAAAACTGGACATAGGTGAACTCCGCGCAGACGGTAATGAACTGTCTTTTGACTACACCTCCAAGTCCACCATCGGTTACATGAAAAGCGGGACCATAAATGCGGATTATTCCGGGTTCGTACTGGAAAAAGCCGAACGCCTTAAACTTTCCGCGGATTACACTTCTTCGGAAATCAACGATATCGGTAGCCTGGAGTATTCCTGCGACTACGGTAGTTTGAACGCAGAAAAGGTAAAAAACATTCACGGAGGCGGGGACTACCTGTCTACCAAACTGGGAACAATTCACGGGAATCTCGATATCACCTCGGATTACGGCTCCATTAAAATAGCACAACTGGCAGCCGACGCGGGTAATATCAACATCCGTTCCGATTATACAGGTATAAAAATAGGCTTCCATCAAAACTACAGTTTTAACTTCGAGATCAACCTGGAATACGCCGGTTTTAACGGGGAGGACAGTTTTGAATATAGTATAAGAAGAGAAAAGGGCACGGAGAAATACTATAAGGGATCTTATGGTAACTCTCCTACCGGGAACCTTTCTGTGACTTCGGAATACGGTGGGGTTACCTTATACAGGAATTAAATTACCCGAATGAAATTATATCCCCGGGATGAACTTGTTCCTCCCGGGACCAAAAGAGTCAGTAATTCTAAACCATTAATCAAATGAAAAAAATCATCACACTTTGTATCGGACTGTTATTTATATCCACCACTAATGCCCAGTGGTTCGGAAATAAAAAAGTAACCGGAAACGGAAATGTTGTTAAGACCGACCGGAAAACCAAAAGCTATGACGAAATAGGTGTTGCCGGGATGTTTGATGTTGTTTTGGTATCCGGTAAGGAAGGTAATCTTACCATAGAAGCCGAGGAAAACCTTCTGGAATATATAGAAACGGAAGTAGAGGGTGGTTCTTTGAAGATCAAAACCGCAAAAGGTATTAACCTCAGGACACACAAAAAGATTCTCATCACCGTTCCCTTTGAAGACATTTCGGGAGTATCCCTTGCCGGCTCCGGGAGTATTACCGGAAACGATCTCATCAAAGCCTCCGACTTTGAAACCAATCTGGCAGGATCCGGCGACATAAACCTCGCTGTAGAAGCGGATAAACTGGAAAGTAATATAGCGGGCTCCGGCGATATACAGCTCAAAGGAAAAACAAAGTTTTACGAAGGGAACATATCCGGGTCGGGAGACATTCACGCTTATGAACTCATGGCTGACGATGTGAATGCCGCCGTGTCCGGTTCGGGGGATGTCCAGGTGTATTCCAACGGTACAATAACGGCAAGGATCTCCGGGTCGGGAAGCGTATTATACAAAGGGAATCCGAAAGAAGATTCCAAGGTATCCGGATCAGGGAAAATAAAAAAGGCCAATTAACCACCAATTCCTTTTCCATATATCAAAAACAGGTTTCGCAATAGCGTATATTGCGAAACCTGTTTTTTTATGAAGTACACTTTATGAATCCTCTTTTACCATACGTTTTTCCAGTTCTTCCAGGGAAACACCTTTGGTTTCCGGCATCAGGAAAATGGTAAAGAACAATTGCAATACCATCATAAAAGCAAAAAAGGCGAAGATAGGCCAGGGATTATCCCGGAACATATCAATAAATACCGGGGCCAGCAATGTTATCAGGGCCGCGAATACCCAATGTATCCCACTCCCGAAAGCCTGTCCGTAAGCGCGGACCCTATTGGGAAATATTTCGGATATGAATACCCAGATCACCGCTCCTTGCCCTATGGCATGTGATGCTATAAACAATAAGATAAAAATAAGTAATACAACAGGACTGGCAGAAGTGTAAAACGACCATGCTACCATAGTCAAACTGATAATATACCCCAGTGAACCAATGAGCATGAGTTGTTTTCTTCCCAGGTTGTCGATAAGCCTTAACCCCAAAAGAGTAAAAATAAGATTAATAACCCCTATGGATATGGCATTCATCAGGGAATCTTTAGACGCAAGCCCGGCCATTTCGAGAATTTCAGGGGCATAATAGAGAATAAAGTTGATACCGGACAACTGGTTGAAAAAAGCGATCAAAAACGCCAGTAACAAGGGTAAGCTGTACTTTCCGGAAAATATAGTATCTGTTTTTCCCGGAGTATTATCCAGACGGATCTGCTCCAAAGCCTTTTCCGCCTCTTCGTTATCATACATTTTATGCAGCACTTCCCTTGCCCCCGCCTCATCCTGTTTTTGCAGCAAAAGCCACCTGGGGCTGTTGGGCACACCCAACACCATTAAACTGTAAATCGCGGCGGGAATAGCTTCCACACCAAGCATAAACCTCCAGTCGTTGTCCCCTCCTACTCCTTGCAACAAGAAGTTGGAGATATAGGCCAGCAGAATACCAAACACAAGGTTAAACTGATATAAGGCCACCAGTTTTCCACGGTTCTTCGCGCTGGAAATTTCAGAGATATAGGTAGGCGCTGCCACAGAAGAAGCCCCTACTCCCAGCCCGCCTATAAAACGGAAAAAGGAAAATGAATACGGATCAGATGCCATACCGGAACCCAAGGCAGATACGAGGTACAGTATCCCTATCCAGAAAAGGGTTTTCTTCCTGCCGTACTTATTGCAGGGAATTCCCCCGCAGAGGGCACCTATTACCGTTCCCCACAAAGCCATTGACATGATAAACATACCGTGAAACCAGGCAGAAGTCCCCCAAAGTTCCCGTATAGGAAGATTGGCACCGGATATAACCACGGTATCAAAACCAAATAAAAATCCGGACAAAGCCACTGCCACGGACCAATTGCGCATATTGTTCATTCCGTAAATATTGGGTTTAAAAAAGATTAGATTTTGGTAAGATCTTCTATGGCCAGCTCCTTAACCGAACTTACAATACGGTTCGGCTGAAATGCATAGTGTTGCAGATCTTCTTTTTTTGAAACCCCGGAAAGTGTAAGTATTGTATGGTAACCTAACTGTATCCCTCCGAGAATATCCGTATCCATGGTATCTCCGATGATAATAGTTTCCTGCGCCGTCAGTCCCAGGGTTTTTCTTGCCGCCCTCATCATCACCGGGCTGGGTTTTCCAACGGAAAAAGCTTTTTTCCCCGTAGCTTCTTCTATCATGGCTACGATAGCTTTGATCCCCAGGTTATTCCATCCCTCCTTTTTCGGTGACGGATCGAGATTTGTCGCTATAAATTTAGCTCCTTCAAGGATCATGTCTACCGCATTGTTTAC
Organism: Sinomicrobium halophytocola; assembly: GCF_052983395.1. Lineage (NCBI taxonomy): Bacteria > Pseudomonadati > Bacteroidota > Flavobacteriia > Flavobacteriales > Flavobacteriaceae > Sinomicrobium > Sinomicrobium halophytocola. The sequence goes on from NZ_JBRKIT010000040.1 coordinate 365,128, forward strand.
CATTTCGAGGGTGAAATTCCGCCCCTCTCCCACAACCACATAATCCGGGTTCTGATTAACCATAACATATCCCTGCTGGTGCAGGCTTGTTATAAGTCCACCTTCTCCTAAAACATAGGCAGTTCCGTTAGGCTTCATAAACGAAAGGAACCAGGCCGTGGCCATGGCACTGGTGTAGACATTCTCTTCCTTGATCTTTATTCCCATCTTCGCCACTTTATTTACCGTATCCTGTGGCGAACGCTGACTATTATTAGTCATAAACAGAAACGGAATATCATTTTCCTGCAATGATGCTATAAAGGTATCCGCACCTTCTATCATAGTATCTCCGCTATAGATAACACCGTCCATATCTATTAAAAATCCTTTTTTCATTATTATGTATGTTTTTTATATAATTCCGGCAGGTCAGTGGCTAAGATAATAAAAACCTTCCCTTTTGCTTATACACTGCACTATCTTAACGTTATATTATTCCGGTTGTCCTTTTTTTGTCACTTCAACCCGGAGCAGCAGAAATATCCCTATTACAAAAAGCGCTCCCAGAAAAAGAACGGAATTTCGCATGCTTCCCGTTACCTGTGCTATAAAACCGTAAAGGAACATTCCAATAACAATCCCTATCTTCTCTGCCACATCATAAAAACTGAAAAAGGAAGCTGTGTCCTCTGTTTCGGGCAAAAATTTGGAATAGGTGGACCGGGATAAACTTTGGATTCCTCCCATGACCAGTCCTACAAAAGCCGCAGCTATGTAAAACTGGACGGGACTGGTCACAAAGTAGGCATAAACACAGATAATTACCCAGAACATATTTATTCCTGTAAGGGTCTTTATGTTTCCCATTCGTGCAGAGATACGGGATGTGATCCAGGCCCCTGCAGCAGCTACTATCTGTATAAGTAAAATACTGATTATCAAACCAAAAGTCCTTTCATCGGTACCACCCCATTCCAGTTCCTCTTCCCCGAAGTAAGTAGCTGCCAGCATTACGGTCTGTACGCCCATACTATACACAAAAAATGCTCCCAGGTATCGTTTTAATCTCGGGGAATCCCCAAGCCTGTTCCATACTTTTTTCAGTTCTTTAAACCCTTTGAACAAAACATCTTTATGATATTTTCCGTTGGATGCGTTTCCCCTGGGCAAGTAATAAAAAGTATACTGGCTGAACCCTATCCACCACAGTCCGGTAAGTATAAAAGACATTCTGGTAGGGGCGCCGGCGCCGGAAAAGCCGAACCATTCGTATTTCAGGATCATAAGCAGGCACAAAAGCAGGAGAACAACGCTTCCTATATATCCCAGTGAATATCCTTTGGCACTTATGCTATCCTGTTGCTCCGGGTACGCAATGTCGGGCAGATAGGAATTATAAAACACCAGGCTTGCCCAAAAGCCTATCAAAGCCAGGAAATAGCAGGTAAGGCCAATATATATATGTTCCAGGGAAAACCAGTACAAGCCTATACAGGAAAAAGCGCCGAGATAACAGAAAAACTTCAGGAAAATCTTCTTATTGCCGGTATAATCGGCAATACCGGATAACAGTGGAGAAATAATGGAAACTACAAGAAAGGCCAGAGCTGTTACGTAGCTGATCAACGGGGCACGGGCTATATCACCACCAAATACATGTATTTTTTCCAGGTTGGCTTCCCTGAAGAGGGCTCCGTAAAAAATGGGGAAAATAGCCGAGGCTATCACCAGGCTGTAAACAGAGTTGGCCCAGTCGTAAAACGCCCAGGCCCCAAGCAGCTTTTTACTGCCTTTTTCTAATGTTTTTGTCATGTTATGGTTGATTGCGAAAAGGTTTGCAAACAAAAAAGCTGTCCTTCTAAAGAACAGCTCCTAATATAGAAATTAATTTTAAACCTATTGTTATTTCCGGTTTAAAGAACCGGGATAAACGTATTCGGAGTAATGGAGTTCATTCGCCATAGACTCATAAATGTTATTTTAAAATTCTTCACCGAATCTATCATCTACCCTGATAACTTAACCTATTAACCAAATAACTACTACTGAAAACTGGTCACCCCGAATTTTTTGGCTTCTGCCCTGGCAGCCGGTGCCAGTTGTGTAAGTTGCCGGATACGGGTATCACTGGAAGGGTGCGTACTGAGGATTTCCGGGGGGGTCTGCCCTGCATTGGCTTTCATACGTTGCCAAAGGCGGGCGGCTTCTCCCGGTTCGTAACCTGCTATGGCCATGATCTCTATTCCGATGGCATCCGCTTCGCTCTCGTGTTTTCTGCTAAAAGGCAGCATAACACCTACCTGTGACCCCACTCCATATGCCTGCGCCCATACTTGCTGGGCCTGGGCACTTTTACCACTGGTGGCCACCGCCACACCTACAGCTCCCAGTTGTTGTATAGTTCCCGCACTCATGCGTTGCGCCCCGTGATCGGCCAGGGCATGGGCCACTTCGTGTCCCATAACCACTGCAAGTCCGGTTTCTGTCCGGGTTATAGGTAACAACCCGGTATAAACAACAATTTTTCCACCAGGCATACACCACGCATTCACCTGGTCGTCCTGGACGAGATTGTACTCCCATTTGTAATCTTTCAAATACCCTTCGTATCCGTTAGCATTTAGCCAGCGTTCGGCAGCATTTGCTATACGTTGCCCCACTTTTTTAACGGTTTGCGCATCGGCCGAACCTGTGATGACCTTGTTTTCATCTAAAAATTCATCATACTGCTGAAAGGCCATCGGGAAGATGGAGCTGTTGGAATGAAAATTGAGCGTGCTCTTGCCCGTAAACGGATTGGTCTTACAGGACAGCACAAAAAACAACAGAAAAAATGACAACCAGATTTTTCTCATAACCATAAGTATATTGTATAGTAAAAATACAAAATTAACAGTAAAAATCGACAGTTGGCTGACAAATTTCGGTAATATACGGGCCGGACCACATTTTTCAATAAGCCGCAGTAAATCGCTCTCTATGGTGTTTCGGCGTTTCCAGTTCATCGGCAATGACCACTCCTACATCTTCTCCGGACAATATACTTCTTCCAGTATTGTCAAAAACAGGATTGTCCAGGCCTAACCGGTATTTACCTGTTCGTCCGGTGGTGATCCCCTGGTGCATTTCCAGCGCCGGGCTGAAAAAGACCCAATCCAGTACCTTTTCTTTCCGGATCTCTTCCAGATAAAGCCTGGCTGCATCGGCCCCGGGTTTTATCTCTGCCGGAAATTCAGGGGTGTCCACTGCCTGTAATCCGGGCTTGAGATAAAGGCTCCCCGCACCTCCTATAACAATAAACCTGCTTACTCCCGATTTTTTTACGGCTTCCTGTATGGCCTTCGCTCCGCGAAGAAAATCTTCATAAATATTGGGATTGGTCCATCCGGGATTAAAAGCACTCACCACCGCATCATGTCCTTCAAGTGCTTTTGCCAGGGCATCTATATCCAGCACATCTACTTTCACCGGAATAACCTTATCATTTTTTACTTCCGCTTTTTCGGGATTTCTGGCTATAGCCGTTACCTCATTCCCTCGATTTACCAATTCCTTTAAAATATGGGTACCTACAAAACCTGTGGCGCCTATCAATGCTACTCTCATTTTATTTGAATTTATGTTAAACTTTATTTACTGTACAAAAAATAATTACAGTTTAAGGTAAAAAAATATTATTTGAATTTCCTGACAAATTCCTCCAGGGTTATGGCCGATAATTTTTGCTTTACATAATTATCTGTATCTTCATACAAGCTTTCCAGGTGTTTGTTCACGTCTCTTCCTACCGGACATCTTGGGTTGGGCGTATTCGATCTGCCCAATACATGTACCTGCCTCACGGCCTCATAGACTTCCGACAGTTTTATCTGCGATGCAGGCCGTGTCAGGGTACTTCCTCCTCCTTTTCCTTCTTTGCTCTCCACAAAATGACAAGCCTTAAGATTGCTTATTTCCTTTCGTATCATCGCCGCATTGACATTTACACTACCTGCAATAAACTCCGATGACAAGTACTCATCTTCCATAGTGGCAAGCAATGTCAGTATATGTAAAGAAGTAGCAAAACGAACATTATTCATTCTGTATCAATTTTTATTACAGTACAAATATACTGCGTTTTTTCAAACAATTTATAATTCCTAAACATTATCCGAGAAATAATCCCCGTTCCCTTCCTTTAATATTATCCGGAATGAAAACGGGGTTGTTTGGTTTTAAGATACGAGGTAGGCTATTCGATCCCTGCTTTTTCGGCCATTCTTATTCCTTCAATAGCGCTTGGCATGCCGTTTGCACCGAATCCGGCTTCTATGGCACGGTCAAAAACATTCTTCACAGCCTGAGGAATCCCTGTATGAATACCTGCATCTCTGCCTGCCTCCAATATGTGCTTTACTCCGGCAGCTTCCATGGTTATATTGTCCAGGTCTCCCGGATAATGCTCTTTATCTGCACTCCGTGCAAAGTCTTCGAGAAAGTATTCTGCTACGCCGAATATTTCGCGTGCATAGGGAAGAAATTCCTCTGCCTGTTCCCCTTCAGCATTCAGCAAGGCATAAGAATGTAATACCCCAGTTAGGCTTGTAAAGAAAATATTCATCATGGCAATGTCGTACAGAGCCGCACGCCCGGGTTCTTTGCCCAGGTAGGTACTCTTCCCTCCCAAAGCCTTAAGGAGGGGAAAATGTTTGTCAAAAATATTCTGTGGCCCGCTGTACAACAAAAGAGCTTCCGGCTTTCCCACTTCGGTAACAGGAACCAGGACGGAACCGTCCAGGTATTCTATTCCGTTCTCTTGAGCCCATAAAGCCATTTGTCTTGCTCTTTTCGGTGTATCATTGGTAAGGCTTATCAGTGTCCGTCCCCGGAGTTCTTCTTTTACAGACTTTATGATCTTTTCCAGTATTTCATAATTAAGTACACAAATCACTACCAACTCACTTGCCGATGCCGCTTCAGAAGCTGTAGACGCCGCAACAGCGCCTTTCTCCATCAACGGAACAATTTTATCCGCAGACCTGTTCCACACCGTGGTTTTATGACCTGCTTTAAGAAATGCTTTCGCCAATGCGGTGCCCATAGCCCCGAGCCCAATTACGGTTACATCTTTAGATATATTATCTTCATTATTCATCTTAGTATCGTTAAAAGAGTTAAATTGTATACTGATCAAGCGCTTATTCTTCTGTTGTATTACTCATTACCGAAATAACAGATCTTTATCAATGAGCAATTTGTATTACAAAGTTCCTGTTAATTGTTATTATCTACAATAAGGGAAAAAAGATTCAGGCAGGGAAAATTTTTTCCCTACGGAAGACAAGGAATAAAATAAGACGTAACATCTGATGAAAAGGTTTTCATCGAATTGTTTATTTTTGTAGAAAGCCGTTATAATCATGTACGAAAGAAAGATCCCAGAAGACCTGGAATGTGGCATTACCCTTACAAGCAAAGTACTGGGAGGTAAATGGAAACCCTGTATTATCGACTCCATCCGCAGGGGGATCAAACGTCCCAGTGAACTGCATCAGGATATAGACGAGGCCAGTCCGCGAGTCCTGAATATGCAACTCCGGGAATTACTGGACCACGGTATTATTGACAAGAAAATATACTCTGGTCTTCCTCTTAGGGTGGAATACAGTCTCACTACTGTTGGAGAAAGCATTCTATGCATCATAGATGCCATGGACAAATGGGGAGAGGAAAATCGCGATCACATATTACAGGTCATGGAAGAAATTGCGAAATAATACTACTTTTCCTCCTGTAACCTCAACCTACTCATTCCTCTTATTGCAAACCTGCTCAATTGATGAAAGAAATCCGGGAATACTTTAAAAAATTAGTCCCGCTTACTGATGCGGAAGGCGACTACTTCACCTCAAAACTTATTCTGAGGGTATTTAAAAAAAACGAATTGATCCTGCCCTGTGGAAAAACGGAGAACTACCTTTCCTTTATCGAAAAAGGCATCATAAGATTTTATACGGACAAGGGAGAAAAAGAGATCACCTTCAGTTTTGCCTTTGAAAATTCTTTCGTCAGTGCTTATGATTCGTTTCTAATGCAAATTCCGGCTCAATACCATGTACAGGCGCTGGCTGACAGTATTCTATGGAGTATAAGCTATAAAGATTTACAGGATGTTTATAAAGAAACCCCGATCGGTCAGCAAATAGGCCGGAAAGCTGCCGAAGAATTATTCATTAAAAAAAGTAAAAGGGAAATGTCGTTTCTCAGGCAAAGTCCGCAGGAACGCTACGAAAGCCTGTTTGCGGAAAATCCCGGGCTACTGCAAAAGATTCCCCTGAAATATATTGCGTCTTACATAGGCATTACCCCACAGGCCCTGAGCCGTATCCGAAGGCGTATTTCTTAACCCGGGTTCATTGACATACCTTGTTTCCGGGCATAGCTTTGTAAGTTCTTAATATATAACCTCGGGAAACATGGAAACCATTATTGTACTTACAACAACTTTCGTTATCACATTGGTCATTTCCAAAATAAGGACTGGAAAAGCAGACATGTTTTTATCCGGACGTGTGGCTATGGCCTTTATGCTTATACTCACAGGTACGGGGCATTTTCTTTTTACCGAAGGCATGGCCCTGATGCTACCGGATTTTATCCCTGCCAAAGAAACTGTTGTACTGGTCACCGGGGTATTGGAGATCATCGCGGCCGTTGCCCTTCTCATTCCTTTTGTCCCGGTATTGACGGGATGGCTGCTTATCGTATTCTTTTTGCTTATCCTGCCCTCCAATATTTACGCAGCCATGCATCATGTAAACCTTAAAACCGCAACACATGACGGTGAAGGTCCTCTTTACCTTTGGTTCCGGGTGCCTCTGCAGTTATTCTTTATAGCCTGGGTGTATTTTTTTATCGTTCGGAATAAAAGGAAAACTCCGGTTATCGATTAACCATCTTAAGTGTGGTATCCTCAAGAAGTGTCAGCATTTCCCGTTCTATTTCTTCGCTTTCCCATCGTTCTTCAATACCTTCCATTTCCATAACGCGGTCCATAATAGCCCGTTGTCTGTCTCCTTCGGCAAGGGCTTCGGCATATGGGCGTTCGGAAAAAGTTACCCTGCTGTATAAAGGCTGCCATTTATCCGGATGCTTCTCCGCAAAACGGGTTTCTATCTTCTTTCGCAATATAAACCCGGTATCGGCTGTTTTCGTACTCATTTCCATAAAATTGCGAAAACTGAGTTCAGCTATGGCATCCGCATTGGGTTTGCGTTCGGCTTCATATTGCCTGAAAATAGTACTCCAGTCATCTTCGTGTATGTTCATCAGATGGTTGAGCGTACGAATGTCTTCGAAGCCTGCATTCATTCCCTGGCCATAAAAAGGCACTATGGCATGGGCGGCATCCCCCACAAGCGCCACTTTATCCGAATACGTCCAGGGAAAACACCTGATCGTTACCAATGCACTGGTAGGATTTCGGAAAAATTCACCAAGCAAACTTGGTATATCTTCTACAACATCGGGAAAATAGTGTTCAAAAAACTGCTGTACTTTATCCTCTGTATTTAGCACTTCAAAAGAATTTTTCCCTTCGAAAGGCATAAACAGCGTACAGGTAAAGCTGCCATCCAGGTTGGGCAGGGCTATAAGCATAAATTCTCCTCTCGGCCAAATGTGGAGTGAATGTTTTTCCAGTTTATGGGTACCATCCGCATTGGCTGGTATCGTCAGTTCTTTATACCCCGTGTTCAGAAATTCCTGGGAATAATTAAACCTGCTCTGGCGCTGCATTTTATGACGCACTCTCGAAAAAGCACCATCCGCACCGAAAACACAGTCGTATTTACGGGATTCCCGGACTTCGTCCTCTGTTCTTCCGGTATGGATCGTGGCCTCATTGAGATTTATATCCCATACTTTGGATTCAAACATAAAATGTGTCCCTGCCTTCTCGGCCAGTTCTATCATCTTTTTGTTGAGTACACCCCTGGAAATGGAGTATATGGCTTCTCCTTCCTTTCCGTAAGGCTGGAAATACAGGGACTTTCCGGGAATATGGATCGCTCTTTTATCCATCCGTATGGCCAGTTTTTTCACTTCATCCGCTATTCCTACTTCTTCCAGTGCCTGCCAGCCACGTAGCGACATGGCAAGGTTTATGGACCGTCCGGAAAACTCTATGGTTCGTATATCCGGACGCCGGTCGTATACATCCACTTCATGGCCCCTGTTCCTGAGATATATGGCCAGTAACGATCCGACCAGCCCGCTGCCTACGACAGCTATGTTTTTTGATTCCTGCATTCGTTTTATTTACGATTTATAAGGTACTTCCGGAGAACGGTTCTATACTCAATCAAGTCAAGTATACCCGGTATTGTTGTCTTCCGCCCTTTATTCTGCCTGTAAGACATCTATTCCTTTCCGAAGTATCTGTCCGAATTCATACATATCTTCAAAAGAGCAGTAAAACGGCGCCGGGGCGAGGCGGATTACATTTGGTTCCCTCCAGTCCGTAATCACCCCGTTTTTCATAAGGTAATCGAACAATGGCCTTCCCTGTCCGTGCAAAAATACGGAAAGCTGGCATGCCCTTTCCTCCGGTTTTTTTGGTGTTATTACTTCAAATTCCCCGGTCGTCTGTGCGTCTACCTGTTCCAGTATATATTCGAGGTATGCGGTCAGAACATCCCTTTTCGCGATCAGGGCATCCATACCTGCTTCGGCAAACATCTCCACCGATGCCAGATAAGGTGCCAGGGACAATACAGGCAGGTTACTCACTTGCCAGCCATCTGCTCCTCTAACGGGATCGAAATCCGGTTCCATTAAAAAACGGCGTTGCTTGTTGTGTCCCCACCAGCCTGCAAACCTGGGAATATCCGTATTATCGTGATGTTTTTCATGTACAAATGCTCCGGACGCATTCCCGGGACCACTGTTCATATACTTGTAACTGCACCAGGCAGCAAAGTCTACATTCCAGTCATGCAGTTTCAATTTTACATTTCCGGCAGCATGGGCAAGATCCCATCCCACAAAGGCTCCTGCACGGTGCCCGGCACGGGTTATGGCCTCCATGTCAAATACCTGCCCGGTATAATAATTTACTCCGCCTATCAGTACCAAAGCAAGTTCCTCCCCGATCTCTTCTATCCTGGCAATAATATCTTCGGTCCGGATCCGGTGTTCACCTTCCCGCCTGTGTATTTCCACTATGGCATCTTCCGGAGAAAATCCGTGAAACTTTACCTGGCTTTGGAGCATATACTGGTCACTGGGAAATGCTTTGGCTTCACAAAGTATCTTATATCGTTTGGGATTCGGCCTGTAAAAAGAGACCATTAACAGGTGCAGGTTTACAGTAAGGGTGTTCATCACGGTAACTTCCGAAGGCTTAGCCCCCACGACGCTACTCAACGGATCGGCAAAACGCTCCTGGTAATCCCACCAGGGTTTTTCGGCATAAAAATGACCTTCTACAGCCAGTTCGGCCCAGTCTTTCATAATTTCGTCTACGTATTTCCGGGTCCTTTTAGGTTGTAGCCCCAGGGAATTTCCGGTAAAATAAATCACCGGTTTCCCGTTTACTTGCGGAAAGATAAACTCTTCTTTATATGTTTTAAGAGGATCGCGGGCATCCATCTCCTGTGCAAATGCCTTCGTATTCTGAAATTGCATTCTTTTTTGTTTTGGTAAAAGTACGCATTTCTTATAAATTGGAACATTACTGCTCCGGTAAAGTCAGGGCAAATACATCTTAAAATTCAATCAACTTCCTGGCATTTTTTTAGTTTTGAAATTCGTAGTTTGAAGTTTGGAGTTCTTTTTTATTATCCGGTTAAAACCTTGCCGGTGGAGGTAGACCGGTTTCATTGTAGTTACTTTAAATTTTGTAAACTTTAGCTACGGATACGCGATAACAGGATTGGTTTTCTCAAAATTATTTGTGCGCTCGTGGATCAACAGACTTTCCGTACGTTATAAAAAACTATGGATTTCTCATCCATGCTCCTCACCAACTCCGAACTCATCAACTACAAAACTCTTTTTCCTTCTCCCTTAAATTTTCTATATATAATACACCTGCCCTGCAGGAAAAGTAACTAACGAAGAAAAGCATTCTATCTATTATCTTTGTAAAAAAATAGGCCATGCACTTCATATCGGATATTTTAGAAAACTATGTAGAACGATCTACGGAAAACGAACCGGAACTCCTGCAGGAACTCAGCCGGGAGACCCACCTTAAGGTTTTGCGTTCCAGAATGCTGAGCGGACACTTCCAGGGGCGGTTTCTCAGCCTTATTTCCAAACTCATATCCCCGAAATATATACTGGAAATAGGCACCTACACCGGGTACTCTGCACTGTGTATGGCGGAAGGTCTTCGGAAAGAGGGCGAATTACATACCATCGATATCAATGAAGAACTCTACGATCTGCAACGCAGGTATTTTGACCGTAGCGGCTACGGTGAACAGATAAAACAACATACGGGAAATGCCCTGGAGATTATCCCTTCTCTAAATACTAAATTCGATCTCGCTTTTATCGATGCCGACAAAGAAAACTACCACAGATATTTTGATCTTATTATAGATAAAATGAATAAAGAGGGCCTTATACTTTCGGATAATGTCCTCTGGAGCGGGAAAGTGGTGGAAGAGATAAAACCGAATGACGAAAGCACTATTGCCTTAGTAGAATACAACAAAAAACTGAAAGAAGACCCCAGGGTAGAGACTTTGTTACTTCCTATCCGGGACGGTCTCACGATATGTCGCGTAATCTAGAAGCGCCCGTCCCATATATCGGTATATAGCTATAGCAATGACAAAACCGGCAATCCAGCCGACAAACACATCTATGGGGTAATGCACGGCAAAATACAGCCTGCTGATACCGAAGAGAAGAGGCCATAGACAGATCACATACACCCATTTCTGTTTTTTTCGCATAAAACAGATAAAAAGGGTGGTAATTGCCATGGAATTGGAGGCGTGACCGGAAAAAAAACTATACCCATAGGCTTTAATAACGAGCCGAAGTTCTTCCGAAACCAAAGGATCGTTCACCGGCCTGGGACGCTGTACAATTTCTTTTACTATTTCCGTGAACAAAAGGGTAAAGGCAAGTGCAAATAATATGGTAGTAATTACGGCAAGTGCCTTCTGGCGGGTAAAACTTTTCAGGGCAATAAACAAGAATGCCAGGTATAGCGGAATCCATGCCACAATACTGGTAGAAAAGGCCCAAAACATATCCCAATGCTGACTTCCCAGTTGATTGATGTATACCAGAAGGCCTCTATCGTATTCCGGCCAGGGAACAGTCATTAAAGTTGTCTTTTAATAGACCCGGAGATATCGTCTATATCATCTTTTACTTTGTTTATTTCTTCATTCAGATCTTTAGTCAGGCTACCGTCTATTCCCTGTTTTTCAGCACTTTTCTGTATCTCGGATTTTATGTCATTTGTAGCATTTCTGAGTTGCTGCATGCCCTTACCGAGTCCCTTGGCTATTTCGGGAATTTTATCGGCTCCAAAAACCATTACCACAATAAAGAGAATAAAAAGTATTTCCGGGCCGCTGATAAATAAAAACATAAGCTTGTTTAAATATATAGATACAAATATAGTGAAGTTTATATTCCTTTGCCCGTATTGATGTCAAAAGTTATCCATACCGTCCGGGAATGGAAATCTGGTGCCGGGCCTTGCATTTTATAGCAAAAGCCCCACACCTCTTTTCCTTCTTCTTTACTTCAGACCAACGGTTTCCGTGTCATTTCTTCGGGCTGGGGCACACCTATCAGTTTTAGTATTGTCGGGGCTATATCTCCCAGTATCCCGTTACGAACTTCTTTTATATCCTTATCTACCAGAATAATCGGCACGGGATTCGTCGTATGGGCGGTATTCGGGCTTCCATCGGGATTTACCATGGTATCACAGTTTCCGTGGTCGGCTATGATAATGGAAGTATAGCCGTTGTCCAATGCCGCCGTGACTACTGCTTTAGCGCATTCATCTACTGTTTCGCAGGCCTTGATCGCCGCTTCCATAACCCCGGTATGCCCTACCATATCCGGATTGGCGAAGTTTAAACACACAAAATCCACTTCTCCTTTTTGCAATTCCGGTACAATGGCATCGCGGATGTCGTAAGCACTCATTTCCGGTTGCAGATCGTAAGTAGCTACTTTTGGAGAAGGACAAAGCAACCTTTTTTCTCCTTCAAAAGGTTCTTCCCTTCCCCCGTTAAAGAAAAAGGTAACGTGCGGATACTTCTCGGTCTCCGCTATCCTGATCTGTTTCTTTCCTGCCTCGGAAAGTACTTCTCCGAGGGTTTTCTTTATGTTTTCCTTATCATAGATCACATGAATGTTCTCGAAAGTATCGTCATAACGGGTCATGGTGACGAAGTACAGGTCGAGTTTATGCATGTTCTGTTCGTGGAAATCCTGTTGGCTGAGCGCCTGGGTGAGTTGCCTCCCCCTGTCCGTACGGAAATTAAAGAAAATAACCACATCGCCCTGCTGTATGTTGGTTACGGGTTCTCCCTTACCATCATCGGCTATCAGGGGCTTAATAAATTCATCGGTAATTCCTTCATCATAGCTTTTTTGCATTGCTGCTACAAGGTCATCGGTCAGATAACCTATGCCGTTCACCACGGCATCATAGGCAAGCTTTACCCTTTCCCACCGTTTATCCCTGTCCATAGCATAATAACGTCCCGTTACCGTAGCCAGGGTAGCATTCTTTTTCCTGCAATACTGCTGAATATCCGCAACAAAACCTTTTCCGCTCCTGGGGTCTACATCCCGTCCGTCGGTAAAGGCGTGTACATATACATTTTCCAGTCCGAAGGCATCGGACGCATCCAGCAATCCTTCAAGATGCCTGATATGCGAATGCACCCCTCCATCACTGAGCAATCCCAGGAAATGAACATTTTTTCCTTTTTCCTTAGCATAGGTAAACGCATCCGCCAGGACTTTTTCTTCCGCAAGCGTCCCTTTTTCCACAGCCAAATTGATCTTGGCCAGGTCCTGGTACACTATCCTTCCCGCGCCTAGGTTCATATGCCCTACTTCACTGTTTCCCATTTGTCCTTCCGGCAAACCTACATTCATACCATCGGTAAGAAGATTGGCATTCGGATACTTTTGGTAGAGAGAATCTATAAAAGGTGTATTTGCATTATCTATTGCGGAGATCTTGGGGTCGGGGGACTTTCCCCATCCGTCCAGGATCATCAGTAAAACTTTTTTGTTCATGTTCTGTATTTCTGTTAAAAACTAATTGAAGTATGAAGTTTAAGGCCCGACCAGCCTAATGACAAATGTACGAATACTATCTATAATCAAAAGCCGCATCGTTGTTAAGATATACACAGAAAACGATAAAGTTTTTGATATATACCATCAAAAAATTACTGCCCCGGCTTATCAGACAAGTAATCCCCGGTACAGATCACGTCCTCGGTTTGTCAATATAGCAATACACAAGGTTATTTTTGATATTCTGACAATATCAACCCTGATTATTTGTTAATTTTTTGTTATAAAAAAACAATAGGTGTAACAAAAGTTTTTTCTCTCCGTCTTTTAAACAAAAGCGCTTTTAATTTTAATTAAAAATTTTTACAACATAGATTTTAACCGTATTAAACGCAATAAACATCATGAAAAAAACAGCTCTTATTTTAGCAGGACTCGTTATGATAACATTCGGCCACACTGCTTTCGCATCGAACGAAGGACCTTATGACAATTACAAAGTAGAGGTTACCAAAATAACTAACGTAAGCCCGCTTTGCCTGGCCATTTCCAAAGGAGATGTGGAAACCGTTAAAAAATTCATAGAACTGGGAAGCGATGTAAACGAAAAATCAAGAAGCATGACACCACTTATGTATGCTGCAAGATACAATAAAACAGAGATCATAAAACTGCTCATTGCCAATGGGGCCAAACTAAAGGCCAAAGATGACAATGGCTTTACCGCTCTTAAACATGCCGAATTATCCAACGCAACGGAGGCCGCCACCGTGATTAAGGAAGCATTGAACGCATGAGGACTTCGTTCTCGTTTTTTATTATTTATTAGCCTTGAAACCCTGCCCTTCCGGCAGGGTTTCTATTTGTTTTACACTTTCCCGTTCCCTCTGATATTAATAATGTTATTTAGAATAAACAGGATCATAACAATTTCCGAAAACCAGCATTTTCTAACAAATAAACAATACAAAGCCATCCTTTTAATGTTTTGATAATATTACCCCCTGCTATTTGTTAATTTTTTGTTATTAAGAATGGATCGGTGTAACAAAAAGACGTTCTCGTCGTCTTTTATACAGAAGCGCTTTTAATTTACAGATAACCAATTTTTACATAAACTATAATTTTTTAAACTCAACAAGCATCATGAAAAAAACAGCTCTTATTTTAGCAGGAATCGTTATGGTAACATTCGGTAATTCTTCTTTCGCATCCAACGAAAGACCTTACGACAATTACAAAATGGAAGTTACAAAAATAACTAATGTCAGCCCGCTCTGCCTGGCCATTTCCAAAGGAGATGTGGAAACCGTTAAAAAATTCATCGAACTGGGAAGCGATGTAAACGAAAAATCAAGAGGTATGACACCACTGATGTATGCCGCAAGATATAATAAAACAGAGATCATAAAACTGCTCATCGCCAATGGGGCCAAATTAAAGGTTAAGGATGACAAGGGTTTTACTGCTCTCAAACATGCCGAATTATCTAACGCAGCAGAAGCTGTTTCCGTGATTGAGGAGGCATTAAAGGCATGAGGACTTTGTTCTCGTTTTTTATTATTTAATTAGCTTTGAAACCCCGCTTCCGGCGGGGTTTTGATTTTATATATTTCTTTATTTCAGTATATCCGTGTTGGTCTCAAAAGATAATTTCAGGGCAAAAGATCCGGATTTATGTCAAGGATATTCTCATTACGGTACATTTCTATGAAATCGTCCGTAAAATGTGCTGCACCTGCAACTTTTTCGGAAGTGATTATGTCCTTCACTTTAAGCTTCTTATATGCTGTAAGCATAGGAACCGAAACCGGGGCATAACTGTAATGCCAGGGTTCGTACTTAAATCCTTTTCTACCGAGTTTATCGGTGTAGACCAGATAAAATCCATAGGTATTAACATTTTCGTCCAGCCATTCCTTCAGGGGACGAAAAGGACCGTCACCCTGAAATTTTTTCGTGTCGAGAACATTATTACCGGAATATCCGGCGGCACCGTCCATAATATCAATGTCCGTAGCCCAGTGATGCCTGGAGGTTCCGGGTATGGTGGAATATTCGATAATCTTACTTATAGCCTGTTGCGGGGTTAGCCCGTCTCCGGTATACTGTTTATACTTTCTTTCCCAGATACCCTTCTGACGGTAAAAATCCCGGTAACTGGACACTATTTTTATATCCAGCTTTTCCTTGGAAGCGGCATTTTTCATTTCCAGGAAGGACTCATAGGCTTCTTTCCTGAGATTGATACCTTCTCCGAAAAGCTCCGGATTTCCTTTTCCTATTAGTTCATCATAAGAATATCCGGAAGAGGCCAGTAAAGATGACGGCAGCATTCCGATAGCTGCAGTAGTAAGTACTGCAGACTTAACAAAAATTCTTCTTTTCATACAATTATGTATTATGGTACGACACTCCCTGCTATAAAACGTTTTCCGGATTTCCCGCAAGTCTCCCTTACCCGATCGATTCTTGTTGCCATTGTCTCTGCATCACATAATGGGGGCCTACCGTTTCAATTATAAATTCGTCTCCGGCAATGCGATATCCGAGTTTTTCATAAAACTTCACTGCGACTTTCCGGGCATTCATCCAGATAAAATTCCCGTTCCGCTTTTCCACTTCTTTTTCCGCCTCTCTCACAAGTATCTGCCCGAGGCCCTTTTTTTGAAATTCCTGTAGCACCGCCATTCCTCTTAACTGGAACTGGTGCTCTTCTTCAAAAAATGTATGGCTGTTTTCCAAAACGGTCACTACCCCGGCAAGTTTATCTTCCATATACAATCCTATATGGAAAGTTGTCGGCGCATCATCACTGTCAAACCTGCACGTGGAAAGCGGCAGGCCCGTACGTAAAACAGGATGTCGGACCGGATAGGTCTCTTCTCCGCTTATCCGGCGGATCATATAGGTTACGGTTTTATCCATGAATTTTCTTTTCGACAATTTTTATCAAAGATAAAATTAATCTTTTTTAATGAAATCCCACACGCTGCTGAAACGGCCATAAACACCTGAATGCAAAAAAGATACTTTTAAAACAGCCCTACATACCACATGGAGACCTAAATTTTCCTGAAAAAATCTCATTTTTTCCTTGGAAGAATGGAATCCGATTATTTATATTTGCTCCGCATTTAACAGAAATGTTTTCATTGAAATAGCCACCATATCCTGAACGGTGGAATAAGCGGGAGTAGCTCAGTTGGTAGAGCGTCAGCCTTCCAAGCTGAATGTCGCGAGTTCGAACCTCGTCTCCCGCTCTTTTTTTAGATTACCCTTCCCCCCCATAACCATTTTTGATTCAAGGTCTTTTCGAGGTGAGAAGTTTATCCTGAGCCCAGCCGAAGGGAACCTCGTCTCCCGCTCTTTTTTTA
>NZ_JBRKIT010000041.1:0-4802 GCF_052983395.1 Sinomicrobium halophytocola
TATTCGCCGAACATCCTGCACGTGAAGCTGAACCCGGATAACAGTACAACCGGTAACCTCGCCCGGATGGAAAAGATTTTCAAGACATACAATCCGCAATATCCGTTTGAGTATGTATTTGCCGATGAAAATTATGCACTGAAATTCAGGAATGCCGAGCGTTCGGGAAAGTTGGCCGGACTGTTTGCTATACTTACTATTGTGATATCATGTTTAGGCCTGTTCGGGTTAGCGGCCTATATGGCCGAGAGCCGTACCAAAGAAATCGGGGTACGGAAGGTGCTCGGCGCATCGGTATGGAGCGTTACGCGGTTATTGTCTAAGGATTTTCTGAAACTGGTGATGTTATCGTTCGTCATCGCTTCCCCCATAGCCTGGTATGCCATGAACAAGTGGTTAGCCAGTTATTCGTACCGGATCGGTATCGAATGGTGGGTATTTGCCCTGACAGGGGTGCTGGCGGCGTTGATTACCATCGTGACGGTGAGTTGGCAGGCCATTAAAGCGGCAGTGGCCAACCCGGTGGATAGTTTGAGGGATGAATAAGGAACTATTAGCGATTAAGGGAAAATAATACCTGGATTTTTAGTGAGTAATCTTTTCATGCGAAGAAAAATCTTGGTTTATGTATTTTCATTCCTGTATGCCAGTGGTGGCACACCTATATTTTTGCGGAAAGTATAGATAAACCTTGACGGAGTTTCATAGCCTAAGGAGTAAGCAATTTCCGAAACTGACCAACCTGTAACCTTTAGCAATATTTTGGCTTCCTGCAATATTCTGTCCGTAATGATTTCCGAAGTAGTTTTATTACGGATGTGTTTAACGGATTTATTCAAGTGATTGATTGATACCGAAAGCCGTTCAGCAAAGTCTTTGGGTTTCCTAAGTTTAACGCTGTCAGAAGTGGAATGCAATGGGAATTGTAAAGCTAACAGTTCCTCGAAGAGCAATGTTATCCGGTTTTCAGCACCGTTTCTTTTCGTTACTTTACGTTGTACGCCATTTATTTTTATTGCCTTATGGATAAGCTCATATACGAGATTACGAACAGCATCAAACCTGTATTCGTAATCAGAGCGAAGTTCTTCTTTCATATTATCCAATAGAGTTTCAAATGTCAGATATTCATCCTCCGATAAACCAAATACGTTATCATGATGATTTTGAAAAACGGGGTAAGTCTTTATATCCCCGAAGTTGCTAAAAAATTCTTCGTTGAAAATGCAGAAGTATTCTTTTATCGGTTCTTCTGTTTCTTCAAGCAGAAAGGGTATCATTGGGTTAATAAAAACCAACGCATATTTTTCGATTTCGATAGTCCTATCCGCATAATGACATTTGCATTTACCCTGTACCAATTTTATTTTGTAGAGGCTTTTTCGTGTAAACGAGAGCAACGATATAGCATCATCTCTTTTCTTCACCGTATCAATTTTCATCACATCAAAATGCCCTGTTCCCCATTGGAAATAAGTAGGGACATTTAGGTTTTTCTTTTTGTAAAAGTCCACTATGTCGTTGAGGTTATTCATAATGCTAATTTACTAAACGCATAGGCAGGAAACTAATATTGATTGATTTTCGATATGGTTCGTTTGATTGCGGACATTTTCACCCAATTGCCCTTTCTAATTTTGTACAGGTAGAATTTAAAACATAAAAATGATGGGTTTATCAGATTACAGGACATTGGGAAAATCGGGGTTACGTATCAGCCCCTTAACATTAGGAACGATGACCTTTGGCGAAGATTGGGGTTGGGGAACTAATCCTGCGGATGCTAATGAGATACTGGATGAGTATATTGGAAACGGTGGGAATGTTATTGATACGGCAAATATTTACACAAAAGGTCATTCGGAAAAAATCATTGGAAATTTTTTAGCTAACAAATCCGTTCGGAGGGATGCTTTGGTTATTTCCACAAAATTTTGGGGCAATATGTACCCTTATGATGCTAACGGTGGCGGAGCGAGCAGAAAAAGTATTATCCAATCGCTGGAACATTCTTTACGGAGGTTACAGACAGATTATATAGACCTCTATTGGCTTCACGCTTTTGACCCCTATACTCCAATAGAAGAAACGCTTTCGGCCTTGCAAGATTTGGTGAGTGCAGGGAAAATACGATATATAGCTATTTCCGATACCCCTGCATGGAAAATCACGGAGGCTCAAATGCTCGCAAAATTCAGAGGTTGGTCGGCATTTATCGGTCTGCAATTAGAGTATTCTCTTTTGGAAAGGTCGGTGGAAAACGAGCTAATCCCTATGGCTTTGGATATGGGATTGGGTGTTATGCCTTGGTCACCATTAAAAGAGGGGATATTGAGCGGAAAGTATATGAGAGAAAACAAAGGTCGGCAATTAAGTGGCAGGAATGAAAGCAGGATAAGTCCAGAGCTTCCGGAAAAAACCTATCGGATAATCGAACAATTAACTGCTATCGCAAAAGATAGAAACGTTCCTGTATCGGCTGTTTCCATTGCATGGGTAATGCATCAAAAAGGAGTTACCTCGACTTTGCTCGGTGCAAGGACATTGGAACAGTTAAAGCAGAATATCAAGGCTTCGGAATTGGAACTGTCCATTGAAGAACAGCAATCCTTAAACGAATTGTCTGTTCCTGAACTGCCGTTTCCACATAACTTACTAAATGGTACAGCAGACCTTTTACAGGCAGGAACAACCATAAACGGCATAAAATCAAATGTAGCCGAGATACTTCCACAAAATGACGGTGAACGCCATGAATAGAGAGCCTGAAAAGTACGTTTTCAACAATCGGAATATTGCAGTTGGTATCGTATTCTTTTTATTAGGGTTGAGTTTCACCACTTGGACTTCAAGAGTAGCCGATATTCAGCAAAAACTAAACCTGTCCGATGGACAATTGGGTAGTGTTTTGTTTGCCATGCCTGTTGGCTTATGGGTTTCATTAGCCGTTTCGGGTTGGCTTATCAAAAAATATTCAAGTAAATCAGTAGCCGTTTGGGGTTTGGTTTTATACCATATCATATTGGTAATAATAGGATTGAGCAATACAACGATACAGCTCGTTACCAGTCTTTTCCTGTCGGGACTGTTTTATAGTGCCGTAAATGTGTCTATGAATACGCAGGGAACTCTTGCGGAGCAAAACGTAAATAAAACTTTATTGCCCTTTTTTCATGGTATTTGGAGTGTGGCGGGTTTTATAGGGGCATCTGTCGGAACACTGTTAATCAAAAACGGAGTACCGACGGTAACGCAATTTATTGTTGTCGCTTCTTTGGGAATATCCATCATCCTGTTAGCGAAACGCTATCTTTTTTACAATCCCGAATTGGAGCAGGTCGGAAAAACATTTGCCATACCCGAAAAATCCCTCATCATACTTGGAGTGATTGCATTCTTTGCCATGATTTGTGAAAGCATAATGTATGATTGGAGCGTGGTTTATTTTCAAAAAGAGGTGCATGATGTAAAAGACAATATAGGGATTGGCTATTCGGCTTTTATGGCAATGATGACCGCAGGCAGATTTGCGAATAGTTTTCTATTGGATAGATACGGAATTAGAAATCTTATGCAGATAAACGCCTGCCTTATTTTTTCGGGAACATCGATTGCAATTATTTATCCATGCCTTACAGGAAGTTCGATTGGTTTTGGATTGATTGGATTGGGCATTTCCTCAATGGTTCCGCTTGTGGCAGGGATGGCAAGCAAAACGAAAAGAATGGCTCCGGCTTCGGGCATTGCATCCGTGTTGACTATTGGATTTATTGGTTTTCTGATAGGGCCGCCTTTAATTGGCATCCTGTCAGAATATTTCAATCTAAGGATGGCATTTGTGCTATTGGTCGTTTCATCATTATTTATAGGTAGCTTATCTCGGTTTTTAAAGCCGTGAAATTGTATTTTAGAAAAGAAGTATATTAAACAAACTAACTGAAATAGTATCTTCATTAAATTATATTATCTCGGAGATACAGCGAAAAGAAAACGCAATTTCGCTGCCTGCACCTAATATAATTGATGAAGCGTACCAGATGACAAGATACCTGAGTTCTTGCAGCCGATAAAGATATTACAAAGCAAGGCTTTAAAAACCATTGGGAGGAAATCAACTTCTTTGACAACATTAAGTCATACATCCTGTCGAAACTCATATACCACAATAGGATATTTCGTACACAGACAGCCTGTCCTGTTGATGAGGTGAAAATTGTACGCGAGTTATTTTTCAGAACAATTGCAGGAATTAAAACAGGAATACAGAGAGCATATCTACAATTCAGATTTTTACAGATATTATCGTTCAGGAAGAACCGACCGAGATGAAACCTATTTTAGGTTAGGCAACATCAATTTCCACGATGGTCTTAATAGTATTATTTTTTAAGGAGCCTTACAATCGTTTACCGCCAGATCCAATATGGGCTGGACCGGGATGCCGGGTATAACCGGAATAATCTGGTATACCTCTTTTTTCAGGGCGATATGGATAAGAATTATACCTCCATTAAAAACGAATTACTCGGAAGCAATGCCGCGACATCCGTCTCCCTTTCGGCCAACCCCATTACACAACAGTGGAGCGACAGTTGGGGATTCCATTGGGAAGGCAGTACGAAAGCTGATGAGAAACTGGAATTCGTGCGGATGGGTACGGATGCCGGTTTCACCGAGACGTTCGGTATCGAATTGGTTGCCGGCCGCGATATTGATGTGTACCGGTATCCCACCGACAGTATGGCCATTCTCTTGAATGAAGCTGCTGTGAAGGCCATGCGGCTTAAGGATCCGGTCGGCAC